>DATHMS010000214.1:0-4271 GCA_035486795.1 Candidatus Sulfotelmatobacter sp. | reverse complement strand
CAAGAACGCGAGCATCAACGTCTGGCTGCCGGCAATTCCCGGCATCGCAGAGAATGCGAACTCTCCCTACAGCTTTGATCCGAAAGATCTGAAGACCGGCTTCTATACGGGACTTCAGGTCTCACACGAGCCCGGACAGTGGGCCGTATGGTCCGGCGTGGTGCTCATGGCGGTCG
The DNA here is from genome assembly GCA_035486795.1 of Candidatus Sulfotelmatobacter sp. Lineage (GTDB taxonomy): Bacteria > Acidobacteriota > Terriglobia > Terriglobales > Acidobacteriaceae > Sulfotelmatobacter. Next base: position 4,095 of record DATHMS010000214.1, on the reverse strand, counting down.
GCCTAACCTTCGTCTTCTATGTGATTCACGTTCGCTTCTGGATAGTCCCTGCGCGCGATGCCAGCGGACACCTCGTTCTCTGGGTTGGCGGCACCGCGAATCGCAACCGGGACGCCTTCGAAATCAGGTTCAAGAAACTAGTCGAGCAGATTCAGAAAGAGCTGCAACCGGAAACCACGGCTGCGGAAAAGCTAGCCGAGTCGGTCCCAGGCGCATCGATCGCCGGACGATAGATTCATCTACGAAAGGAAAGGAAGCACGTATGGCGCGAGCAAGAGTGGAGCAGCATCCCGCGACTGGAACGACTCTGGTCGTCATGGTAGGACTCAGCATCGCTTTCCTGCTGTTCATCGCTTTTCTGAACGTAGTGAAGACTGGAAGCGTTCTCAGCGAAGCCAATCTCCTTTATGCCGCGCTCGTGTTTTATGCGGGTGCGGGCGCGTTGTATCTCGGCTTCGGCATCACCGGCACAGATTCGTATATCAAGTTCGCCTCCTTGGCGACCTGGGCCGGCCTCATCGCCAATACCGGCGCGGTGGCACATCGCTGGTATGAGGCCGGCCACCCTCCCTTCGCTAGCATTTATGAAATGCTGCTGAGTTTTGTGTGGACGCTTGCCGCCCTCACGCTGATAGCCGAGAAGCGCTACGGAGTGAAAGTCATCGGCACCGTGACGATGCCAGTGGCAATTGTCGGGGTCGTGCTGATGGAACTTCTGCCCAGCGAGGTTCGCCCTCTCGTACCGGCCCTGCAATCGACCTGGCTGCACGTACACGTGACGCTCGCCATGCTCGCCTATGCCGCTTGCGCTCTCAGCTTCGCGCTGGCCATGATGTTCCTGATCCAGGACAAGATGAAAACCGAAACTTTCCTGGCTGCAACCAGCATGTTCACTGTTGGAATCTATGGCGCGATTCTCACCCGCTTCGAACGCTGGGGCGGACTCAACGTCGTCGCCTGGGACACAGAAAATAAGACCGAAGCTTTTATCTCGCGTGGAGTTCGGCTGTTTGTCACCATCCCCGATCTTGGCTGGTTGATGCTTCTAGTCTTCGTCGCGGTGGCCGCGCCGCTGGTGCTCTATGTCATCGGTCGCGTTCAAAAGAATGACTCGCTGCTTCCGACCGCCAATCGTGCGATTTTTGTCAGCATTCTGCTGCAGGCACTGGCTCTGATCTTCTTCGTATTGCGTGCGCGTAATGGACAATACCCTTCGCTCGACGCCGAAGGCCTCTATGCCACGACGCTGGCTGCCAGCCCGTTCATTCTCTCGGCTCTGGTGGGCGGCATCTTTGCCAACCTGCTTTACCTGCTGATGCTATGGCGTCGCGAAGATCTTGAGCGTCTGCTGCCCGACGCCGACGCGCTCGACCGCATCACCTACAAAACGATTTGTATTGCTTTTCCCTTGCTCACCCTGATGATCGCCGCCGGCGCCTACTGGGCTAACCGGGCCTGGGGCTCCTACTGGAATTGGGATCCCAAAGAGACGTGGGCGGCGATTACTTGGCTCGTCTATGCAGGCTATCTCCATATGCGCATTACTCGCGGCTGGCGCGGACGGCGCGCCGCTTATTTCGCGATCCTCGGATTCGCCGTCGTGATGTTCACCTTTTTCGGAGTGACATATTTGCTCCCGGGATTACATGCGTATGCTTGAGACTGTCCACAACATGACGAGCCCAGTTCCCAATCCCGAATCGCCCGAAGCGGAGCCCAGTCCACCAGCACGGAAGAGTTCGTTCAGCACCGGCTCGAGTCGTCTGGAAAATAATCAGCTTCCGGCTTCGGCCCGCGTGGACTCGGGAGCAATCCAGAATCAGGATCCGGGACTTCCCTGGTTTCGTCTTAACTGGGAAATCAAGGCCCTCCTGCCCATCGCTTGCGTTCTACTCGGCGGCATGTTGCTGTTTCTGCTGGCGACGCTTTCTTGGCGCGATCCTGAACGTCATCTCGTCCTGCTTGTTGCAGGCGTAGGAGCGATCGCGATCTGCGGTGCGCTGCTTGTCGTCCTCACCTATACCGTGCAGCGGCCCATGGTGGAACTACAGCAGAAGATCGCGCAACTCGGCAGCGGCGACCTGAACGTTTCTGTCAGCTTTGCGCACCGCAACGACGAGATCGGCGATCTCGGGCGCAACTTCAATCAAATGGTCGCGCAGATGCGCGAGAGCCGCGTCGAGATCGAACGGCTGCACCGGACGCAAATGTCGCGCGCCGAACATATGGCCACGCTCGGCGAAATGGCTACTGGACTGGCCCATGAAATCCGAAATCCGCTGGCGGGCATTGCCGGCGTCATCGAAATCATTGGACGCGATCTCCCCACAACCAGTCCCGCGCGCGCAGTCGTGAAAGACGTTCGTCAGGAGATCGCGCGCATTAATCGCATTGTGACCGACTTGCTGCAGACGGCGCGCCCCCATCCGCCGAAGGTTCGCAAGAGTGATTTGAATACGACGGTCGAGCACGCGGTCATGCTCGGCCGCCAGCAAGGCCTTTCCAAGGCTGTGGAAATTACGCTTCACAAGGATCCCTCTCTGCCCGAAGTCGAGCACGACAGCGATCAGATTCACCAGGTGCTGCTTAACCTTTTACTCAACGCTCTGCAGGCCATCGATCAGAAGGGAAAGATCGCAGTCACCGTCGAGCGGCAACAGGACACCGCGGTGATCGAGGTCGTGGATAATGGCCGCGGCATTTCGCCGGAACTTCTCCCAAACATCTTCCGTCCATTCTTCACCACCAAAGGCGACGGCACCGGCCTAGGATTATCTCTGGCGCGCCGCATCGTCGAAGATCATCAGGGTCGCATCGACGTCACCAGCACAGTAGGCAAAGGCACGACGTTTGCGGTGGTTCTGCCGCTGCAGAGAGCGGCTGCCCAGCCGAACGAATCATAGGGATACAAACACGATCTCGGCCTTCGACACTTCAACCATTAGAGATTCGTATCAGGGCATCGCTTCAGCGATGCCGCTATGCAAGGCGTCAGGAACGCTTTAGCCGCTGCGGCAGACCCGATACGCGTATCTCTTTTGTATCTACATCGTGTATACTATGTAGATTCCACATCAAGGAGCCCAACGTGGCTACGACCCAAATCGTCAAGTGGGGAAACAGTCTCGCAGTGCGCATCCCAAAGCCGGTCGCCGAGGAAGCGGGTGTGGGTGAGGGAGATCCGATCATGATCGAGGCAGGTCCCGGTCAGATTCAACTCCGCCGTAGCCACCCTCGCGTACCGTCACTGCGAAAGCTGGTGGCGCAAATCACTCCCGAGAATCGATACGACGAAGTCGAGACGGGTCCTGCACAAGGCAAGGAGAAGATTGATTGGTAAGCCGGTATGTTCCGCGGGCGGGGGACCTCATCTGGCTCGACTTCGATCCGCAGGCCGGACGCGAACAGGCAAAGAGGCGTCCCGCACTCGTTGTGACCGATGAGAACTACAACCGGGCAAGCGGCTTGGTTGTGGTTTGCCCACTTACAAGCCGACGTAAACCGTATCCCTTCGCTCTGGCCGTGGCTGTCGATAAGGTTGAGGGCGCAGTTCTTGTGGACCACCTCAAGAGCCTGGACTGGACTGTCCGCAAAGCTAAATTCCACTCGAAAGCCGACCCCGCATTGCTGGCTCAGGTGCGCGCCTATCTTGGCGTGCTGCTCGGAATCCGATAGTTAGGAGTAATGCGCGGCAAATGACAAAAGTCGCTACTATAGTGTGATCTTCGTCCTATCTGCGCGGCCCGATCTCGGCTAACATTCATCCCACATGAAAGCCGCGGTCTACATCAAAACCAAATCGGGCAAGGTTCTCGAGTTGAAGGACCTCGAACAGCCCGTTCCCAAGGACAACGAAGTCGTCCTGCGGGTTCGCGCGGCTTCGGTCAATCCGCTGGACTGGCGCATGAAAAATGAACGTCCCGGTGTGGACGTCGCGGGTGAAGTCATAGCCGTCGGGAAATCAGTGACGCTGTTCAAGCTCGGCGATGCCGTATTCGGCTTAGGCAGAGGCGCTTTTGCCGAATGCGCGTGCGCTGCCGAAAGCAAATTAGTTTCGAAGCCCGAAAGCATGACATTCGACCAAGCCGCCGCAAT
>DATHMS010000213.1:0-4030 GCA_035486795.1 Candidatus Sulfotelmatobacter sp. | reverse complement strand
GAGGTAGCGTTGCCGCAGCGCGCACAGCACCACCACCGACGCAGCCAGCATCAGCAGCAGCGCCCACTCCCCGGCCTTCAGCCCGGCCAGCGCCGGCTGCGCGGTAGTGTTCCAGATCGACCAGAGGGAAACGTTCATCTTATTTCGATTGTCATCCTGAACAAGCGTTCTTTGCGCAGTGAAGGACCTGGGCGAGCCGCGCGAAGCATCGCGCTTTTTGCGATGCAATAATCGCGCGTTTGGCTCGCTTCCTTATCAACATCAGCCTGCACCACACCCGCCTGAACTCAGACGTAACAGTGCCCTGCTTTTGAATATCATGGTCCAGCCCTTTATCCATGCGTTTTCAAGGCCTGTGTGGTTACTTTCGGCACCTAGCGGCGGGGCCCAAATTGCCGAGAGTATACTGACTGAGGCTTATGCCAGACCGCATTCTCGTAGTTGACGACGAAGAGGCAATCCGTGAGATTGTCTGCGCCATCCTCGCTGCCGCCGGCTATCACTGGAAGCAGGCCAGTTCTGGCATGGAGGCACTCGCCCTGCTCAATTCTGGCGAGGAATTCGAACTCATGCTCTCCGACCTGATGATGGCCGACCTCGACGGCATCGGCCTGCTCGAACGCACCAAAGAGAAATTTCCCGACATGCCGGTGGTAATGGTTACCGCCGTCCACGATATTTCTGTAGCTCTCGCGGCAGTCCGCAACGGCGCCTTCGATTACCTGCTCAAACCCTTCGAGCGCGAACAGTTACTGAACGCCGCTGGACGAGCTCTCGAGAATCGCCGCCTCAAGGTGGAAAACCGCAACTATCAAATCAATCTGGAGTCGCTGGTCAAGGCCCGCACCGACCAGTTGCAGGAGGCTCTGCGAGATCTCGAGCGCTCCTACGACATCACTCTGCAAGCTCTCGGAGACGCGCTCGACCTGAAAGACGCCGAAACCCAGAATCACACCCGCCGCGTCACCGCGTTTACCATCGCCATTGCCCGTGAGATGGGCGTGCCCCGTGAACAAATTCTAATCATCGCTCGCGGCGCGTTCCTTCACGATTTTGGCAAGATGGCCATCCCCGACAGCATCCTTCGCAAGCCTGGAAAGCTCGATGACCACGAACGAGAGATCATGAAGGAGCATTGCTATCACGGCTACCAGATGCTTAAGAAGATCCCGTTCCTCGCCGAAGCGTGCGAGATTGTCTACTCCCATCAGGAGCACTTCGACGGCAAGGGCTATCCGCGCGGTCTCAAGGGCACAGAAATTCCTTTGGGCGCACGCATCTTCTCCGTTGCCGATACTCTCGACGCTATCATCTCTGATCGTCCCTATCGTCCCGCTAGAACTCTCGCTGAAGCTCGAAAAGAGATCCAAGACTACACCGGCACCCAGTTCGATCCCGAGGTTGTCGACGTCTTCATGCGGATATCCGACAACGTCTTCGAAGACCTCCGCCGCGAAATCAACGCCCAGACCTACCCCTTCAGCTACTCCGCCAGCGCCAAAGGCAACTAGCCGCGTCTGATTTGGCTGCGCAGTGCCTGTTGTTTGTCATCCTGAGCAAAGCGAAGGACCCATGTATTCGCTTGCGCGACCCCTGGCTTCGAAGCTCACAACCGGTCGTGCAAGACTCAACCCTCTCCGCATTCTTGCTGGTGGCGGCCATAACCCCAACTTACAATTTGAACAAACCATACTCATGCAGGAGGCACTCTCATGAAATCCGCACCCTATCTTCTTGCGCTCTGCATCCTCACCACCGCATCCCTCGCGCAGGACCACCCCGCCGTCACCGCGCTTCCCAATTCCATCTACGTTGGCGCCGACGGCAAATTTGAATCCGCTCCCGACACCGCCGTAATTCAGTTCAACATCTCCGTGCAGGAAACCACCTCTCAGAAAGCCTACGAGCACGCCTCGAAAGAAGCCGAGCAGGTCCGCCAGGCCCTGCGCGACAACGGGATCGAGCCCAAGGCCGCCACCGTGGGATTCTTCTCCGTACAACCAGCCTACGAGTGGAACAGCGGCAAACAAAAACTGATCGGCTATCGCGTCACTACCGACGTCACCCTCAAACTCAAAGATTTCTCAAAGATCGGCCCCATCACCCAGCAACTAGCCGATGCCAACGTCAGCGAAACCCAAACTGTGAACTACACTCTCGAAAATATTGACGAAGCCAAGAACAAAGCCGTCGCAGACGCCTACCGCCGCGCCCGCAACTCAGCCGACGCCCTGGCCCGCGCCAGCGGCCGCACCGTCGGAGAACTCTCCTATGCCTCGATCGACACTTTCGAAAATCAGCACCTGCCAGTGCCGCGCATGGCCCGCGCCCTGGCCGTCAAGACCGAGCCAGCCCCAACCCCCACCGAAGAATTCACCCCGCAAACCGTAACCGTGACCGCTCACGTGAACGCGCTATTCATTTTGAAGTGAAATTGTTCATGTGGAGACAGCCGCCTCGGCTGTCAGCGAGCGAAGCGAGGCGCTCGTGTGGAGCGGGCATTCCTGCCCGCTGCTTTTGACTTTGCTCTTGCTTTTGGTTCTTGATCCCGTCTTGAAATTTCTGCGCTCAATGCTCCCCTACTGCCCAGCCTTCGCCACCGCAATCCTCGTCCCATCCACCGCAATCTCCCGCTGGATCTCCATCTCGATCGAGCTTCCCACATCCAGCCTCACATCATTCCCGCGCTTCAGCAGCGCCCACCCAATGCCCGCCGCTGCTCCCGCGCCCGCTCCGATCCGCGCCCCATTAAGTCCTCCGGCCAACCCTCCGGCCGTCGCCCCGCCCACGGTTCCGTATGCTCCGTTCTTGGCGGCATCTTCCACTTTCTTTCCCGTCTCGCTGTCCTGCTGAATCGTTCCCTCCTGATCCTTCACCGAATTGTTTCCCGCCCCCGGCGTGTTCTCCACCGACCCTGGCAGCATCACCGTGTATCCACTCGGATAAATCATCGAAGTAAAGTGGATCAGAATCTCCGCCCGCCCGTGCCCATGTCCCGCGCGCTCCACATGCGAAATCTTTCCCTGAATATAGGTTCCCGCCGGCACAATCACCCGCTCGTTCGCCACAAACGGAAACGCTGTCTCCGCGTAAACCGCATCCCCCTCGCGTGCATTCTTGGTCGAGATCGCCTGCTTCAGCAACAAGGGAATCTTCGTCCCCGCCGGAATGCTGAGCGCATTTGGATCGGCAGTCGGCGCCGCCGCTGGCGTGGCAGGTGCAGAACTCACGTTCGCATCCGGTTTTGGAGCATCCGCCGTCTGCCCCAACGCCATCCCTGACAACAGTAGCAAAGCCCAAACAGCGCGCATAACAGACCTCCAGAATCGCCAATTCGCCCGAGAATACCACGCTCACCCGCTAGGATGCGTCCTCCCATCAAGCGGGCTGCCCACATCCCCGACTATGTCATCCTGAGCGGAGTGGTTGGTGCGCGAAGCGAGCCAGCCGCGGAGTCTAAGAGCCTGCCCCGAGCGAAGCCGAAGGGATACCTTGTGCGTCGCCAGTAGCAGTCTCGCTGGGCTCCGGCCATCAACACTTCACTTCGACCAGATCGGGTGCAGAGGATGGTGCTGCAGAATTTCATTAACTTCTTTCGCCCCTGCCAGCTCGGAGTCTTCGACGCGGCGAGACACGGCAAACGCGTATTTGCGGTTGCGTCCCAGTTCGCCTGGAACAATTGCCGCTCCACCAACAAAATAATCGCCATGCTCCACCGAGTCCCATTGCGTCAAGGTGAAGACCATAATCGGAATGTCCTGCCGCGGATCCTCCTTGGTCCAATCGGGAGGTCGGATGTAAACCATCGGCCCCCGCTCAACCGAACCCTTTTGCGCATCGGAAGCTTCCCACTGCTCCGTTACAACGGTGTAACCCTTCCATGCACTCGGCAGTGAAAAACGAAACCCATACTTTGCGTTCGTGTATTCGACTGCATCGGTTGTGGGCCCCGCAGCCTCTTGTTTGGCTGGCTGTCCGGCCCTACTCGAGGCTCCTTGTAGCAAGCTGGCGAATCCTGGCGAGACCACAA
>DATHMS010000212.1:0-20925 GCA_035486795.1 Candidatus Sulfotelmatobacter sp. | reverse complement strand
AAAGTCACCGTCGATCAGATTTCCATCGTAAGCGACACCGGAGAAGTCCGCGTGTTCGATCTGACCCCCACTACCAGCGTCCGCGTCGCCGAGAAAGATGTGAACGACGAAGTCGGAAAATACCTGGGCCTCGTCGCCTCCACCCGCGATCAAGATGTACGCCGCATGACCATCTCAACCGCCGGCGAAGGCGAGCGCAATCTGCTGGTCAGCTATATCAGCGAAGTCCCGGTGTGGAAGAGCACGTACCGGATCGTGATCCCGAACGACGGCAAGCCCTTGCTGCAAGGCTGGGCCATCGTGGATAACACGGTCGGAGAAGACTGGAAGAACGTCGAACTGTCGCTGGTGGCGGGCGCACCGCAGTCGTTCGTCCAGCAGCTTTCGCAGCCTTACTACGCCCGCCGACCGGTAGTGGCGCTGCCCGAGAATGCCATGATCACGCCGCAGACGCATGAAGCGACCATGGAGGCTCAAACGGATGTTGTGAACGGCCAACTTCAGCAAATGAGAGTCCCGACGGGCGTGGTCGGCGGCGTCCCCGGCGGAATTCCCGGCGGCCAGATGGCAGGCGTGATCGGCGGAATCGCAGCCAAAGCCCAGTCCCAGGGGTCAATAGGGGGCCTCGTCGGCTCTGGCAGCGGCGGTGGCATGGGTGTCGGGGGTGGGCCATACCACGCCGAAAATTCCAAGCACTGGATCAACGCGGATGCTGCCATGCTCGAAGCCGAGACCTCCACCGCCCAAACCCGCGACCTCGGCGATCTCTTCGAATACAAACTCCAGGATCACGTCACCATCCGCAAGAACCAGTCCGCGATGGTTCCGATCCTGCAAGCCCGCATCGATGCCGAAAAGGTCTCGGTCTGGAATCCTTCGCAAAGCTCAGTCCTGCGCGCCCTCTGGCTCGACAACACCAGCGCCCTCACCTTCGATGGCGGCAGCTTCAACGTGCTCGAAAACGACGCCTTCGCCGGAGAAGGCCTGATGGATCCCATCAAGCCCGGCGAAAAGCGTCTGCTTTCCTACGCCGCCGATCTCGGCGTCCTGGTCGATGCCAAACAAAAAGCGGAAAACCAGCGTGTCACCCGGGTCTTCATCGCGCACGGCCTGATGACGCAATCAACCCAGGAGCGCGAAGAAAACACTTACACCATTCGCAACCGCGACACGTCGCAACGGACAGTTGTGATCGAGCATCCCGCCCGGCCGGGATGGAAACTCACCGACGACGAAAAGCCTGCGGAAAGCTCAGCTTCCTTCCACCGCTTCCGCATAACAGTGGACTCGAAGAAGACCGAGACTCTTTTGGTTAAGGAATACCGCCCCGTCACGAACAGTTACCAGCTGTCGAATGTCACCGACGATCAAATCAAGTTCTTTCTCGCCCAGAAAATGATCAACCCTGAGATCGAACAGGCTTTGCGGAAGGTGATCGCCCAGAAGAACAGCATCGCCGTGCTCGATGCCGAGTTGGGATCGCGAAAGTCAAAGATTTCCGGCATCTCTGAAGATCAGCAGCGTGTACGGGAAAACATGAAGGCTCTGAAGGGCAGCGTGGAAGAAAAAGCGCTAGTGGCGCGCTACGTCCGCGAACTGAACGAACAGGAGGACCATGTGCAGTCCCTGCAGCACGAGGTGGCCGACTTGCAGCAGAAGCGCGAAGCCGCCCAGAAAACGCTCAACGACATGATCGAAGGCCTGCAGATGGAAGCGACGCTGTAAAGGGTTAAGTGGATATGCTGATTGTGGAGACAGCCGCCTCGGCTCCAGCGATTGCGTGCCCTGAGCGAAGCCGAAGGGGGCGAAGCCAAGCTGCCGCCGAGGCGCGCTTTAAGCTGGGACGGCAGCCTGCATCGCGGCAACCACCGCCTCCAAATGTGCCAGAGTCTCGTCGACCGTAAGCGAATACATGTCCCGGCCCAGACCCTCGCCGGCCTGCAGCGCGGCTTTCAGGTAATGCCCGGCGATTTCGACGGCGAGAGAATCCGTGATGGCCCTGCCGGTGCGGTTCTTGTACTCGACCCACGCCGGGTGCGGCAGCGCCACCCACACCGTTCGTCCGTCCACCAGAAACTTGACGTCGACAGCATCAGCATGACGCGTAGCAATCGCCACGATCAGCGCCTGATAAACGCAGTGAACCGGCTTCTTCGTCCAGCGGTCGGTGGCGGTGAAATCCTCAAACATGGCTGGGAAAACTATAGCGAAGGAGCCAGCCGCGGGCAAATCGTGTGGGGACAGCCGTCCTCGGCTGTCCGTCGAGCGAAGCTCGACCGCCTCTTTTTCGAAACCAGCAAAACGGAGGCATTTTCTCGACCGCCATCGTGTTACCCACCCGCAATCGCCCCGATGATCAGCAGCGGCTCCTTCCCCGACGCGACCGCCTCGGGCAGCGGGGCATCCGGCGACTCATGAGACAGATCTTCCTCGCAGGCGAAGAAGCGCAGGAAGGGCCGCCGCTGTTGCGTGACATGATCTCGAATCGTCCCGCGCAGCATAGGGTAACGAGCCTCAAGCGCGTTGAGCACAGAGCGCTGCGTGACCGGGCCGTCGACCTCAAGCTGAACCTCGTTACCGACGTGCGCCAGCGTACGCAAATGCTGCGGCAGTATGACGCGGATCACGGCAGTGTCTGCACCTCCACCGACAGCACAGCCGGTAAATCGCGGACGATCGGAGCCCAGCTGTCCCCAGCATCAGCCGAAGCATAGACCTGGCCGCCGCTGGTTCCAAAGTAAATTCCGCATTTGTCCAGTGAGTCCACGGCCATGGCATCGCGCAACACGTTTACATAGCAGTCGCGTTGTGGCAGACCCTTAGTCAGCGCCTCCCACTCGTTCCCGCCCGTGCGGCTGCGAAAAACACGCAGTTTGCCGTCCGGAACAAAATGCTCCGCATCGCTCTTGATCGGAACGACATAAACCGTCTCCGGCTCGTGGGCATGCACATCGATCACGAATCCAAAATCAGTCGGCAGATTCCCGCTGATTTTCTGCCATGAATCGCCGGCATCATCGCTGCGCATCACGTCCCAATGCTTCTGCATGAACAGCACTCCAGGGCGCGACGGATTCATCGCAACATGGTGAACGCAGTGCCCCACCTCGGCCGTCGGGTTTGGAATGTACTTGGAATAGAGTCCGCGATTGATCGGCTTCCAACTCTTTCCGGCATCATCGGTGCGAAATGCGCCAGCCGCTGAAATCGCGATCCATATCCTCCGCGGATTGCTGGGATCAAGAATAATCGTGTGCAGGCACATCCCGCCCGCACCCGGCTGCCACTTGGGGCCAGTACCGTGCCCACGCAGGCCGGAAAGTTCCTGCCAGTTCTCACCGCCGTCCGTCGAGCGGAAGATGGCGGCATCTTCCACGCCCGCGTACACCGTGTCGGGGTCGGTGAGCGAGGGCTCCAGATGCCACACCCGCTTGAATTCCCAGGGATGCTGCGTACCGTCATACCATTGATGCGTGGTGAGCGGCTTGCCGGTTTCGTCAGACGAGTCGTAGACAAACTTATTGCTCGCGGCCTTCGGCGGACCAGGCACAGGCGGCTCTCCGGGCGGCGTTCCGGGCTGGTGCCACGTCTTGCCGCCATCATCGGAGCGCTGGATGATCTGCCCGAACCATCCGCTCGACTGCGACGCATACAGCCGATTGGGATCAGCAGGCGATCCCTTCACGTGATACATCTCCCAACCCGCAAAGTGCGGACCGCTGACCTCCCACTTGTCCCGCTTGCCGTCCGCCGCCAACACAAACGCGCCCTTGCGCGTACCAGCCAGCACTCGAACCTTGCTCATCGCTTCTCCCGTGGTGTCTGCTTCCCTGTCAGGTATCAGGTAGCTCCATTATCTTCCCCCAGACCTAACGCGCGTCAATGCTAATCCATGGGTACTTTGGCCGGAAGGATGGGAACGCGGATCCGCATCTGACGTTTTGGGTTCCTAAAGCAAACGACATGTTTTGGGGCGCGCCGCCCACGAAGACACCGGCAATCGAGCGCTGGTAAAGCAAATGCGAGCGGACAAGGGTAGGTTTCTGAACCGGGTGCGCCAGCGCTGGGTTGCCTCCCTCACGCTGCGTTCTAAGACTCCGTCAGCCGATACCACGCCAGCCCGGCTTGCACCCCCAGCCAGCGGAAAGGCTCGTTCGGAACGTAGTCGAAACCAGCATTGACAAAAGGATACGGCTTCCACGCTTCCTCGTGCCCAGCTTCCAGATCGGCGATGATTCTGCCGAAGACTGAAGTCAGGTTCACTCCATGCCCGCTATAGCCGAGTCCGTAGAAGATGTTCTTATATCTTCCAATGCAGCCGACCGAAGGCGACTCGTCGAGGGACCAGTCAACCACTCCATCCCAACCTTCCGCGAACTTGACGCCCGCGAGTTTGGGGTAAATTCGTATCAACTCGCGCTGGAGCTGCGCAAAATGCGAGGCCGCCTTCTTGGCATCGCTAACCCCATTATTGAATACGTAATCGGGACTGCCTCCGCCGATGTGAATCCGATTGTCTTGGGTCAGGCCGAGATAAAAGACGTCAGTACGACTGTCGTTAAACGGAACTTGCTTCTGCCATCCGATCTCGGCCAGATCTCGCTCGCTCAAAGGCTGTGTGACCGCCACGTATTCCCGGACCGGCACAATCGAGTTGGAAAGGAATCCCAGCCGAGAAGTGGAAGCATTGGTCGCCAAAACCAGCGATTTCGCCTTAACAGTATGTCCGTCCGTCGTGTGCAAAACGTGCTCTCGATCCTCCCTGATGCTCGCCACGGCAGTGTTTTCGTAAATCTCCGCTCCGGCGATCTCCGCAGCTGCCTTGAACACGTGAACCAACTTCATCGGATGCACTTGCCCCCCACTGGGGTCGAAGAAACCGCCTTCGTATGCGCCTGTGCCGAGCATGCTGAGGAGTTGCTCTTTGTCCCAGAACTCAAGCGGCATGCCGAGCGATCGCGCTTGCTGAACACAGGCCTTCGCCGCTTTAACGTCAGCCGCGGTGAGGAGCACCTGCAGAGCGCCATTGGTTTCCAATTCGCAGTCGATTCCGGTCTCAGCGCTGAGCTTCGCCAACCTCCGGATATTCTCCGCGGTCAAGTCGTAGATCAGCTTGTCAACAGCTGGCGCAGAACTGAACTGCATGTACCGGTCTTCCGTCATGGTCAGCACCATGGCTCCGTTGCGTCCCGAAGCTCCGTTGCCACAGCCCCGGGCTTCGAGGACCACGACGCGCTTCTGTGGAGAGACGCTGCGGATGTAGTAGGCGGCCGAAAGTCCAGTGAAACCACCTCCGATCACCGCCACATCCGCGACGATATCCTCCATTAACGGCGGATTCTGCGGCGGCTGACTTCTTGCCCAATAACTGCGGTTGGGTTCAAAGGTCAGGCGTTCATGCCAAATCCTGGGAGAGATCTGGTTCAGGCCAGCGGCGCCAAGCAATCCACCCCCACTCGCCAAGGCTGCCTTCTTCAGGAAACGGCGGCGATTCAAGCGTTCTCGCATGTGTGGAGGTCAAAAACTCTGCGTAGCGTATCAGATGACGCCCGCCATCATGATTCCAGTCTGTGGTCGGCTCCCCTCAGTCGCTTCGGTTAACATGAACGGGTGCCGAAGCGGATTCCAAAGCAACACAAACTCAACATTCTCCGCGCCACCAACCTGAGCAAACTTCCCTGGCTCGTCCACGGATTCTCCACCAGGCTGAGCGGCTCTTCGCGCGCCCACGGCGGCCGCGCCCTCAACCTGGGGTTCACCCCTGACGATTCCAAAGCCGCCGTCGAGCGCAATCGTGCCGCGTTCTCGCGCGAAGTCACTACCAGCCGCGATCTCTGGCCGCTAGTCACTCTGCGCCAGGTTCATTCCGACACCATTCATTTCGTCGAAGCCTCCACCAAATCCCAGCTTCTCGGCGACGGCATCATCACCACAACTCCCGCCCTGTTGCTGGCCATCCAGACCGCCGATTGCCTGCCAATTATTCTCGTCGACCCCAAGCGCCGCGCAGTAGGTGTGTTTCACGCGGGCTGGCGGGGGACGCTGAAGCGCATCGTCGAGAAAGGTGTAGGCGAAATGCGCCGCCGCTTCGGCACCCGGCCTGGCGATCTCAAGGCCGCGATTGGCCCAGGCATTCACGACTGCTGTTATCAGGTGGGTAAGGAAGTTCGCGAGCAGTTCGAGTCACAGTTCGCCTACGCGGCAAAGTTATTCAGGGAAGTCGAGGATCTCGATCCCGTGCGCGATAAATATCCCATGCTGTTCCTCACGGCTCGCCCCCCCGGCCACAGCGAACTGCCGAAGAAGATTTTTCTCGACCTGGTTGAAGCCAATCGTCAACAATTATTGGCAGCGGGCATACCCGCGAAGAACATCGAAGCCTCGCCGCTGTGTACGAGTTGCCACGCCGACCTGCTGTTTTCCTATCGCGCCGAAAAGGGTCGAACCGGACGCATGATGGCAGTGGTGGGAATCCGAGCGTAGGGCGAAGGCAGAGCTCAGAACAGCCGAATCCGTTTCTGCTTGTGCATTCAGCCCTATGTCCTCGGCACTTCTATGCCGTAGGCGGCGCAGCTGGAGCGGGCGCCGCATCGGCGATTCCCTCATTTACGAGATCCTTCAATTCCTTGCTGGGCTTAAAGAAAGGAATCTTCTTCGCGGGCACTTCGACCTTTTCGCCGGTCTTGGGATTGCGCCCCATGCGAGCCTTGCGCTGGCGCGTCCGGAAGCTGCCAAAGCCGCGGATCTCGATCTTGTCACCCGCGCGCAAGGACCGCACCACGCTGTCAAAGATCGCTTCAACGATTACTTCGCTGTCTTTGCGCGTAAGTTCCGCTAAACGCGAGACTTCATCAATCAAGTCGGCTTTCGTCATAGTCCCTCTTTGCTCCCGGCTAGGCCTTTCACTGAGCAGTCGGTCACCTGGCAGGCGACCGGCCCCAGTTCCATTCTGGAACGCTCCATAACCTTCTCAAATTTCAGGGGTTGTACGCAAGTCGCGCCCGAGAGTCAGGTCTGAAGTGTCGCATTAAACCTAGGTCGCACGATGGCAGAGTGAACCCCGAGGCATAGCACCCAAAACCCAAACCCGTTTCCCTACTTCCACAGGTAGTAAAACCCCACCTGCTCCTCTAGCATCTTTTCGCGGCTGGGAATCCACTGTGAGATATCCCCGGTCAGCAGATCCAGCATCGTCTTGCGATCTTTCTCCGGATGCACCAGCGTTGGTTCTCCTGCAATGCCCACCGATTTCGCCGTGTCTTTGACGACCGCCTCGAAATCACCCACATCGTCAATCAGTTTCATTGACAGGGCTTCCTTGCCGCTCCAAACTTTGCCGTTGGCGATGGCTTTGACATCGTCGAACTTCAAGCCGCGCCCATCGGCCACGGCTTGAATAAACTGCCCAAACATATTATCGATCAGCGATTGCATGTAAGCCTGCTCGGCGGGAGTGAGGTCGCGCGTGGGAGTGCCGGTATCTTTGAATTCACCCGTCTTGATCACGACACTCTTCAGCTTGGCCCACTTCAGCAAGTCGCCATAGTTCACCCACTCGGCGATCACCCCGATCGAGCCCACAATGCTTCCCTGATCGGCATAAATCTTGTTCGAGGCCGACGCGACATAATAAGCCCCGCTAGCGCCCACGCTCTCGATGGAAACCACCACCCGTTTCTTTTTGTCCTCGCGAATGCGTTTCACTTCGCGATAAATCTCTTCCGAAGCAGCCACGCCCCCGCCGGGCGAGTTCACATGCAGAATGATCGCCTTGATGGAAGAATCATCGGCAAACTTTTTGAGCTGGCTGACAGTCGGCTGCGGCGAAAGAATCACGCCTTCCAGATCCACCACCCCAATGCGGTCGCCAAAACCGCTGAATCCAGCCTCATTGGTCCCCGCATGCAAAGTCAGGTACACCAGCGAAAACACAGCCAGCACAAAGAGGAAGAATGCTCCTCCCCCAATCAGAATCCAAAGCAGGGTGTGGGAACGTTTCTCAGGCATACGGAAAGTTTAGCACCGGAGAAGGTAGGACGTTTCCAGTTTCTAGGAGTCATCTCGGGCGAGCTCGGGGGCGAGTCCGTAGAGTGAGATCGGGAAGGGCACGACTTCAGTCGTGCCGCTCAACGCCGACGAGAACGAAGGCTTTAGCCCCTGAGGCCCTCAGCCGCTTGACCGGCTCCAGCCACGTCAACCGCCAGAACAACCACGCCCGAGAATGGCCGCCACGCGCATCAGCGCGGATGAGAGTAGCACATGAGCTGGCGCGTCGCTCCTTAACCGTCGCCTAAGCCCTCAATGATCGCGGCCTTGACCTTTTTCCCAACTCTGAGGATCAATCGTATTGCCATTGGGTAATAGACAAGGGCAAGGTGCGGCGCCGTGTAGATTTCGCCACGTGATCCATCTTGCCTTAACAATTCCACAGAAGAAGCTTTGAGCTTTCTCGCCGCATCAGTATTGGAGTCCGCTAATCCGCAGATGACCAAGAGTCGATCAAGTCGAATCACAACGATGTTGTCGGAACCGGGCATCGGCGAATCGGGTGCTCGAACTTTGTCGTACAGAACCCTTACCTCCTCGATGTCCTCCGGTATATTTTCTGCAACGAGTTCACGACTTCGTAGCTTCGCCCAATCCTCCCCCGCCTTCCCCGCCGCCTCCCCCGAGTGAAAGTCCCCCACAATCCTCCGCGCCAGCTCCTTCTTAGCCTGCATGGGATGCGCTTCCCGCTTCATCTTCTCGATCTCATCCACCTGCACATCCGTCAGCAACTCGTAATACCTCCACATCATCTCGTCGGAAATGCTCATCACCTTGCCATACATTTCCAGCGGCGCCTCGTGAATCCCAATCGCATTCCCCAAAGACTTCGACATCTTATTCACGCCGTCGAGACCCTCCAGAATCGGCGTGGTCAGCACCACCTGCGATTCCTGCCCGTAAGCTCGCTGCAACTCGCGCCCCACCAGCAAATTAAATTTCTGGTCGGTGCCGCCAAGTTCCACATCAGCTTCGAGCGCCACCGAGTCATATCCCTGCACCAGCGGGTAGAGCAGCTCATGCAGCGCGATGGGTTTTTCTTCCCGAAAGCGCTTGTGAAAGTCTTCCCGCTCGAGCAGCTGCGAAACCGTGTACTTCGCCATCAGTCGGATGAAATCGTCGGCGGTAAACTTGGCGAACCAGCGCCGGTTGAAGTCGATCACAGTCTTCTGCGGATCAAGAATCTTGAAAACTTGTGCTTTGTAAGTCTCAGCGTTCTCCTCAATCTGCTCCCGCGTCAGCGGAGGACGCGTCACCGATCGCCCCGTCGGGTCGCCAATCATTCCGGTGAAGTCGCCAATCAAAAAGATCGCCGTGTGCCCGAGATCCTGAAAATGTTTAAGCTTGCGCAGCACGACCGTGTGCCCAAGGTGCAAGTCAGGAGCAGTCGGGTCCATACCGAGCTTCACCCGCAACGGTTTTCCCGCGGCACGCGACTTCTCCAGCTTGGCGCGAAGATCGGCCTCGCGGATGATTTCTGCCGAGCCCTTCTTGAGGTACGTCAGTTGTTCGTCGACCGGTGCGAAGTTTGCCATCGGAAAGGACATTATAAGGAACGAAGCGCCAAAGGCCGAATCCGTACATTTAGAATGTCAGGAATTCGTGAAGAACAAAATGCACATTCATATACGGAAGGCGACGCCGACCGATGTTCCGCGCTTGCGCGAAGTGATCGAGGCCTCGGTACGAGGCTTGCAGGCGGAAGACTATTCACCGGCCCAGATCGAAGGTGCTCTGCGGTCGGTCTATGGCGTGGATAGCCAGCTCATCGCAGACGGAACCTACCTCCTAGCGGAAGTTACCGAGTCGCAGACGCCCGAGATCGTAGCCTGCGGCGGCTGGAGCAAGCGCAAAACCTTATACGGAGGCGATCAATACGCAGCCCGCGAAGATTCGTTGCTCGACCCTCAGCATGATGCAGCCAAGATTCGTGCCTTCTTCGTGAATCCCAAGTGGGCGCGCCGCGGCATCGGCGGCTTGATTCTCGAAGCCTGTGAAAACGCCGCCAGAGAAGCCGGCTTTACCCGCCTCGAAATGGGCGCAACTCTCAGCGGCGTGGCGTTCTACAAAGCGAAAGGCTACGCAGCACTGGAGAATCTGCAAACCCCGCTCAGCAACGGTGAAGTCTTGCCAATCATAAGGATGGCCAAGAACATACGGGGGGATTAGCGGAGAAACATGCCCGTGGACGGCACACAGCTTGATGTGGGGACAACCGTCTCGGCTATCCCACCGAGCGCAGTAAGGAGCTGCCAGAGTCACTACTCTCTATTTTTCACCCTCAATCTTCGGCCAACAATTTCAAAATCTCCCCTTAGAACAATATTGATGGCGTCTGTATAAGCAATGTGCTCCTGCTCAAGGATGCGGGTGGCCAAAGTATGCTCGTCGTCACTGCCAAGCACGGGAACAGCCTTCTGCACAACGATCGCTCCGTGATCCAGTTCTTCGTCCACAAAATGCACGGTGCAGCCGGAAACCTTCACTCCATAGGCGAAAGCCTGCTCCTGCGCCTCCAATCCAGGGAACGCAGGCAGCAACGAAGGATGGATATTTAGAATGCGTCGCGGAAACTGCTGCACAAACCACGGCGAAAGCAGGCGCATGTATCCGGCGAGACAGATGAGGTCCACGCTATGTTGCCTGAGCGTCCCGACAACCTCGCGGTCATGCTCTTCCCGCGTCCTGCCCTTCGACGGAATCACTACAGCACTCAAGCCGCGCTGCCGTGCAGCAGTAATACCAGCTGCGTCCGCGCGGTTAGAGATAACAACCGCAATCCGAGCGTCCGCAATGCGGCCTGCGTCGATGCTGTCGGCGATGGCCACAAAGTTCGAGCCGCGCCCAGAGAGAAGGATGCCCAGATTGTGCATGACGGCAGCGGGACTCAGTTGTAGATCACCTTGCGCTCGCCCTTAACAATGCGGCCCACGGTGTAAGCCTTTTCTCCCACGCGTTCGAGCACGGTCTGAGCCTTCTTGAATTTCGCCAGCGGGACGACCAGCAGCATGCCCAGACCCATATTGAAAGTGCGCAGCATTTCATCCTGCGGAACATTACCTAGCTGCCTCAGGTGCTCGAATAAAGGCGGCACCGGCCACGACCCAAGATCAATCGCAGCAGCAGTCCCACGCGGCAGTACGCGCGGAAGGTTTTCCGTAATGCCCCCGCCAGTAATGTGAGCTAAAGCCGAAACGCATTGCCCATCGAGCAGTTTCTTCAGCGCCGGCCAGTAACTCTTGTGCGTACGCATCAACTCATTGCCCACTTTGTTCTTAATTTCGTTGACGTAATCGTCAGCCGAGTACTGGGCCACTTCAAACAGCAGCTTGCGGGCCAGCGAATATCCGTTGGTGTGCAGGCCGTTCGAGGCCATGCCAAGCACAACGTCGCCGATCTGCACCTCTTTGCCAGTAATAATCCGCTCGCGCTCGACCACACCAACAATAAATCCCGCCAGATCGTATTCGCCATCGGGATAAAAGCCCGGCATCTCCGCCGTCTCTCCGCCAATCAGAGCACAGCCGTTATGCTTGCAGGCATCAGCAATGCCTTCCACCACTTTCTCGGCGATCGTCGGCTCAAGCTTTCCAGTCGCCAGATAGTCCATAAAAAACAGTGGCGCTGCCCCTTGCACCGCAATGTCGTTGACGCAGTGGTTCACCAGGTCAGCGCCCACGGTCGAATGCAGCCCCATTTCGAAAGCAATCCTTAGCTTCGTCCCTACCCCATCCACGCTTGAAACCAGGACAGGATCGACGTACTTCGTCTTATCGATAGCGAAAAGCCCGCCAAACCCGCCGATCTCACTAAGCACGCCGCGGGTAAAGGTCTTATGTGCCAGATACTTGATGCGCTGCTTGGTCCGGTTGGCGCGGTCGATATTGACCCCCGCGTCGGCGTAGGTAATAGGTCCAGCGGCGGATGTGGGGTTCTTGGCCACGGCTTATCGCGGTGTCCTTTTCTCGGTGCTTCAGTGTGGGAAAAACGCCGGGTTCTTGGCGAAGCAGCAGTTCCTAAGGCCGCTTATTGTAGCACGTTCGTCGTTGGATGCAGGACGGACGAAGTCTCAGTTCGAGAGCGCGCCCCTGTGGCGACAGCCGTTCTCGGCTGTCCTGTCGAGCCAAGCTCGACGCCTTCTTACCCAACGCTGATTCCTAAGCTAGTGCGCGACGAAGTCCGAGAAGAAATACGCGAGGATCCCGAAAAGAATCAGCCCAGAAATCCCGTAGGCAGTCAGAACCCATGCGCCGCGGCCTTCACGATGCTTACTGCCCATGGCTGGTTGGGAAATCGATGGCTGAGAAACCGAAGAAGAGACGACCGGGGACTGATCTTCCATGCCAACAAGCCTCCCAACGGAAAGATCGTGCCGCAAGCACGTTATGCGTCACGCCTGCCCGGCATCACGGCCAGGCAAGACTATCTGAGCCGGATTTTACTACGGTTTTGAGCTCTCGAACGAAGAAATATGACCTGAATCACAAGCATACGATAGCGCTCCAAAGAGACTGGCTTTAACCTGATGAAGCACCATGAAGTTGCCTCCGAACAAACTCCTCTGGCTCATTTCCACGCTGACACCCAAGCTCTTGCGCTCCCCCCTTGGGGTACGAACCCCGCAGGCTTTACTATTAACCTATGCGCAGTCTCTTTCTGTCGTTCCTTGCGACGTTCCTTGTGACGATCCTTGTGGCCTGCACCTTAGCCGCACCCGCTACCGCCTCGGCACAGTCAGGCGAAACTCCCACACCCGGGCTCAATCCCGCGAAGTCGAAAGCCGCCGCAACATCCAGCCAATCCAAGTCTGCGGATCCTGCAGGCAGCCCCGATCAGTCCAAGCACGACTATTCCCAGGAGGGATTCGTCGTCGAGCAGTATCGCTCGCGCTACCGTTTTGAAAGCGATGGCACTGGCCGCCGGGAAACCATCGCCCGCATCCGAGTACAGAGCGAGGCCGGAGTCCAACAGTGGGGGCAGATTCAAGTCGGCTACAACTCTGCCAACGAGCGCGTAGAGATTGCCTACGTCCGCGTGGTCAAAGAAGACGGCAGCGTGGTCAAGGCGGGTGACGACGCCGTGCAGGATATCAGTGCTCCCGTGGAACGCGAAGCTCCCGTCTACACCGATTACCGCCAGAAGCACATCACCGTCCCCGGCCTCCGTCCCGGCGAAGTGCTCGAGTACGACATGGTCACCGTGATTCACACTCCTCTAGCCGCGGGGCAGTTCTGGGCGGACTACGATTTCGACAAGACCAACATCATGCTCGATGAAGAACTCGACGTCGACGTTCCCTCTGACCGTCCCCTCAAGCTGAAGAACAAAGCGGGCATGGATCCCAAGATTTCCGAAGACAAGGGACGCCGCACCTACCACTGGACCAGTTCTCACCTCGAGCGCGAGGACGACCAGAAAGACAAGGACAAGGGCAAAGAAAAAGACAAAAAGAAAAAGAAGAAAGCCGACGACGACCGGCCCGACGTTCAGTTGACCACCTTCGTCAGTTGGGAACAGATCGGCCGCTGGTACGCAGCTCTCGAAAAAGACCGGCGCGCTCCCTCGCCCGAAGTCCGCGCCAAGGCGGAGGAACTCACTAAAGGTCTCAACACGCAGTTAGACAAGGTCGAGGGTCTGTACGACTATGTCGCCAAGAACTTCCGCTACGTCAGCTTGTCGCTCGGATTAGGCCGCTATCAGCCCCACTCCGCCGCAGACGTCCTCCACGATCAGTACGGCGACTGCAAGGATAAGCACACCCTGCTCGCCTCTCTTCTCGAAGCCGAGGGCCTGCATGCCTCTTCCGTGTTGATCAACTCCAGCCGCAAGCTCGATCCCGATGTCCCTTCGCCCTCGCAGTTCGATCACGTCATCACCATGCTGCCTCTCGGCCATGAAGAAGTCTGGATGGATACCACCGCCGAAGTCGCCCCCTTCCGCCTGCTGGCCTTCAGCCTGCGCAACAAGCTCGCGCTCGTCATTCCCGCCGATGGTTCCACGCCACACCTCGAAGAGACCCCGGCCGACACTCCCATGCCCGACACCGAAGTTTCCGAGATTGAAGGAAAAGTAAATGAGATCGGCAAGCTTGAAGCGCACGTACACTACACCTTCCGCGGCGATGAAGAGCTGATGCTGCGTTCGATTTTCCGCCGTGTCCCGGAAGCGCAATGGCAACGTGTCGTGGAGAACGTCAACGCCGGAATGGGCGGCGACATCACGAATCTAAAAGTCAGCGATCCGGCCGCAACCCGCGAGCCCTTCACCATGTCCTACGATGTGGCTAAGCCAAACTTCCTCGACTGGTCCAAGAAGAAAGCCGATCTCACGCTCCCCCTTTGCCAGTTCAATCTGCCGGAACTCGCCGCTGCCGACGACGATGACAACGCGCCAGACGCCGAATCGCTAAAGCTTGGCCCCAAGGCGGAGTACGTCTACAAGATCAAGATCGAACTGCCCGCCAAGTACACCGCGCACGCCCCGCTCCCTCTTTCTGTCAGGCGCGACTATGCGGAATATGACGCCACCTACAAGCTCGATGGCACCACCTTCACCGCCGCCCGAAGGCTCACCATGCGTCAGGATGAGCTGCCCGCAACTCGCTCCACGGATTACCAGGCTTTCCGCCGCGCTGTTGGCTCTGACCTGGGTCAGTTTCTCTCCGTCGAAAATACGTTAGCCGGCGCCCCAACCCCGCCGACGGACATGAAGGCAGATGATCTGGTCGAAAGCGGTCGAGCCGCCCTCGCCACCAACAACCTGCCCCTCGCCATTCAACTTCTCAAGCGCGCCACGGAAGTAGACCCCAAGAACAAGTACGCCTGGTATGCCTTGGCTGTGGCCTACATGGGAATGCGAGAGAATGACGACGCCATCGCGGCCCTCAACAAACAGATTGAGATCAATCCCTACGACGAGTTCGCCTATAACGCCCTGGGACACGCTTACTGGCAGGAACGCAAGTACGACAATGCCGTAACCGCTTTCAATAAGCAGATCGAAATCAATCCCCTCGACAAGTTCGCCCACGCCGGCTTGGGCAGCATGTATTCCGAGTGGCACAAGTACGCCGAAGCTGCGCCTGAGTTGGAAAAAGCCGCATCCCTGACGCCTGATAATCCTGAACTGCAGGTAAGCCTTGGCGACGCCTATCTCAACCTTGGCCAGGACGATAAAGCCCTCGCCACTTTCGATCACGCTGTCGAGATCTCGGCCACGCCGCTGGTCTGGAACAATATCGCCTACCAGCTCTCGCTGAAGAAGTCTCACCTCGATCGCGCCCAGCAATATGCCGAATCGGCTGTCTCAGCAACCACGGCAGCGTTGCGCAACGTGTCGCTGGATCGTCTAACTCCGCAGGACTTGCCTTTGGTGCCCTCGCTCATCGCCTACTGGGACACGCTAGGCTGGGTTTATTTCAGCGAAAATAATATGGACAAAGCCGAAAAATACGTCGGCGCCGCCTGGCAACTCGGCCAGCACGGCGAGGTGGGTGACCATCTCGGACAGATTTACGAGAAGCAGGGAAAGAAAGACCTGGCCCTGCGCACCTACTCACTCTCCCTGAACGGACTGCGGCCCATCCCCGAAACCCGCGACCGGCTCGCCTCGTTAACCGGTGGCAGCGCCAAAGTAGACGCCGCGGTCGCCAAGTACAAAGACGACTTGCAGCAGGTGCGCACCGTCGACCTCGGCAAGGTCGCAAAAGAAACCGGCAGCGCCGAGTTCTTCGTATTACTAAGTCGCGGCAAAGGTTCCGACGCAACCGTCGAAGCCGTAAAGTTCACCAGCGGCGACGAGAAACTGAAGGTCTTCACCGACGCCCTCCGCACCGCCGAATACCGCCTCTCATTCCCCGACGACACCCCGGTAAAGATCCTCCGCCGCGGAATCCTCTCCTGTTCCACAGCGACAGGAAACTGCGCCTTCGTGCTAATTCTGCCAGACGACGTAAGAACGGTGGACTAACCGAGACACGGCCCCGGAGGGGCGACCGATAATAGTCGGGGACGGAAGTGCCGGCAGGAGTGGAAGCCTGTAGAACAAGTCCCGCAAGGGCGAACGGCGTCCACCACCAACTCGTGCAGAACCGCTTCTGATCAACTCGGGACGGTGTCTATAGACTCATGATGGCTCGAATCGGTTTTCGTCGCGTGTTACCGATACTGTTCACACTGATTCATATATCTCTCGTCCTCTATGCGTCGGTACATCAGCCGCACAAACGCTCCTCTAATCGTCCTGAGGACACCTACCATCCGACCGCATATCAAGAAAACGGGGCCATTGGGTGGGAACCGTCAGAACCCAAACCATTATCGTGCGCCGAAAAGATCGCAATCGTATTGAACCTTCCGGCATTCCTTGCAGTCATTCCAATCGTGGCTACATTTTTTCCCGGGAACGATCTGGCAGATCTGTACGGATCTACCCCATTCGTGCCGCCTATCTGGTTCGGGATAGGACGATGGCTCGACGGAATGCTTGGATATGCTCCCCGTCGGCGTCCCGTTCGACGGACTTGGGACGGACTGTTCGTCGTTCTCTCTCTGGGTTTGCTGGGGCTGAGCATTGTTAGCATCACCCCGCTCAACCACCATCGGACGGGCGATACATACTGGGTCGGGTCTGCCCTAATCCTGTGGTCCAGTTTGCTTTTTGCGATCAGCGTCTCCGGCCTGATCCGGCGTAAGAACGGTTGAGGAGGGCAGACCCGATATCGAAGGTGGGGAAGCTCTTCTTTCCAGCTCGCTAACTCTTTTCCACAACCACCCTGTGACATCCAACCTTGTCCCGCAATCTAAATCGCGCGATCATGGTCGAGGCGGTGACAGTTGAAAGCACCCAGAGTGCCCAACCCTAACCCCTTTGTTCCCAAGATTTTGATATCTAAGTTCTTTGAAAACCAGATTTTGCGCGATATGGTTTCGTGAAACCCGCGCTGGGCAAGACTTTCAGGGATATTGGAAGAAAAAAATCAATCTGCAGATCTGCTCGCGGAAGCGATCCACCCGCAATTCGCAAGTTGTGTCGGAAATTTATTTCGCCCAACAATCCACAGCCAGGAAGCCTCAACTCGGCTAGCCTTGGTCAGTCCGCCGGATGCCGCTTGTGCCACTCAGTCGCCATCTCATAACCATGAGCCAGCCTCAACACCATATCCTCCCGCCAGTGCGGTCCGGCAATCTGCATTCCAACGGGCAGCCCACTCTTCGTAAAGCCGCAAAGCACCGAGATAGCCGGCAGCCCCCAAACATTGAACGGCCGAGTGTTGCGAAGCAATCTAAGTTCAGCCGGACGAAGCGCCGCGGGATCTTTCTTCAAATCGGCAATCGCCGGTGCCGGAATCGGCATGGTAGGCGTCACCAGCAAATCCACTTCAGCAAAGAATTCGCGAGCCCGCCGCCGCTCCTGTTCCAGTTCGCGCCGCCGCTGAATATATTCCCCCGCCGAAATATTCTCCCCGGAGCGAATGCGGCGCAGAGTCTCCGCCTGGTAAAGCTCAGGCGTTCGCGCAACGTAGTCGGCGTGATAAGCAAAAGACTCTGCAGCTTGCACCGTGCGATCAGCAGTCACCACAATCCGCACATCATGAATCTCCGCCACCAGCGTCCGGATCACGACCAGCGCCTGCTCCACTGCCGCCCCAACTTCATCATCAAGATCGTCAAAAAAATAAGCCCGCGGAACTCCAACCCGCAAAGCCTTCGTGGCTTCGCCCAAGCCAGAAGCGTAATCGGAAACAGGAATTTCGGCGCTGCCCACATCAAGCGGATCGTATCCCGCGATAACTTGCAGCACAGCCGCCGCATCGCCAACAGTCGCAGCCAGCGGCCCAACATGATCAAGCGACCACGAAAGCGGAATCACCCCGCGCGTCGAAACTCGCCCATAAGTAGGCTTGATCCCCACACACCCGCACAGCGCCGCCGGTTCACGTATGGAACCAGCCGTATCACTCCCAATGGCCGCGTAGCAAAGCCCGGCAACAACGGCGGCCGCAGATCCTCCGGACGATCCTCCCGCGATATGCTCGGTGTCCCAGGGATTGTGAACATCGCCGAAAAAACTGACCAGCGAACTTCCGCCATAAGCGAACTCATGCAGATTGTTCTTGCCAAGAATCACCGCACCCGCCCGCCGCAACAGCTGCACCACGGCTGCATCCTCCGTGGGAATGCGGCCCTGGTAAAGAGCGCTGGCCGCCGTTGTCCGCGTGCCGGCAGTATCGATCAGGTCTTTCAATGCGACGGGAATCCCATGCAGCGGCCCGCGCCATTCCCCGCGCGAGATCTCGGATTCCGCCTCCCGCGCGTCAGCCATAGCAGAGTCTTGAGTGACGGTGATAAACGCATTCAGCGTGGGATTCAGCCTCTCGATGCGGTCCAGGCAAGCGCGAGTCAGTTCGACGGGAGAAACTTCCTTCCGCCGCAGATGCGGGGCAAGCTCCAAAATCGTTTCGAGGATAGGCTTGGTCACAGGCGGTCCTCATTGTATCTGCCGAGCTTGAACCTTCTCCGAAAGTCTTTACCTTTCTTTACCCCATCAGAAAAAAGCAACCGCCAGCCAAGGCCTATAATCAAAAACGCTGTTCGCATAGAGGAGGTAAAAATGGCGGAAATGACGCTCGCCCCGGTCGCAACCCACGGTTTCTTCGTCGACGGCCGCTGGATGGAAGACGGCGACATCATCGAGGTCCGCTCCCCCTTCGATGGCAGCGTAGTGGGGCGAGTAGTCCAGGCGCGGCGCGAGCATGCCGAAGCTGCCATCGCCGCCGCCGTAAAGGCCTTCGGAACCACTCGCCGCCTGCCCGCCTTTGAGCGCCAGCGCGTGCTGCGTCGCATTGCCGAAGCCATTGCTGAGCGCCGTGACGAATTCTCCCGCACCATCGTGCAGGAAGCCGGCAAGCCGATCAAGCTGGCGCGCATCGAAGTCGACCGCGCCGTTTTTATCTTCAACGTTGCGGCGGAAGAAGCCACGCGTATTTATGGCGAGTATCTTCCCCTCGACTGGCAGGAATTCACTGCCGGACGCTGGGGCATTGTGAAGCGTTTTCCACTCGGTCCCATTGCTGGGATCACGCCCTTTAATTTCCCTTTGCATCTGGTATCGCACAAAGTGGCTCCGGCTATTGCGGCGGGTTGCTCCATAGTTTTGAAACCTGCGCCCCAAACGCCGCTGTCCTCCCTGCTGTTGGCGGAGTGCGTGCAGCAAGCGGGCTGGCCCGATGGTGGCCTCAACGTGCTGCCGCTTTCGAACGAAGATGCCAGCCTGCTGGTCACCGACGAGCGCATCAAGCTGATCAGCTTTACCGGCAGCGTGCCCGTGGGTTGGGACATCAAACGCCGCGCCGGCAAGAAGAAGGTCGCGCTCGAACTAGGCGGCAACGCCGGTGCCATCGTGCACAGCGACGCGGATCTCAATTATGCCGCTGAGCGCTGCATTACAGGAGGCTTCGGCTACGCCGGCCAGACGTGCATTTCGGTGCAGCGCATCCTGGTCGAGCAATCGGTCTATGGCAAGTTCACCGACATCCTTGTCGAAGGTGCCAAGAAACTCAAAACGGGCGACCCCGCGGAGGAATCGACCGACATCGGTCCCCTGATCCGCGAGAGCGATGCCATCCGCGTCACCAATTGGGTGGAAGAAGCAGTTCGCTCAGGCGCTCGCCTGCTGTGCGGTGGAGGCCGCCATGGCTCCATCGTCGACCCAACGGTGCTGACCGGCACCAAAGCCGAAATGAAAGTGAACTGCCAGGAAATTTTCGGCCCCGTCGTGACCGTGGAACCGTATCAGAACTTTGACGAGGCCTTGCGCCGCATCAACAATTCCAACTACGGCTTGCAGGCAGGCTTGTTTACTCGCGACGTCAAGCTGCTTTTCCAGGCATACGACGAATTGGAAGTCGGCGCCCTGGTTGCAGGTGATATTCCTTCATTCCGCATCGACCAGATGCCTTATGGCGGCATCAAAGACTCCGGTCTCGGACGCGAGGGGCTGCGCTATGCGATCGAGGAAATGACCGAGCCTAAACTGCTGGTGATGAATCTGCGCTAGAGACCTTGGTCGCCGGGCACTTAGAGATGACGGCGCTACTTTCTTATAAGGATTCTTGTGTTGGCAGGATTTCCCGCTCTCGCGGGAAAGTGCGCGACAACTGCGCTCGAAATATTTATAATCTCCAGTTCTCATACCTGACGCGAAGGAAATCAGTGGGTGTTTTCCTTGCGTCGTAACCATTACGCTTCCATAAATTGGAGATCTGCCGGGTCTCATTCGTACTTTCTGAAGTTTGTGCGCAAGCATGCCGCAGATTTTTCATCGCAGCACCAACACCCTGTCCCGGGCCACGATTTTTGGCGCGGTCTTCGTGATTGCCGCGCTCAGTTGGGTGGCGATGGAAGTGCAGCGTTCGCCTTACGTCACCTACGCTGGAGTGCGCAAGCCGCAACCCGTGCCCTTCAGCCATCAGCATCACGTCGCGGGACTCGGCATCGATTGCCGTTACTGCCATACCTCGGTTGAGGTTTCGAGTTTCGCCGGTATCCCTCCCACCAAGACCTGCATGAACTGCCACTCGCAGATCTGGACCAACGCCCAGCTGCTCGAACCTGTCCGCTCCAGCTACAAGACTGGCGAATCGCTGGAGTGGACGCGGGTGAACCAGCTTCCTGACTTCGTCTTTTTCAATCACAGCATTCATGTAAACAAGGGTGTGGGTTGCAACACCTGCCATGGTCCGGTCGACCGGATGCCGCTCATGTATCAGCAGGAATCGTTGCAAATGGAGTGGTGTTTGAGCTGCCACCGCGCGCCGGAAAAGAACCTCCGTCCGCGCGATCAGGTATTCAACATGCGCTACCAGCAGCCGACGGGCGT
>DATHMS010000211.1:0-15036 GCA_035486795.1 Candidatus Sulfotelmatobacter sp. | reverse complement strand
AACACCGAGAACACGACCAGCGTGATGACTTCCTGAATGGTCTTCAGTTGCGCCGCGCTGAATTCGTAGGAGCCAATGCGGTTGGCCGGCACCTGGAAGCAATATTCGAAGAAGGCAATCATCCAACTGATCACGATCACTTTGAACAACGGAACATCACGATATTTCAGGTGGCCATACCAGGCGAAGGTCATGAAGATGTTGGAAACGGTGAGCAGGGCAATGGTTCGCATGTGGTGAGACGCTCCTAAACAGGCAATTGGGTGATCGGGCAATGGAAAACCTTAAGGCTGTCGGAGGTTGCAGTTGTCCAATCGTCCGATTCCAAATTATTAAGTCTATTGCAGATGCTCTTTCCCGGCTTTACGTTTACAATCTGTTATTCCTGCTGGCAACCGGCCAGGTGAGAGTTCCTTCCTGCGAGCTGAGAATCCGATTTCCGTCGCGGTAGTGGGGGTGGGCGTCTTCGGACGCAATCACGCGCGGGTTTACCAAGAACTGGAGCAGCAGGGCGAACCGGTTCGACTCGTGGGCGTGGTCGATCCTAATCTGGACCGCGCTGACGCGGTGGCGCGCGAGTTCGGCTGCCGCGCCTTCGGCTCGGTCGCGCAGATGCTGACCACACACAGCGAGGTGCGGGCGGCGTCGGTGGCGGCGCCTACGGTGCATCATCTTGCAGTGACCCGCGCTCTCCTGGAAGCGGGCGTGGATGTGCTGATCGAGAAGCCGGTCGCCGCTTCGCTGGCTGAGGCGAACGAGTTGGTGAAACTGGCTGCCACGCATAAGCGCATTGCGCAGGTCGGACACCTCGAACGCTTCAACCCCGCGGTGCGTGCTACCATCCCGCTGCTTACCCAGCCGATGTTTTTCGAAGTGCACCGGCTCAGCGTTTTCACGCCGCGATCGCTTGATGTCGATGTTGTCCTTGACCTGATGATCCACGACCTGGACATCGTGCTTTCGTTTGCGAATTCTCCGGTGAAAGAGGTTCGCGCGGTCGGCTTGCCTATTCTTTCCGGCAAGGTTGATATTGCCAACGTGCGGCTGGAGTTCGAATCGGGATGTGTGGCTAACTTCACGGCCAGCAGGGTTTCGACCGAACGGGTGCGCAAGCTGCGCTTCTTTCAACCGCAGCAATATGTCTCCGTCGACTACGGACGGCAGGAAGTTCTGGTCTTCACCGTTGGGGCCGATGGCGCCGCGCCGGGAGCTCCCACGGTCAATCCGCAGATTAAAGTAGCCAAGCCGCCGGTGACTTCGGAAGAACCTCTGCACGCGGAATTGAAGTCATTCCTGCATGCGGTACGGCAGCGCTCGACCCCTGTGGTGCCGCTTGAAGATGGGCGGCGCGCGCTGGCTCTCGCACTCGACATCGTGGGCGAGATCCGGAAGCATGGGAAGAAGGTTGGCCTTGCCGGGATGGCGAAAGCGAAAGGCTAGCGCGGCCATTAATGTGGCGCTCCGATGCAGACGCTGAATGTTGGCGCAGGTCGAACGGACGAAGAGTATAAGGCGGCCGAGGAACAGCGACGTGCCGACCTACTCGCCGACAGCGGGAGCGATGCCAACTACTTCTTCTGGGCCGCGGGCCTTGCCGCACTCAGCACCGGATTGCTTCCCGTGCGGTTGAACATTCTTGTCAACATCGGTGCGTTCGATCTGTTGGGGCTCTATGGCAGGTCGGTCAGCGCTCTATATCCTTTCGCGATGTACGGGGCGGTGGTGGCGTGGTTGGCTATGTTGTTGGCCCTCGGATTCGCGGCACGCGGTGGCCATCGGTGGGCGTTTCTGGCCGGCATGGTTCTGTATGGGGCTGACATGATCGCCCTCATGGTCACATTTTCATTGTGGGCATTCGGAGTGCATGCTTTCTTTGTATTCAGGTGGTTCCAGGGGCAAAAAGCGCTGAAAGATCTAGATGAGGCCGGCGCTCGACCTCTTGAAGTCGGCGATCCGAAGTTAGTGCTACGGACGCGCATGAGGCAGTTTTACAAATGTTTACACAGGTAAGTCCCATCCCTATCTGTGGGTTCGCAGAATCCCCTGAAAGATGCGAAAATAAAGGCAGCTTGGCCGTAGTAGTTCGTTGCGTCATCCCGTAGGAAGCTGGATGCAACGTGGCGAGGGGGATCTGTGTCTAACGGACAAGCCTGGGTCGGAAAAGCTTAGGTCATGCCCATCACGCAAATTCCATTCCAGGATCCGGCGCCTCCTCCCGAGAAGCCTCAGCCGGAGCAGCTTGGCCTGTACGATGCCCAGGGGTGGGAAACGGCGTACCGGGCTCTGGATGACGATGCCCGTGTACCGCATCTGCTGATCCAGTTGCAGGACGATCTGGCGCGCTCGCGCCGCCGTGAAGCCGCCTGGATTTCCATCATTGTCCACCTGATTCTTATTGTCTTGCTGGTCAAGATCGAGAGCCTGGAAAAATACCTGCCATGGCACTCGGCCGTCGCGGCGAAGAACCTGACGACCGGCAAAGATGTGACGTTCCTTGAGCTCCCGACAGACTTGCAAAAGGCGCCGCATAAGAACTCGAATATCATTTCCGACAAAGACCGGGTCGCGATGACGCGGCATCCTCAACTGGACATGAAGGAGCTGCGCAAGAGCCTGGCGGCGCCGCCTCCAGGAGCTCCGGGATCGAGTGCACCCCAGATGGCAGCGCCGCCTCAGTCGTCCGCTGGGTTGGGGCAAACCCAGCCCGCGCCCCAGGCAGCGCCGAATCCGCAGATCGCGCAGTTACAGACACCCGCCACGCCGAACGTCAAGAATGAGTTCAGCAAGTACTCTGGTTCCATGTCCGCGGGTGACGCGATTCAGGAGGCGGCCCGCGCGGCTTCGCGACCGGGAAGCGGTCAGGGTAACGGCGGCGATTTCGGATTAGGGACGGGAGCACACGGCCGCCAGGTGGGCAACCTTGAGATTCTAAGTGACACTGAAGGCGTAGACTTCGGCCCTTACCTGCAGCGTGTGCTGCATGATGTGCGTCAGAATTGGTACAGCGCCATTCCAGAATCCGCGGCGATGAAACACGGAAACCTCATCATCGAATTCGCAATTACCAAGGATGGGAAAGTCGCAGGCATGAAGCTGATCGCCACTTCCGGTGACATTCCGCTTGATCGCGCCGCCTGGGCCGGCATTGTGGGCTCGGACCCATTTCCAGCTTTGCCCAGCGAGTTTGGCGGACAATATCTGGCGCTTCGCTTCCGCTTCTACTACAACCCCACCAAAGAGGAAATGGAATAGCGCCTCTCGAATCGCCGCAGCCTGCGAACGGCGGCGACAGCAATTTCTTGCCTACCGCACGCGGTCACGGTTTTGATTTCACGATCGGGGATCAGTTCGTGGCCGATGGTACGAAAGCGGAAGCTCGCTAGCTTTTCCGTAGCCGGATCGAACCATCTCCGGTATGAATCACCAGCAGATTCCCGCCGCCGTTCAGCTTGCCGTGAATCTCGCCTTGGCGAATCTTGCCTTCGGTAGTGACCGGCATGTCGAGATCGATATGGCCATCGCCGGTGTGCAGATCCAAGTCTGCTGCAAGGTTTTCCGGTACTTCCAGCGTCACCGTGCCATCGCCGCTTTCCAGCTTCCAGCTCGCGGCCAGGGCTGAGCCGGTCATCGCCTGCGCATCCACGTGCCCGTCGCCGGTCTTGAGGTCAAGCTCGTCAAAGCGTCCATTGGCGTGGATGTGGCCATCCCCGGTCGTCGCCCGGAGCTTACCGTCCACACCGTCAATCTCCTGCGAGCCATCTCCGCTATGCAATTGCATTTCTCCTTTAAAGTTACCTAATTCAATCTTGCCATCGCCGGTGTGCAGGTCCACCCGGCCCTCGCGTGGCATGTGGATGTCGATGTCGACGCGCCGATTGCCATGATTGCCCCAGTCGATGGTGACGCCAAAGCCGTGGGTGTGGGGATAGTGCACGTCGATCTCGACCATGTCGCCGCTCTGGTGCTCTTCAATGCGGATGCCATCGTCGCCGATCTTGTAACGCGTGGTAGTGACTTTGGCTTCGATGGTGCTCTGGTCCCAGGTGGAGACGTGAATGTTGGCGTCGGAAGTGTCCACCCGCAGATCGGGCTTGCCGGTGAGGGTATAAGTCTTCGACCATTCATCAGCCCGCGCCGGCAGCGCGGCCAAAGCGAAAATAAAACCGCTGAGAATCAGACCCGTGGACAACCACTGCTTGAGACCCATGCGTTTCATAAAAGCCTCCGCCGGGCAAGCACACCTCTGCCCGTCTGTTAGACGAGGTTACGTGGGATTTGTGAGTTTGGTTCCATGGAAAATCGAGCGGACAGCGAACTGGACCGGGCAACTGTCCATTGAATTGAGTCCTATTCGCGCGGTCGTCGCCCAACATACGCCATGCGAATCAGGGTTCGTTCTGAAAACGGCACGTAGAGCAAAGCCGCGCTGGCCGCGAAAGCCGTGCCCAGACCGATCTTCTGGATCAGCAGGAACGGAGCTACTGCCCACAACTCATCGATCGCCAAAACGAAAGGAAACATCCCCTGGAACTTCTCGCCCAGGCGCTGGTAGTCGAATCCCGCGGCCGAGAGCAGATAAAAGCGCAGCGGAATTCCCACTCCCGCGGTTACCATTACGGCGGCCACCAGCAAGGTTGCGCTCCATCCCGGCAAGAATGAATCGACGATCCCTTGCACCGCGTGGATCCGGGAGAGTGCGACTACATAGAAGACCAGGTACATCACCTGAACCAGGACAAACAAGCCGCGGGTCAAGCCACGGCGCGGCATGGGGACCTCTAGTTCAGGATGCAGAGGGTTCGGGAAATCCTGGGAGGCAGTTGCTGTCGCCGAACTTCGCTCTGATGTCCCCACCATGTTTTGTACCGGCGCAATAAAACGATATCCGCGTCGCGCCAGTGTCTCGATATAGCGTGGACTAGATGCGGAGTCGCCCAGAGTCTCACGCAACTTGTTCACGGCGGTGTTCAGGCTATGGTCGAAATCCACGAAGGTGTCGGCGGGCCACAGCTTCTGGCGTAATTCCTCGCGCGTGACCACGTCGCCGACGCGCTCCAGCAGCAAAGCCAGCACCTGAAACGGCTGATCTTGCAGGCGGAGCTTCGTGCCGTTCTTGCGCAGTTCGCCTGCGGCGAGGTCGAGCTCGAACACTCCGAACCGAGTGATTCCGCTGGAGCGACTTCCTGGGAAAGCGGGCATGAGAAGACGACGCGTAGTGTAGCACCAAGCCGCGCACGCCCTGTGGCGGAGCGTACAATATGTGCGTGCCTGACGCCCAGCGCCAGAACGACTCTGCCGGAAAGCCCCGCCGGCATGCGATTTATGCCACGGAAACTTCCGGTCTGCTGCTGATGGCCTTCCTGCTGCTCGTCTTAACCCTGATTCGCTACTGGCACGCCATTCGCTGGAGCGTGCGCTGACGGTGCTGCCTGAACCGCTGCTGGTGGTTGTGCTTGGCCCTACGGCCAGCGGCAAGACCGCTCTTTCTCTGGCCCTTGCGGAACGCTTCGAAGGCGAGATCGTGAACTGCGATTCCGTCGCGATGTACTGCGAGTTCGACCTTGGGACCGCCAAGCCCACGCTCTCCGAACGGAGCCGCGCTCCGCATCACTTGCTCGATTGCGTAGAGCCCACCAATCCCATCACTGCCGGCGAATATGCCCGCCAGACGCGCCAGGTGCTTGGTGAGATCAAGGCGCGGGGCCGTTTGCCGATCCTGGTGGGTGGAACTGGCCTCTACCTGCGCGCTCTGCTCGAAGGACTTTTCCCTGGCCCGCAGCGCTCCGAGGAACTGCGCGAGCGGTTGCGCGAACGGGCCGGCAGCCGCGGCTCCAACTATCTTCATCGAATGCTGCGACGCCTGGATCCCGCGGCTGCGGAGAAGATTCACGCCAACGACATGGCCAAGCTCATTCGGGCCATCGAAGTGTGCCTGGCCTCACGCCAGAGGATGACAGAACTCTGGCAGCAGCGCGGGCGTGAGCCATTGCGGGGCTTCCGCATTTTGCGTCTCGGTCTCGATCCTGACCGCCAGGCCCTCTATGACCGAATTAATCGCCGTGCGCAACAGATGTTCGATGCTGGACTGATCGAAGAGACGCAGCGTCTGCTCGAGAAGTATGGCGACGCGGCCGGGCCACTGTCTTCCCTGGGTTACAAGCAGGCAGTGCAATTCCTTCGTGGAGAACTTACGCGCGAGCAGGCAGTTCAGGCCGCTCAGCAGGCTCATCGCAACTACGCCAAGCGCCAGATGACCTGGTTCCGCCGCGAGTCCGAGGTCCACTGGCTAAGCGGCTTCGGCGACGATGAGCAGGTTCAGGAGACGGCGACAAGCTGGGTCTCAGGTTCTGGCTCCTAAGAGATTAAGACTCGTGACCCGACCTTCTGCTATCGTTCTGGCATGCACCGCAGACTTGCTCTCTTACTGTTCTCGCTTGTGCTTACGACGGCCGCATCTGCAAAGGACAAATATCAGCGACCAGGTCCTGTTCGCCTCACCCGCGACGGCGAAAAATGGGCGGAAAAGACGCTGCGCAAGCTGACCCTGGAAGAGAAGGTCGGGCAGGTATTCATGATCTGGTGCCGCGCCAGCGTTCTCAACGTGGAGAATCCGGAATACCTGCAGTGGCTTGAAGAAATGCAGAAATATCACGTCGGATCGTTCGCCATGACGGTGCATGTGGACGGTCCGTATCTTCTGCGCAGCGAACCTTATGAAGCCGCAGAACTTCTCAACCGCCTGCAAAGTGAATCGAAGCTGCCACTGCTATTTGCCGCCGATTTCGAGCGAGGCGTATCGATGCGCCTGATGGGAACTACGGTCTTCCCGCACGCCATGGCCTTCGGGGGAGACGGCAAGACAGAAGACGCCGAAACTTTCGGCAGCATCACGGCGCTCGAAGCGCGCGCCATCGGCATTCACTGGAACTTCTTTCCTGACGCCGACGTGAACTCCAATCCTGCCAATCCCATCATCAACACGCGATCATTCGGGGAAGATCCCAAGCAAGTCGGCGATCTGGTCGCTGCCTATATCAAGGGAGCGCATGAAGGCGGGATGCTGACCACGGTCAAGCACTTTCCCGGTCACGGCGACACGGCTACCGATTCACATCTCGGCGTGGCCAGCGTCAACGTGGACCGTGCCCACCTGGACTCCATTGAACTGCCGCCCTTTCGCCAAGCCGTCGCGGCGGGGGTCGACTCGGTCATGGTGGCGCACGTGACAGTGCCGGTGCTCGATTCCGATCCCAACCACGTAGCCACAATTTCGCCGGCGATCGTTTCTGACCTGCTGGAAAAACAACTGGGCTTCAAAGGAATCATCATCACCGACGCGCTCGACATGGCCGCCTTGACCCACCTCTTTGCCAATGACATCGGCCGGGCGGCAGTTGAGGCGTTCAAGGCTGGCAATGACGTTTTGCTTATCCCCGCCGACTTCCCGGCTTCGTACAACTCTATGCTCAAGGCGGTGCAGTCGGGAGAGATCTCCCGCGAACGCCTTGACCGTTCTGTGCTTAAGGTCCTGAAGATAAAGGCGTCTCTCGGCTTGCAGAACGCACGCACCGTGGATGTGAGGGCTGTCGCAAACCTCGTGGGCAAGCCCGGGAACCTGGCTTTCGGCCAGCAGGTGGCAGATGCAGCGGTCACGCTGGTGCGCGACAACAGCAAGGTTCTGCCCCTCAAATCTCCCCTCAAGAACCAGGGAACCGCGAAGGCGGGACTTCCGTATACAACACAGGAGGAGACACACAACCAGGTTGTTGCGGTGCTCTTCTCCGAGGACGTGAGGACTGAATCGGGGCGAGCTTTCGGCCGCGAGCTTCGCGCCAGAATTCCTGATGCGCACGTACTCTACGTGGATCCGCGCATTGCCGCTGGGATGAGCGATGAGGTGCTGAAAGCGGTGACCGAAGCCAAGACTGTGGTGGCCGCCGTTTATGTGGTACCGAACGCCGGCAAGGTTGGGAACTCAGTAGCCATGGAGGATGCGAGTGGCGCGTTGCTGCAGGAGCTTCTGAATCGCGCGGCCGAGAAGACTGTGGTCGTGGCCATGGGTAATCCGTATCTGGCGGCTGACTTCCCCAAGATCGAGAATTACATGTGTACCTTTTCCAACGCGTCGGTATCGGAGCTAAGCGCGGTCAGGGCGCTGTTTGGGGAAATCGCGATTCACGGGCATCTTCCCGTGAGCGTTCCCAATATCGCCCAGCGGGGCGCCGGCATGGAGCGTCCGGTCCAAGCTGCCAGTGGAGGTTCTTAACATGCGCAGGAACAAACTTTCTGCATTTGTCATCGCCGGAGCAAGCTTCGCCGCACTACTGCTCCTGGCCGGATGTAGCGTGAACGTAAAGAAAGAAGCTAACGGAGAAGACAAGCAGGTAGACGTCAAATCTCTTCTCGGTGACGTCCACGTCAGCCAACAGGCAAACGTTGCCGATGTCGGCCTGGTGGTTTATCCTGGCGCCCGCTTGAAAGAGAAAGATTCCGACGGGAGCGACAAAAGCGCCAATGTGAATGTCTCAGGTTTTGGCTTCGGAATAAAAGTGATCGCCCTGGAGTATGAGTCCGACGACAATCCCGCCAAAGTTCTCTCCTTCTACAGAGACCAGCTGAAGAAATATGGCATGGTCCTCGAATGCCACACCTCCAAGGGCAACTGGAACGTGAACATGGGGTCACACGGATCCAAGAAGGGGTCGAACGAGTTGACCTGCGAAGGCAGCGGCGGCAACGACATCGAACTCAAGGTAGGCAAGCAAGACGATCAGCACATCGTAGCCGTGGAACCTGAAGGAAGGGGATCGAGCTTCTCGCTGGTTTACGTAAGGACCCACGGGAAAGACACGGATATCTAGACGCGCGTCGGCAACCCGCAGCTCCCGTTCCTTGCACCTGCCCTCTTCGTGCGATACCTTCAAGCGAGTCCTTCTCCGATTCCATGGATCATCCCTGCCACAAATGCGGTAACAGCAGCGAAGATGGCAAGCCCTTCTGCTCGCAGTGCGGCGCGCCCCAGATTCGTGTGGCCATGCCGGAACCTTTGGTGCCGTCCGGCGCGGGGGATGTCCTGGCTGCTGACCTACCTGTTTTTTCCCTGGATCCGCCCACGGTTCCGGTGCCCCCGAGTGCTCGGGAGCTGTCTACGGGAATCGAGTGGTCGCGAGCAATTCGAGCTTGTGCGATTGCCGCCTTAATCTCGATCGTTGTGATGTCTCTGCGCCTGACGGTTCCACCGTTGGCCACGCTGGGTGCGGGATGTCTGGCTGTCATCCTTTACCACCGCCGAAACCCAGCCTGGAGAGTTAGTGCCCGTTCGGGAGCGCAAATCGGCGCTGCCACTGGTCTTCTTTCTGCTGCCGTTATCGCCGTCTTCCTGGCAATCTTGCTGGCGATGCTGCAGGCCGGTGGGCAAGTGCGTCAGCAGATGATCGAAGCCCTCCAACAGGTTGCATCGCGCTCCCATGACCCTCAGGTACAAGCTACCCTCGACATCTTGAGAACTCCAGAAGGCTTGGCCGCCAAGTTGATCCTCGGCATGGTAGGTCTCTTACTGATCTCGGTGGGCGTAGGCAGCATCGCCGGAGCTTTGACCGGCGCCTTCCTGGGCCGGAGGAACCGGCCGTAGGCCGTTGCCTTCCCCAGCCTTACATCGGGGAAGCAATTGGCCGCATTGTGCTGCGTGGAACGGGGCAGAAACCGGCCTTGCCGCAGGCTGCGCTGGCCGCGTATGATGCACCGTTTGAATTCTCACGCGATGAACAGACCGGCACGCGGTTCACTGCTCGGAATCGAGCATATGGAGGACGGGGAAATCCTGGGCCTGCTGAAGCTGGCCCGCCGGATGAATCCGCTCAGGGCTCGTCCACTGCTGCGCAACCGGCGCATCGTCCTGCTGTTTTACGAAGCTTCCACGCGCACTCGATCTTCTTTCGAGATCGCGGCCAAGTCGATGGGCGCGATTACGATCCTGGTGCAGTCCTCAGGCTCTAGCATTGAGAAGGGCGAATCTCTGCTCGACACCGCGTACACTCTGCGCGCAGTTGGAGCGGATGCCATCGTGGTGCGCCATCCCTCGGCGGGCGCTCCTCACCTGATGGCGCAGCACCTCGACATTCCAGTCATCAATGCAGGTGACGGCATGCATGAGCATCCTTCGCAGGCTTTGCTCGATGCCTTCACGATCCTGAAACACAAAAAAACATTCAAGGGCTTGCAGATCGCGATTGTCGGGGATATCTACCACAGTCGCGTGGCCCGTTCCGCGTGTCATCTGCTAAGCCGGTTTGGCTCGAAGGTAATGCTCTGTGGACCTCCTGAGCTCGTACCCGACTTCGCGGCTACCCTTGCTCCTGGTTTGCGCATCACCCGCCACATTGAAGAAGCCCTGCGCGGCACGGATGTGATCATGCTGTTGCGCGTACAGCAAGAACGCCTCGCCGGGAAAAAGATCCACTTGCAGGACTATATGGCGCGCTATCAGATGACTACCTCGCGGCTGAAGTTGGCCAAGCGGGATGCGATCGTGATGCATCCCGGGCCGATCATCCGTGGCCTGGAGTTGACTTCGGAAGTGGTTGACGGTCCCAACTCTGTCATCGTGGATGAGGTTCGCAACGGCGTCCCCACGCGCATGGCGATTCTGCTGCGGGCGTTGGGCAAGGCCAGATGAAAAAGGGAAGGTAGCGGAAAGAGATCTTAATTGTAGACGGAATGGCGACCGACAAATCCAAACCGCGATCTCTCCTCATTAAGGGCGGTCACGTCATCGACGCCGCAGCGAAGATCAACGTGCCTATGGACGTTCTCCTGCGCGACGGTCGCGTCGCCGAGATTGCTTTGCCCAACAAGGTGCGTGGTGGCGCTGATGAGAAGTTCGATGCACGCGGCTTGATCGTTGCCCCGGGATTCATCGACCTGCACGTTCACCTGCGCGAACCCGGACAGGGATATAAAGAAACCATCGCCAGTGGCACGGCCGCCGCGGCCGCTGGAGGTTTCACCTCGGTCTGCACCATGCCGAACACCGCGCCCGTAGTGGACACCGCCGAGTGGGTTGACTGGTTGCGGCAGCCAGAGCGGGGCGGCGTGGTCAACGTCTTCCCCATCGCGGCCGCAACCCGCAACTCGCGCGGAACTACACTTACCGACTTCGCCACCCTGCAACGCGCCGGAGCGGTCGCAGTCACTGACGATGGCAAGCCGATTCTCGACGACGAAATCATGCGCGCGGCCCTGCTGCTCGGCGCCGAGCTGAACCTGCCTGTGGTGCAGCACGCCGAAGACACGCGGCTCACGCAGCACTGCTCCATGCACGAAGGCCCCACCAGCTTCCGTCTTGGCCTGCGCGGCATAACGTCCGCAGCCGAAGCCAACGTTGTGGATCGCGACGTCACTCTCGCGCAGCAGATTCACGAATCCCGGCTGCATGTGGCGCATCTTTCCACCTCCGACGCACTCAAGGCGGTACGCCGCGGCAAGCGCGCCAAAGCCCGCGTCACATGCGAGGTGACGCCGCACCACTTCACCCTGCTCGACCAGGATGTGGGCGAGTACAACACGAATTTAAAGATGAATCCGCCCCTACGTTCGGCCTCTGACCGTGAAGCAATCTTGGTTGCACTGGCTGACGGCACCGTGGATGCGATCGCCACTGACCACGCCCCTCACGCCGCGCATGAAAAAGAGGTCGAGTTTGAGCGCGCCGCCTTCGGCATCACCGGACTCGAGACTGCGCTTGCGCTCGCCATCACAAAGCTACATCGTGA
This sequence comes from Candidatus Sulfotelmatobacter sp., assembly GCA_035486795.1. Lineage (GTDB taxonomy): Bacteria > Acidobacteriota > Terriglobia > Terriglobales > Acidobacteriaceae > Sulfotelmatobacter. The sequence goes on along the minus strand of DATHMS010000211.1, from coordinate 3,265 downwards.
GCACAAGATTCCCTTGACCCACATTGTCGAACTCTTCACTGCTGGCCCTGCGCGCGTTTTCGATCTTCGGGGTCGCGGATCGCTCGCACGCGGAAGCTTCGCAGACGTAACCATCTTCGATCCTAAGAAGCGCTGGACGTTTGAAGTGGCCAAGTCGCGGTCCCTGTCGCACAACACGCCGTTCGACGGCTGGCAGCTTACGGGGAAAGTGGTGGCGACGATTGTGGGTGGGAAGATCGCGTACCGAGCAGATTAAGGCGCACCGGGGTCGACTGGTTCAAGCCAAAATCCCCATCCTCGTCCCCACTCGCCCCAGGACCTCGAGGGCTTGCTGCAGCTCTTGCCCGGTGTGCGTCGCCGTCATGATCGTGCGGATGCGGGCTTTACCCTCCGGCACTGTTGGAAATGCGATGCCGGTGCCAAGCACACCTTCCTTGAACAGCTCGCGGGAGAAGTCCATGGTGAGCTTGCCGTCGCCGATGATGATGGGCGTGATTGGAGTTTCGCTGGCTGGAGTGGAGCGGCCACCGATGTCGAAACCGAGCAGGCCCAGCTCTTTTTTCCAGAACCGCGTGTTCTCCCAGAGCTTTTCCATGCGCTCGGGTTCGTTTTCCAGAACGTCGAACGCCGCGATGCAGGTTGCGGCGACTGACGGCGGATGCGACGTCGAGAACAGGAATGGCCGCGCCCGGTGATAGAGAAAATCAATCAGATCGCGTGTTCCGCAGACGTACCCGCCCAGCGCCCCGATCGCCTTCGACAGCGTCCCAACCTGAATATCAACGCGCCCGTGCACCTTGAAATGATCAATGGTGCCGCGGCCGTTGCGCCCGAGAACGCCCGAGGCGTGCGCGTCGTCGACCATCATGATGGCGCCGTATTTCTCCGCAACATCGCACAGTCCGGGTAGCGGACCGATGTCGCCATCCATCGAGAACACGCCGTCCGTGATCAGCAGCTTCTTTCCAGGTTCATCCTTGATGGTGGCAAGTTGCTCTTCGGCGTGGGCGACGTCTTTGTGGCGAAAGACCAGAATCTTCGCCCGCGACAAGCGCGCACCATCGATGATCGAGGCGTGGTTCAGAGCATCGGAGATGATGAAATCATCCTTGCCAAGCACAGCCGAAACCGTGCCCGCATTAGCGGCGAAGCCTGACTGGAAGACTACGCACGCCTCCACGTTTTTGAAGCGCGCGATCTTCTCTTCGAGATCCATGTGGATCTTCATGGTCCCGGCAATGGTCCGGACCGCGCCAGATCCCACACCGAACTTACGCGTCGCCTCGAGCGCAGCTTCGCGCAACTTCGGGTGCGTGGTCAGTCCCAGGTAATTGTTCGAGGCAAGGTTGATGACCTTCTTGCCATCGAATGTGCAGATTGGTGCCTGTTCATCCTCGAGAATGCGCAGCTTGAAGTGCGTGCCCTTGGCCTTGAGTTCGTTGAGCTGGTCGGTAAGATACGTGAGCGGATTAGTGCGAGTTGCAGTGGTCATGAAAACCCTCGAACTTCTTTGCCACGGATTACGCGGATCAGCGCGGATAGACCCTGATCAGTGTAATACCCCAAGGCCATCAGCCCAGAGACTCAGAACATAATCGGGTTTCCGGTCGCGATGCTCGCCTCACACAGTTGCTTCATGCTGGTGAAAAATTCTTTCTCGGACTCGGCCAAGATGTCGCTCGAGTGGAGTACGGTGTCGACTTCCTTTAGCAGCGCCGGAGACTCTTTTATAGGGATCCAATCGCCAGTGTGCGTACCGTCGTAGAGAACCTTCTCCAGAAGAATCGGGAATCGCGGTCCCGGTTTTCCCTGCAGGTGGCGGAGGAAGCTGCGCAGATTCCCCACCTTAGTGATGTTGCCCAGGAAAAACGAAATGATAAATCCCTCGTGCTCGCAAGATTCTGCAAGCCAGTGGTCGTGCGCTTCCCATTCGTCGTCGGTAGGATCGCCCGTAAGCATTGGTTCGCCGCTTTCGTCGAAGGTGAGCCGGTCGGGGAGCGGGTGGGGCTTGGCTTTGCCCTCCCGGATGCAGGTGCAGCGTACGAATGCGTCAAGGGCCATAATTTCACCTCCGTTCGCGGTGATTGTTCGGCGGGTGCGTCGTGGCGGAGATGTTCGCGGGCAGGGGTGCCCGCGCCACACGCGTTCCCGCACGATCATTTCACACCGTTCGGATATACCAGTATTTTACTAGCCTCACCGGTTTTCAGCCGTTCCATGGCCTTGGAGAAATCCTTCATCGCAATGCGGTCAGTGATCACGGGATGCAGGTCGAGTTTGCCGGCCTTGAGCAGCGCGGTCATCTGGTACCAGGTCTGGTACATGCGGCGCCCGTTGATGCCCTGCACCGTGATGCCTTTGAAGATAATGTCTTCGGAGAAGTTCAGCGAGATAGGTTTCGAAGTCAGGCCGAGTAGAGAAATTCTACCGCCCCGCCGCACAATATCGAACGCGGTTCGAATCGAGTCGGGATGCCCCGCCATTTCGAGCACGACGTCGACGCCCAGGCCGCCGGTCTTCTCCATCACAATGGCGCGGACATCTTCTTTCGAGGGATCGAGGACGTAGTCGGCCTTCATTTCGCGCGCGATCTTGCGCCGATGCTCGTTTACTTCGATGGCAAATACGCCGGTCGCGCCCACCGCCCGCGCCACCGCGATGGCAAACAATCCGATTGGCCCACATCCCGTGATGGCCACGGTTTTCGCGGCAATCTCCCCAGCCAGGACGGTATGAACTGCATTTCCGAGCGGATCGAGAATCGAGGCGTATTCCTGCGGAATCGCAGGATCAAGTTTCCAGATGTTTGATTCGGGGATGACCACGTACTCGGCGAAGGCGCCATCAGTGTCCACACCGATGATCTTCACGTCCTGGCAAATGTGAGCTTCGCCGGTGCGGCACAGCAGACACTTGCCGCAGGCCACGTGCATCTCGGCAGAGACGAAGTCGCCTTCCTTGACGCTCGTGACTTCGTCGCCGAACGCGGCCACCTCGCCGCAGAACTCGTGCCCCGGTATCAGCGGAGGATGAATCCGGTTCTGCGCCCAGCGATCCCAGTTGTAAATATGCAGATCGGTGCCGCAAATGGACGCTACCTTCACCTTGACCAGCACATCGTTCCGGCCGAAGGCGGGAATCTTTACCTCGCGAACCTCCGCGCCTGGCGCGGCCTCCGGTTTGACAACCGCTAACATCGTGGATGGCATGACGGCTACCTTATGAATTCAGACTCGGACACAAAACGTATGATTTTAGCACCGCG
>DATHMS010000210.1:0-2795 GCA_035486795.1 Candidatus Sulfotelmatobacter sp. | reverse complement strand
CGCGAAGTCCAAAGATTCTTTCCCTTGCGCCGGATATTGTTCGCCACCACCGACGACGCCGCCTCCAGGATGTTCTGCGTAGATCGGTAATTCTGTTCGAGACGAATAATCTTCGCCTCGGGGAAGTCTTTCTCGAATTCGAGAATGTTCCGGATATCGGCCCCGCGCCAGGAATAAATCGACTGATCTTCATCGCCGACAGCGCAGACGTTATGCCGCGCCCCCGCGAGCATGCGCATGAGTTCGTACTGCGGCCGGTTGGTGTCCTGATATTCGTCGATCAGCAGATATTGGAACCGCCGGTTGTAATACTCGCGCACCGGCGTGGCCGTCTTCAGCAGGCGCGTAGCTTCAAGCAACAGATCATCGAAGTCCAGAGCGTTGGCCTTGCGCAGCTCCTTGCGGTACTCCTCGAAAAGATGCGCGATCTTCTCCGTCTTAGGATCAGCCGACTGCAGGTAAAGTTCCTGCGGATCGAGCATGTGATTCTTCGCCCACGAGATGCGCGAGAGCACGGTGCGCGGCGTGAGTTGCTTGTCGTCAACTCCAAGCCGCTTCATCACCGACTTCACCACGGATTGCTGGTCGCTCTCGTCGTAGATCACAAACTTCTTCGTGTGGCCGATCGGCGGCTGGCCGGGCGTGGCCGAAGGAGTCTGCAAAGCTTCAATATCGCGGCGCAAGACCCGCACGCAGAAAGAATGGAAGGTCGAAATGACGGGCTTGGCGATGCTCAGTCCGCCGACAAGCTTCTCGACGCGCTCGCCCATCTCGGCGGCAGCCTTGTTGGTAAAAGTCATCGCCAGAATGGATTCCGGCATCACTCCCATATGCTCGATCAGGTAGGCGATGCGGTAAGTGATGACGCGAGTCTTGCCGCTTCCCGCGCCGGCGAGAATCAGCACCGGGCCCTCAGTAGTTTCGACGGCCTCGCGCTGTTGCGGGTTGAGTTGATCAAGAAAAGACAATGCGGAAGTCCTAACGTTGCTCCGATTCGTTGCGCTGGATGGACTTCGCCAGCTGGATCCGTTCGAAAACCTTGCCCACGTACCAAAAGAGCCAGAAAAACACAGGCAACAGGAGCAACCGGAACCAGTCCGGAAGGTGCAGACGAACTGCTGAAGGCTGGAAAACCACGATAAATCCAGTACCCACGACCGCCAACTCGACAAGCGCAAAAGGCAGCATCCCAAAAAGAAACATCCGAAGGCCTGCATCGACCCGTGGAATCTTCGCTTGGTCAACCATCACCAGCCCGTAGAAGTCCTCTTTGCTGAGCGCCTTCAACGCGGCCTTCCAGGATGCTTTCTCGTCCTCGGCTCTCTTGTCACGCGCGTACGACCGACGGAGTAGCTTCGTAACTTTGGACTCATATGCCTTGGACTCATAGTCCTTGTCGAACTTCTCCTGCGCCTCGAAGTCCGGGCTGCCAGACGATTCCGAAAAAAGGAACATCCTCTTCTCGATTTCATCGAGGACAACGCCGTCGTGCATGGCCTGCTCGGTGAGTTTCGACAAGAGAAACTGCTTAGCAGAGTCGGAGGTGAATTCCATGACCTGATTGAATTTTACAGGATTGCTGGTTTCCCCTTTTGGAACGTCTTAATCTTGAATGTCTGCATGACCGCCATCATTCCTTTGAGTCGCCCGTAAACTCTTAACCAGGCCCGTGGTGTAACGGCAACACAGCACCCTGCGACGGTAGCAGATGCGGGTTCGAATCCCGTCGGGTCCACGCTCCGGTTTTCGGGGCGCGGGTTCTGTGGCGAGCAAAAGCAGGGATAGCTTCCCTGCAAAAGTAACTTGACTGCAGGTTTGGGTGACCTATACTGAAGTTGTCGCAGGGTGCTGTAGGTGCCCACATTTGATCGGCCCCGAGCAATCGGGGCCTTCGTTTTTCCAGACCAAGAAGCTTACCATTCACGCCTCACACCCTAATGCGCGTTGCCGCGCCCTAATACCGCCAGGACTTTAAATCAGCCCCCGGGGGCGCGGTCTTCTCCATGCGCTCGACAATCTTCGGCAAGTACATAGTGTGGTAGTGCAGCCGCGAAAGATAGTTAGGAAGATTGGGGTCGCCGTTCCAGCAGTGCTCAGCACGGTCGCCGTATTTCACTTCTCCTCCATAAGGAGGGTTCGTCGTGGTCTTCAGAAAATCCTCGAGATAGTAGACGGCGTCAGTTAGAAAATAAGTATCGGCGCTGCCCACGTAAACATTGAGCTTGCCTTGCAGCTTCGGGCCCAGCGTGGCCCAGTCACGCTGCAGAATCGCGCTCAGGTCGTAATGCTCCTTCCAATAGGTGGCAACGGCGGGATCAATCACGCCGGTTTCTTTGTCGAAAATCGGCTGTGGGTAGCCGTCTTTCCCCACCGGACTATAAACTGCCTGCCAGATATCGAATTGCTCTCCCGAACGGCCCCGCGATCCCAGCGCCAGTTCGTACTGATTTACGCCCTGCATGGTGATCAGCGTGCGTCCAAGATAATCGCGCATGCCGGGCTGCGGAATATCCGCGTGCGCGCCCTGCATGTAAAAAGCATTCTTATCTTGATAAAGATTCGCAGTAATGAACGCACGAAAGTCAACCGGGTCAGGACAGGCGATGAAAGCTCCGTTGTAGTGGTCGGGATAAAACATCTGCACCGCCATGGATTCCCACCCGCCGGTGGAACCGCCGTAGGCAAAGCGCGCCCAGCCCTGCCCAATGCCGCGGAACTGCTTCTCGATCGCTGGGATCAACTCGGTCTCAATGGCATCACCGTAAGGGCCGAGATTGGCGGAGTTCACGGCATAG
>DATHMS010000209.1:0-4216 GCA_035486795.1 Candidatus Sulfotelmatobacter sp. | reverse complement strand
TTCTGGGGCTGGGTGTAGAGAAAAATCGGCCGGCTTTTGTCTGGGCGTTGATCGATCTTCTGCTCCGCTTCGACGGAGGTGCGGCAGAAGTCCTGATCCGCCCAGTAGCCGACGTCGGCATCCAGTCGATGCACATCTTTGGACTGCTGAATCAGTGGTCGAAGGATCGGATCAATGCTCACGTAGCGGTCGTAGTCATTCACCTCCAGCATCTTCTCCAGATTGTTCATGGGATGAAACGGCTGGACAAACTGCTTGTGCAGCATAAGAGTTCCTGACCAGATTGCCGCCTCCGACAGGGAAGTACCCCCATAGCGAGTGAAGGCATTCCTCATGACCACGCTCTCGGCCGCGAAGTCGCCGATACGCGGCGTGAACTGCACCGCCGGATTGTAGGGCGACACATAGTCTCTGCGGAGGCTGTCCACCACGATTACAAAAATGTTGGGTTTTGCATCTGGAGCCGGGGTGAGAGGGTCCACCAGCTTTATGTCGACGGGCTCGACGGAAATGTAGGCTGGGATATTGGTTTGCTCGCGTAGGAACCGGCAGAATTCGTCGCACGGCTTTTCTTCCGATCCTGCCCACAAAGCGAGGACCGCGCCAAACGACGCATCAGAGGCCGTGTGATGGCCGATGGCTTCGATCCATGCCCGATGCTGCTTCTGCGATGCCCGCATCCACGACGAGTCTCGTTGCGCAAACCGGGACGCCACAAACGTTCCCGCACAGAGCATCACCAGCAGTAAAACGGGATACCGCTTGGACGTTCTGGGCGGGGATAAGCGCATCAGTAACGCGGTGACCACGAGCCACAGCACCATGGCCCACATCCTGGCCAGGATAAAATTCCAGTCCATAATTCCGATGTAGCTCGGCACGACATACATTGCGGTCAGCAGGATCAGAATCAGAGCCCCATTTTCGAAACGCAAGTTCGCTTGCCGCTGGCCGGCGACGCTCGATCCCTGTACATGGCTGCGTAAAGCTTGAATCCTTCGCCAAAAACCGCCGGAAAAACACACGATCGTGACCGCGAGCGCAGCCGAATAGATATTCGCCTCACGTCCGGCAAATGGAATGCAAGGCAGAAGAACTCGCATGAAGAACAACGCGACGGCGATGGATACGAACCCATAAAAACAAAATGTCCGCCAGCGACGTTCCGGTAGCGGTGAGCAAACGGTTAGCGCCAGGTTCAAAGAAGAAAAAGCAAACACCGCAAACAAGAGCTGGATTCCGATCGCCCACCCCCATGCGAGCAGGCTCACGCCGTTGAGCGCCGCGCCCCGCCCCGCAGAGATATAGGAAAGCCACAGCATCGCCGGAAGCAATATCCCGATTACCAAACCGGCCTGCAGTCCGATCGAAATGGGCAAATGTGAATCCTCGCCCGATGATTCGAAATTTAATGGTTCGACGCGAGTCGATTCGGATTCGGAATAGTGGTCGAGAATGCCAAGCCAAAATACTGGAAAGAGTATGGCCAGACTCCACAGAAGACTGAGCGAATTATTGCCGAGACTGGAAAATGGCCTCTTCCACAAAAAGAAAGCCACAATGGCAACTTGCACCACCACGAATTCGAGTACCATGCGCCGTTCACGCCCGGTGCGACGCTCTGCAAGAAGAGCGATTGCCAGGAACAACGCCAGCACGGCATAGATATAGGAATGCAGCCGGATGAACACCGGAAGCCACGGATTCAAAGGCGCCTGAATAAATGAAACGTAGATATCCGGCAAATACGCGAGCATGCAATAGACCGAAGTGATCAGGCCAAGCAGTGCGTATATCACCCGGACGGCGATTCCTAACGAGTTGGAACCCCTGTGCTTCACCGGCCAGGCCGGGACCGCAAATCAATCGGATACCTGGAAAAGCGGCGAGATATTTGACTGCCCTTGCGCATGATGTTGAGCGTAACATCTGCCTTCTCCAGCCCTTGGTGATAGCCGTCACTTTCCGGTTACGTTAGTTTGGGGCATCAGCAGACGCCGATCCGGCGGCTTCTCATAGTTCGTTCCGTGGCGCTCTTCTCTCGAATTAATTTGATCCACAGCCCAATTCTTAGTACCTTGCTGCTGAAGCCGTTCGCGCCCTGAGGTCCACGTTGCCTATTACAGCTTCCGACTCGATTACGCTAGCCGTCGAACACACGCGGCAACAGCTGTTTCAGCGCTTCCGCATCGGGCAATGGACCAAGCTTGCGTTTGTTGGCCTGCTGGCAGGAGAACTCGGCTCCAACGGATGCAACCGCTCGTTCTTCAACCTTCCCCAATCTCCCGGGTCGACGCCGCACCCTGGCATGCCCGGCTCCTTGGGAATTGATCCGGCGCTACTAGCTGCTCTGGGCGCTCTGCTCGCGGTCCTGCTCATTGCAGGGTTCGCCTTCGGAATCATCATGATGTATGTGAGCAGCGTGATGCGCTTCGTCCTGTTCGACAGCATCGTCACGCGCGAGTGCAACATCCGCTGGAGCTGGAGCCGCCGTCTCGGCGCCGGCTGGCGATTCTTCGTCTGGAAGTTGCTTTACGTTTTGCTGAGCCTGGCGGGCTTCGCCGTCGTCGTCGGCATCCCGGTGGCCGTGGCCATCAGCCAAGGTTGGTTCAAGGAACCGAAAGAGCACATCGCACCTCTGGTGTCAGGCGGAATCATTCTCTTCCTAATGTTCGCCGCTTTCGCCGTGATCACGGCCGTAGTCTTTGTGCTCACGAAAGATTTCGTCGTTCCCCAAATGGCCCTCGATAACATTGACGCCATGGAAGGATGGCGCCGCCTGTGGGCAATGATGAGGTTCGAGAAGGGAGCCTACGCCGCATACGTTGGCATGAAGATCGTGCTCGCCATCGTCGTCGGCCTCATCATCGGAATCGCCACGCTCATCTTAGGGTTGATCTTCGTCATACCCAGTGTGGCAATTGGCCTGCTCGCGTTTCTGACCGGCAGGACCGCTGGACTGACCTGGAACGCCCAAACCATCACACTGGCGATTGTGGTCGGCTGCATCTTGCTGGGAATCTTCCTCTATCTCGTTTCATTGATCTCCGTACCCGCCATCGTGTTCTTCCCAGCATATTCCATGTATTTCTTTGCCGGGCGATATCCGCAGCTGCACGCCGTGCTATATCGCTCGTCGCCTCCGGCCCCGGTTCCAGCGAACGCGGCGCCATCGTCGGCGTAAGCCCGGCGATTTTTCTGAAGCGCGACGCGACCACCTTACCTTTCGTGACGAACGCGGCTCGAGGATGCGATACTGCTCACCAGCAATTTGTTCTCGCGTCTTATAACCAGGCCATACGTCGGTCGCAAGCAATCATCCTGGAACGGAGTGTGTACTTTGAAAATGTCTTTGTCAAAAACGACGGCGCGCCCGCTGGTCACGCTCATCGCAATCGCGGCAATGTTAGCGATAGTTGCAATCCCGGCCCGCGCCCAATCAAGCACCGAGCAGCCCGATAACTACACCTGGCTGGAAGACATTCACGGCGACCGGCCCATGGCGTGGGTGAAGGCCGAGAACGCGCGCACCGCAGCGGTGCTCGAGAAAGACAGTCATTTTACGACTCTCCAGGCCGAGGCCCTCAAGGTGCTGGAATCTCCTGAGCGGCTGCCGGAGCCTGAGCTCCGCGACGGCGCGGTTTATAACACCTGGCGTGATGCCGAGCACGTGCGGGGAATTATTCGCCGCACCACGCTAAAGGATTATCTGACCGCCGAGCCGCACTGGGAAACGGTGCTCGACTACGACGCGCTCGCCAAAACCGACAAGCAGAGCTGGGTGGGGCACGGACTGAATTGCCTGCTTCCCGACGAGGAGTTCTGTCTCGTCGCGCTATCCGCCGGCGGCGAGGATGCGGATACTCTGCGCGAGTTCAATCTAAAGGCCGGCAAATTTGTCGACGGCGGTTTCGTCCTGTCGCGGGGCAAGCAGACCGTTTCGTGGGTCGACAAAGACACGCTGCTGATCGGCCGCGACTGGGGCCCGGGAACCATGAGCGAGGCCGGGTATCCCATCACCGTGCGGCAGTGGAAGCGTGGCCAGCCCCTGGAGAGTGCTGTAGAAGTTTTCCGTGGAGATGTCAAAGACAACGGCTACGGCGATAACGCGCAAGTCTTCATCGATGGCCAGGGTCACCTTGCCAAGATCGTGCAGCGCAATTTGAGCACTTTCGCGCAGGAGACTTACCTGCTTCTGCCGGGCGGACCAAAGAAG
>DATHMS010000208.1:0-11307 GCA_035486795.1 Candidatus Sulfotelmatobacter sp. | reverse complement strand
TGCCGACGGCGACGGCAATACAACTCGAAGCCGTAACCGCGCCAAAAACCAGACCTGGCGACTCCAGGGACCGCAACACAATTGACGGGCCGAAAAACGCGCTGCCAAATATGGATACTAATGCAACGATAGGCAGCAGATAGGTGACTTCCGTGTACCGGCCGGAGTAAAGCATTCGAAAAGCAGGTCCTTTGAACGCTAGCAGCACAACCCAATATGGAACCGCACAGGCGACGCAGAGCAGAGTCATTCGCTTCAGGATAATGTCGATGCCGGCTCCACCTCTGTGCTCCAGCACGCGCGCCGAATAAGGAAGCATGAGCGAGGAAAGCGCCGCGCAAGTTTGCAACATGGGTGACGCGAAATTCATCAAGGCCTTCAGTTCGCCCGCCTGGGCCATCCCCGAGAACCTGCTTAGCACTGGGTAGAACAGGTTGATCGGAACCCACATCATGGCGTTAGCCCCTAGAGCCCACCGGCCGTAACGCCAATGCCGAAGCCCAATGTCCAGCAGGCTGGGCGCATCCTCGCTTGAGGAAAGCCGCAATCCCAGGTAGATGAGCAACACGGCGCTAGCTCCCAGGCTGCCGACGCCCATCAGCATCAATGCGGAGAACACCGAAAGCAGGCCATGCTTATAAACCACGGCTAGTCCGCCCATGGTTAGCGCGCAATAGAGAAGAGCTGCCGCGGCCGAGGGTGCCGGGGAAAGCTTCAAATAGAAGGTCCGTTTAAGTAACCAAAACAGCAGGATCGACGGTGCTGCGAAGGCAATACCCACGAGCGCGCTGGGCAAGCTGCCCGTTTGTGCCAGCTTAAAGGCCACCCCGGCTGCGACCCCCAGAACAAGGACAATCACCAACGACATGGCCAAATGAAGTAAAAGCAGCGCCTTCATGTAACCCCGGAGACAATCGCGAAAGACCGAGCCGCCAAACACCAACATGGGTTCGAGCAGCAATGCTTGATGGAAACTTAGAATGAACAGGAAGACTGCAAACGCGACTGCATAACTCCCATATTCCTCGGGCGACAACCACCTGGCCAGCAGGATGCTTATTACAAAATTAGAACCCGTGAAAATTCCTTGGTCCAGGATCGCCAGCCCACCCTTCATCGCCCACGGGATGACCTTCCGCTGTATCGCACCCCGTTCGATCGACAAGATCCTCCTAACAGAGAATCGGCCGCCCGCATCTTCGCCTGCAGGCTTGACCCATGGTGTGGGTTCCTGGAGTCCGGGGTTCACTAGACGGCCCCCTCCAATCGGGACGTGTTGCCGAGCGAGATTTCCGCATTGTTCATGACGTCATCCGCGTAACTGGCTCCCGGCGCCTCATCCAGACAATTTTTCAGTCGCTCGGCAACAAATCGAACTTGCGGCTCGAGAAGAAGGTTCTCGTGATTGCCTTCGATGTTGTAAGTCTCCAGCCCAGCCGCAGCGTACGTGCTCCAGCCGGCACGCGGATCAGTCGACTGCCCCAGCGGCTTGTGGCTCGAACGGAAAAGAATGACCCGGCCTGCGTAAGGCCGGAGCGCGTAGTCTTTTTCAGCCTGCAGACAGGCCTTTCTGACCTTCTTCACATTGCGTGGCAGTCTCGCAACGTGCAGCCACCTGTCAATGCTCCGAACCGGGGCCGTGGCGACTCGCCAAAGATAGGCCGGCAACTCCCGTGCCGGCATACGCAAGACTTCGGCTAATGCGGATGAGGCGGATGCACTCTGCGGAGCCGCGCAGAGAGTGTCAAACAGAACCACCACTACCCGCTCCTCACCTTGCGCGGTTAACTGTTGCGCCATCTCAAAAGCTATCGCCCCGCCAAAGGAGTAGCCTCCAAGAAGATAAGGACCCTCCGGTTGAACACTCCGTATTTCTTTAATGTAGAGGGAAGCCATGTCTTCCGCTCGGCTATCACATGGATTTCGTTCGTCCAGCCCGCGCGCCTGCAACCCGTAAAAAGGTTGGTCCGGGCCAAGGTGCTCCGCCAGATTGCGAAAACGTACTACCGCGCCATTTGCTCCGTGAACACAAAAGAAAGGAGCTTTTGAGCCGCCCGTCTGAATCGGCACTAGACAGGCCGATGAAGGCTCCCATCCTTCCTGGCGAAGAATCGCGGCCAATTGCTCGATGGTTGGAGCCTGAAGCAAAGTGGCAATCGGCAAGTTCTTTCCAAATGCCTGTTCGATGCGGTGCATCAACCGGACCGCTACCAGTGAATGTCCGCCGAGTTCAAAGAAGTTATGGCTGACGCCAATCGGTCGTACCCCCAACACCGCCTCCCATATCTGGGCTAATCGCGATTCGATGACATCCTTTGGCGCGGCAAACTTTGTTTTGGGGGCGAGGTCTGCCTGATCGGGCGCCGGAAGCGCCCGCCGGTTGACTTTCCCGTTTGGCGTCAACGGCATCGCTTTGAGCGTGACGAAGGCTGACGGCACCATGTACTCCGGCAACTTCTCCTTCAGGAACTCGCGCAACTCGCCGGTAGTCGAAGTCGATTCCGGCGCTGGTACGAAATACGCCACCAGGCGCTGGTCGCCCGGTGTGTCCTCGCGCACCACGACAACTGTTTCATTCACCGCGCCGTGCTGTCTAAGCACCGCCTCGATCTCCCCCATTTCGATGCGGAAACCACGGATTTTTATTTGATGGTCGATGCGTCCAAGAAACTCGATGTCTCTGTTCGGCAAATAGCGCACCAGGTCCCCGGTTTTGTACAAACGCGCTTCGGGGTCCGGGCTGAACGGATCGGAGATAAACTTCTCGGACGTTAGGTCGGGACGATGGAGGTAGCCTCGGGCCAGCCCAGCGCCGCCGATGTGCAATTCGCCGGCAACGCCGATAGGCACGGCCTGCAGCACTTTGTCGAGTATGAAAAGCTGGGTGTTCGCAATCGGTTGTCCGATCGACACCGCATTCTGGCCGCGCTCAACCTTGGCGGTGGTCGACCAGATGGTAGTTTCCGTCGGACCGTACATGTTCCACAAAGAACCGGCCTTTTGCAGTAACTGATCGGCAAGCTTGCGCGATATCGCTTCGCCCCCGCACAGAATCTTCAAGCCAGGGCTGCCTTTCCATCCCGCCTCAAGCAGCATCCGCCAGGTAGCCGGCGTGGCTTGCATCACCGTCGCCTTCGAGCTGGCCAGCTTTGCTAGCAATCGTCTTCCATCGGAGGACACCTCGCGGCTCACGATCTCGAAAGATGCTCCCACGCTCAAGGGCAGATAAATCTCCAGACCGGCAATGTCAAAAGACAGGGTGGTCACAGCCAGCAGCCGATCTTCTGACGTCATGCCCGGCTTCTCACTCATCGAAGTCAGGAAGTTGACTACCGCGTCATGCGGAACCTGCACTCCCTTGGGCTTGCCGGTCGATCCCGAGGTGTAGATCACGTAGGCAAGGTTCTTCGGTCCCGCCTCATTCACCAGATTTCCGGCTTCCTCTTTTGCGATTACGCTCCAATCGCTGTCCAGAACCACAACCTTCGCGCGGCTCTCAGGAACACTCCCCAGCAAGTGGCTTTGAGTAAGCAATACCGGAACTTCGGAATCCTCCAGCATGAAGGCGACACGCTCGCGGGGATATGCAGGGTCCAGCGGCACGTAGGCGCCTCCGGCCTTGAGGATCCCGAGCAACCCCACGACCATCTCGAGCGAGCGTTCCACCAGGATCCCTACCAGCACATCGGGACCTACTCCCAGCTTCGTCAAATAGTGCGCCAGCTGATTGGCTCGGTTGTTCAGCTCACCGTAGGTCAGGCGCTCGTTCTCGAACATAACTGCAGTCGCGTTCGGAGTTCGCTTCGTCTGCAATTCGAAGAGCTGATGAACACAGCGGTCGCGAGGATAGTCCGCTGCCGTGTTATTCCATTCCCCCAGCAGCTGCTGTCGCTCAGCCCGGCCGAGGAGCGGTAATCTCGAAACGCATTGATCAGGATTGGCAACGATGCCCTGCAGCAAGGTCTGGAAATGACCGCTCATCCGGGTAATCGTGGCAGCGTCAAAGAGGTCGGTATTGTAAATAAAGCGGCCGAAGATACCCTCCGCTTCGTCGGAAAGTTGCAGCTGCAAGTCGAGCTTCGCCGCGGCGCTGTTCACTTCTAAATTGGCCGTCTGCCAACTCAGTTCAGCGGCCGATTTCGAGGGAGTCAGGGAAAACAGCACTTGAAACAGAGGGTTCCGGCTTGGATCGCGCTCCGGTTGAAGCTCGCTCACGAGCCGGTCAAACGGCATGTTCTGATATTCGCAATCGCGCCTCGAGAGATCTCTGACGTGCCACAACAACTCCCGGAAGGTCGGATCGCTCTCCATCTCGGTGCGAATTAACACTGTGTGGGCAAAAAGGCCGATCAACCCCTCCATGCCAACCTGGTCGCGACCAGGGACAATCGCACCTACAACAATGTCAGATTGTCCCGTGTAGCGCGAGAGCAGTGTCTGGAATGCGGCCAGGAGCGTTTCAGACAGGGTGGCTCCTTCGCGTTCGCTTAACTCCTTCAGAGACTCGCTCAGGCTTTTCGACAGTGCAAACGATTCACCTGCGCCGCGGAATCCTTGTAGCGGCGGCCGTGGTCGATCCGTCGGGAGCTCGAGAACAGATGAGACACCTGCAAGCCGCTTCCGCCAATAGGAGATGTGCTGCTCGAGAACATCACCCTCGAACCAGACCCTCTGTCCCTGCGCACAGTCCGCATACTGCACGGGCAAATCGGCTAAGGGAGACGGCTCGCCGGCCGAGTACGCCTGGTAGAGAACATCGAGTTCGCGCGCAAGCACGCTCAGCGACCACTCGTCGGCAACTAAAGTATGAACCGTGACCACCAGAATGTGATTTTCCCCGGACAAATCCAACAGGCACGACCGCATCAAAGGCCCTTTCGCCAAGTCGAAGGGCTGCCGCGCTTGCTCGGTCGCAATCCGCAAGACCTCAGCCGCGCGCTCCTGCTCCGGCAAGGCGTTCAGTTTCGTGAAAGAGAGTTCCACTGGCTGCGGCTCGGCCACTGCCGGAACCACTGTCCCGTCGACGGCCGGAAAAATTGTGCGCAGAATCTCGTGACGGCGAGTGATTTCGCTTAAGCTCCGTTCCAGAGCCGCACGATCGAGCGGACCGGTGCGCTTGAGAATCAGAATCTCGTGGTACAAGGGAACGTCCGGTGCCTGCTGCGCATGGAGCCAAACCTGTTGCTGCGCGAAAGACAAAGGCGGCGAGACCCCGGTCGATCGCCGAGCAATACGCGGCGCCCCCTGCGAAGCCTCTAGGCACCCCGCAAGCTGGTCGGGTGTTGGTTCGGATATCTGGGCAAAGCGTGGCAAAGTGTTAGTTCCTTCACTCATACAAGCAGCGGTTCTCTGCAACACGGGATAGAACGGCAGAGTGCCAACACAGGAGCGTTTCGGATGGTCATACAACAAACGCCTTAAGTTCCGGCCGCTCCTACTACCAGCGCCCGGTCAGAGACAATCTGTTTTGAGTGGAAACATCGAGTCCACCCCAGCCAGTGCAGCAAACTGTAGCGAACGACTCGATACTGGGGTAGGAAACCTTGATGTTCAAGTTCCGTTCGGAATGTCACTTGATCCGGACGACACCGGATCAACAGGTCAAGCTTCTTGCTGGCGGCTTCATGCCTCAGAACAGACAGAAATTGCCGGTAGGAGGTGCCCGCGCTCAGACCCGGCGCAATCCAGGAATCGTACATCACTAGAGTCGGTCTATCAGCGCTGATGGCATGGCTGAGTTCGTTGGTCAAAACGTCACCGGCGTTGCCGGTCGAGGTCCAGGCGAGAAGCACCACACGATCCGAGTCCCGGCCAATGTAAACTCGGTCGCCTTTCTTCAGACGTTGCCGAAATCCGGGAAGTTGGTTTGCGACGACCACATCCGGACGTTCGGTGGTCAGGTCAACCAGGTCGCCAAAGCGTCCTACTGTAATTTCCGCTTCGCTATTGCCGGAACCGTCGCTGATCAGGCCTCCGTCGGGCCCGACAAATCCGTCCCAGGGAAACACGGCCAGTTCCTCTTTACCCCATGCAACCCTTCGAACCAGTTGCCCGGTACCGCGAAGCCCATACTGCAACAGCCTGCCCTCTTTCTTTGCCAGCCGAATGCGACTCATGATGCCACTCGCGGATATTCGAATCCCCCGGAGCAGTCGAAACGTGCCGCTATGGGTTTTAGCTCTTTGCTGAAGATGACTGAGGGCAGGATGGAAAAAGCCTCCGGCCGCGCGGAACCATCCGCGAAGACTGCCTTTGAGACCTTGAGGTTCGACGTAGAGTGAAAATGTTTCTCGCGTGTGCCGGGCAAACCGGCCCTTGTAGGCTTCGTCACCAGACCCGAAATCGAATTCCCGGGTAACGTTTTCCTGCGCGAACTGCAGCAGATGGGAGAGCAGCACCTCTCCGGGAGCATAGTCCCAGCTATCCAAATCAAATGTGTGCTGATACAGGAGGAACTTTCCGTTTACCAAAAAGCTGAAGTGCCACGCGAAAGGACGGCCATCCAGCTCAAGTACTTCGAAACGCAACTTGCCGTTGGGATCGCCTTCCCCGACGCTGAGTTCCTCAACAATGCCTCGCAGGAACTGGCGAAACTCAGGTCGGGCACAAGTGCTTTCCCTGCCCAGCAAAGCACAACGTCGAATGTGGTGGAGAAAGAAATAGTCGAGATGCTGCTGCGCTTCTGACTTATCCAGCAGGCGCCGAAGGGTTACTTGGCCGGCCTTCTTCAACTTATTGTGGCGCCGCCGCGTGTGGTGCTTCCCCAGCAGCGAGTTGAATATCTCCTCCCGGTTTTCCTGGAGCAGGATCGTCTGATAGCGTCCAGCAGAGACCAGTTTCATCCGCCGGCGCAGATGCCGAGGCAATTCCTGAC
The DNA here is from genome assembly GCA_035486795.1 of Candidatus Sulfotelmatobacter sp. Taxonomy (GTDB): domain Bacteria; phylum Acidobacteriota; class Terriglobia; order Terriglobales; family Acidobacteriaceae; genus Sulfotelmatobacter. Next base: position 4,433 of record DATHMS010000208.1, on the reverse strand, counting down.
AATGGCGGGCAATCCGGCCGTCTTTCGCAAGGTGTTGGAGAACGCACTCATCCCAGTTCTCTACCGCCTTAAACAGAGCTCCCAATGCGACCGTGAGAACTTCTTTCTCTCGCCCTTCCTCGCACAGCAGGTCGGTGTAGTCGGCTTCCGGCATCCCGAGAAACTGAATGATTCTGCCGCGCTTCACCAGGGGAAGAATCCCAATGATCTTGTTCCCTTCACAGACGATCGGGCAGCAAAGCGTGACATCATGCCCGTACGATTGCCACCAGGCTCGGGCCCATGCAAAGGTCTGAAAAATCTCTGCCCGGCAGTCGCTCTGCCACAACCGCTCCCAATCTGACGAAAACTTCTCCAGCTCGCCGAAGTCACTTACGACTTCGCAGCGCAGCGCGCTCCCGTAGTCCGTGTTGTTCACCTCAAGCAAACTCCCGCTCCCACGTGGAGAATGGTCGGATGAAACGAGCCGCGAATGATTAGATTGATGCATCCCGCTGGAGGAAAAGCAGACCGGCGAAGCTCAGACGGCGCCCGAGCCCTTGAGCACAGCCGGGATGGTTTGCACCAGAATCTGGAGATCGAGCCACAGAGACCACTTGTCAATATACTGAAGATCCAACTCCATCCATTTTTCAAATGAAATTGTGCTTCTGCCCTGAACCTGCCACAAGCAGGTGATTCCCGGCTTCACGCTGAAGCGCCGGCGTTGCCAGTCTTCGTTAAAGCCTTCGTAGTCGCGGACCGGGAGTGGACGCGGACCTACCAGACTCATGTCGCCCTTCAACACGCTGAACAACTGGGGCAGCTCGTCGATGCTCGTCTTTCGCAGGAATTTCCCGATCGGAGTAATCCGTGGATCGTCTTTGATCTTAAACACCGGCCCGCTGACTTCATTCAGGTGTTGCAGCTGTTCCATCTGCTTTTCCGCATCAACCACCATGGTTCGGAACTTATACATCGTAAACTTTCTCTTATTGTGCCCGACCCTCTTCTGAGGAAAGAGAACGGGACCCGGAGAAGTAATTCTGATCAACAGCGCCGCCAGAAGCATGATCGGGAGGAGGATGATGGCGGTTATGAGGGCCACCGAGAAGTCCAGGATTCGTTTCAAGACCAAAGGCCAGCCTTCGCTGACTCCAGTGGAGTGCGTAATCCAGGAATCCCCTTCCAGTTCTTCGGCGCGCGAGTGAGCCAGCTTCAGATTGAAGATGTTGGTCAGGAGCCGCGAAAGAATCCCCTGCTCCTCACACAGCGCGGCAATTCGGGAAGCATGGTCGTGGAATGAACGGATCGGTAAAGCAATCACGACCTCATCCACAACACTCTTCCGGAGAAACTCGGGAAGGCTCTCCAGGTTGCAGGCCAGAGAGTACCCGTTCTTGCTGAGTTGACCGATTCCCTCCCATGGCTCGTCGGCGAACCCAATCACCCGGTAGCCAAGTTCCGGCCGGGCCTGGATTTTGTCGGCGAACTGAACGGCTCGCGCATTGCTGCCCACGATCAGCATGTGCCGAAGATTTCGTCCGTGCAACCGGGTTTGTGCCAGCGCCGTCCTCAGCGCCAATCTGCTGCCGATGAGCATTACCGTGCTGAGAACCCAGAACGCCCCTATGAAAGGCGGAGATGCCATACGAATGTGAAAGATTAGGGACACGCCCAACAGGCACAAGGTTCCAAGCGAGGTCGCCTTCACGACGTCGATGATTTCGGAGGTCCGACCGGAGAGACGGTACGATTCATATAGACCGCAAATCGAAAATAAGGCGTGCCACAGAATCATCAGGCCAAGAAAAATGAATAAGTTCCCCACCTTCACCCGCATGGAGAAAAAATCAGCCACTGAGATTGTATGGCCCACACCCAACGCAGGAACCGTGGCCAGTCCGAAGGTGAGAACCAGCACAGCCAGATCGAACAACTTAAGAATGCTTAAGAGAATCTCGCGCTTAAGGCTAATCATACTAACTCCTCACAGCCAGGGTCGGGTCCGTTTTCACAAACAAATGCCGCGTAGCACTTCAAGGCCAGTCTGAAGTGCAGGTGCCGGGTTAAAAGCAGGGGAGAAGCGGCGGTTATTAGTATCTAAAGACGGTTGTAGATGTTGTCGGGGATAGGAAAAGTTCGTTGGTTGAGGACCGCTCCGAGAATAGGGATATTGGCGGCTCTAAGCTCTTGCAATGCTTTCCGCGCAATGTCCCGCCTGGTAGAGTTCGCCTTCAGAACCAGGACGACGCCATCGGACGAGCTACCCAGAACAATCCCATCGTTGCAAGTGTTCGTGGAGGCAACGTCCATGAGCACATAATCAAACTGAGCACGCAACTCCGCCAGGCGGAGGCGCAGACTACCTGATCCCACTTTGTCCTGCCAATTCTCGGTCGTCGAGCCACAGCTTAAGAGCCATAGGTTCCTTCGCGAGAGCTGCCGCACATATTGGTGCAGAGGGTCAGATCGAAGCAGGGCATCGGACAACCCGAATTCGTTGTCGACCGCAAATTGCCGGTGTAAACCCGGAGAGCGCAGATTGCAGTCCACCACGCAAACCGACCCGCGAACTTGAGAGGCCAGGACTTCTCCGACACGGGCACACATCCAACTGCATCCGGCGCCCGCCTCCGCGCCTGCAAAAATCACTTGCCGCCGGCCCTGCGCCCCCGGCAATTGGAATAGATTGAGCACCAGCTTGGCGATTTCATCTCGCACTTTTCCGGCAATCTCCAGCGCAGGCGTGGACGGTCCGGTCTCGACCAAGGGCATACGCAGTGGTTCCGCAGCCTCCTCCGGTCGAACCGGCAGTTCCAACGTATCGCCCGCCTGTTGTAATAGCTCGAAATTTCTGCTCAACCTAGCCTCCTGAATACCTTATTCCAACAGCAGTCGCTCAAAACGGCAAGAGTCCTGGAAACTCAGAGGTTCCCATAGCTTCTAAGCAGTTGACCCGTGACTGGTGGCTTCGGCCCCGCCGGTGTCATCGGCAGAGTCAACTTCAACTCTGTGCCCTGTATTGCCATTAACGTTCCAACGACTGTAGGAGCCGCCATGCTTCAGCGACACGGTCCCCAACACTGGGATATTCAACTCCGTGAGCACCTCGGCAGGGGTTCGGAAGGAAGTGTCCATGTAATCCAAGGTAAATGCCGTCCCTAGGCTGACTGCAACCGCCAGCAGACCACCCATGAACAACGACGACCATGGAGAATTCGAGGGAAGCGTAGGCGCATTGGGTTGTTCGGCAATCGCCACATTGAGGATCCGGGTCTGATCCAGCGCATTCGTCATCCGGGCTTCCTCTCGCTTGCGCTGGTACATGAGGTAGTTTTCCTCGTCGGTTTTCATCGTGCGCAGCAGGTCCTGCTGAACCAGTCCTTTTTGGTCCAGGTCTCGCGCATTCGTTTCATAGCTGGCAACAATCGCCTGGGTCGCGGCCGCCCGAGCCTGCAAGCCGCTGTAGTCGGCCTTCGCCTTAGCCAGTTCCTCATTGATCCAGCCGTAAGTTGGGTTACGGTCTGTTGTCTCCGCGTGGATGGGTCTGCTTTCCTCAGTCACAATCGAGGCCCGCGCATCTGCAATTTCCTTATCGACCTCCTGCACCAGGGCATAGGTGGGCTGGTATTTGGTCAGCAACTCTGTGCGTTTCATTTCCAGCGTCATCAACGTATTCTTGAGGCCCTGCAGAACAGCGGCATCATCGGTCTGGCTCGCCTGAGTGGTCAAACGTTCCGGCGTCGTATTCGCCTGTTTTTGCAGAGCCCGAATCCTCTCTTCTGTGCTGGCAATCTCGGCTCTGGTCTGCTGCAGGCTGGCGCGGAACTCGCTCAGCTTCTGCAGCGTGATGTCCCTTGCCATCTGGGGAGCTACACCTCCGTCTTCGCCGGAGAATGTCTTGAGCTTGGCTTCGGCGTCGGCCAGATTTTTCTTGTAGGCCTCCGTCTCCTGATCAAAAAATTCGAATTGCCCAGGTGGCCGGTGTACCGCCACATTCTTTTTCAGGTAAGCCTCCCCAAGGGTGCTCAGCACTCGGGACGCTAACTGTGGATCGTCGGCTGTGTAACTGACAGAGATGATGTTGCTCTTTTTGACTACTTCAATTTTTAATTCGCTCTGCAGGCGCTTGACGGCCTCTGCGATCCGCGTCGATTCATCTCCCCCTCCAAACAGAGATGCGAGAAACCCCTTCCGTTGATGTAATCCGCAGGAAACCACTACCTGGCGAAGCACATCTCCGCTTTCGATCAATTCGACCTCGGAGTTCAACTCTTCTTCGGTAACCTCGCCGCGACTCTCTGGAGCAGTGCTCTGTCCAGGACTTATGACCGGATCCAGTCGTTCGCGCTCGATCAGGAATTTGGTGGAGGCTCGATACTCCGGTGCATGTAGCACCGCCGCCAGGACCGTCCCCGTCAGAATCCCGCAAAAGGAGAGCACCACGACAC
>DATHMS010000207.1:0-5735 GCA_035486795.1 Candidatus Sulfotelmatobacter sp. | reverse complement strand
ATGACTTCTTGGGGGTAGCCTTCTGAGCCATATGGAGAATTTTTCCTGCGCTGGTCTTAATGGGGACTCCTTGGCCTTCAAAACTCGAATAGCCGACACCCAAGTATCACCCAAACGGCGGGTATAGGGCAATTCGGGGGTACCATACCTCTACCGAGTTGCGAGTCCCGAGCAAATGGCAATGCAGGGGCGATTCGACGATGCGGCCCGGGAGCTACCGGTGATTTCGTGCTCGTCGGATCCGGCGAGCGTGCCGATGGGTGGGACCTCGACCATTACTTCGACGGCCAGCAGCCCCGACGGACGCAGCTTGACGTACAACTACACTGCCAGCGCCGGAGGCATAACCGGCAACACCGCCACTGTCATCCTCGCCACAGGGGGCGTACAGCCCGGGACAATCACCGTGACTTGCGACGTGGGCGACGATCGGAGTCAGCCGCTGACGGCGTCCGCTTCGACAGCCGTATATGTGCAAGCTCCGCCACCTCCACCACCGCCGCCGGATGTCGCTGCTATCGAGAAAAGGCTTGCCCTTCACAGCGTTTACTTTGCGACCGCGAAACCGACGATTGAGAATCCCGACGCGGGGTTGCTCGCCAGTCAGGAGAAAACCCTGAGTGCGCTCGCTGCTGACTTCCTTTTGTATCTCCAGGCCAAGCCGGATGCCCGTCTTACTCTCGAAGGCCATGCCGATCCGCGCGGTTCCGTGGAATACAATCAGGGACTCTCGGAGCGGCGGGTCGACCGCGTCAAGCGCTTCCTGGTCGAACAAGGCGCTCCCGCCGCTAACATTCAGACCAAAGCGTTCGGCGAGCAACAAAACCTTACCGACCGGCAGGTAAGAAATGCAGTTGAGCGGAATCCTGAGTTGAGCCAGGAAGACCGGCAGAGAGTGCTCAGTAATATGAGGATGATCATCCTGGCCAGCAATCGCCGTGTCGACATTACTCTGAGTAACTTCGGCCAGGCGGCGCAGGAGTCGGTGCGCGAGTATCCCTTCAACGCGGCGGATTCACTGACGCTTCTCAAGGAAGAGCAAACGAAGAAAACCACCAACCCGGCAGCCAGGAAAAAGGAAAAGCCGAAGGCTCATCAGTGAGCTGAGCATAAGTTGCAACAAAAGGGGTGGCCGAGCACATCACTTGGCTGGCCCCTTTTTTGTCTCGCGACTTGATCGGGCTGGCCGCGCCACTGGGACTCCATGCTAATTGATCGCGGCCGCTGACTGTAGGTCGATCGTCTTCCACTCCCCCTTGATGATGCCGGCACGAATTTGCGCTGCGGTTTTGCCCTTTTGGTGCTGCTGATAGGAATAATAGAGTTCCTTCAGGCACGTGGAGCATCGCGCCCCATGCGTATTTTCGTAGCAGCTACGCAGACTGTTGTGGCCCATGCGGTCACAATAGCAATAGCAGGGCTGCTGGTGGAGCACGCTGGGAATCTTCGCTGCCAACTCGTAGGCATGGGTCTGGTAGGGATACTGCGCGTCCGCTCCCCAGAGGTCGGCCTTGGTGAGAATGGCAGGGAGCTTGGCGTCCGTGGGTGGCGGACCGGCATTGTAGGCTGGAATGCCGCCTTCGTCTTGCTGAGCGGGCCATTGAGCCGAAGTGGTCAGGGTCACGGTCAAGAGAAAAATGAGGGTTAGGACGCGGTGGGCGTATTTGCTTTCAAGCAGGCGGCTGGGTGTCATGCACGTCTCCTAGATTCAGTTATTTTAACCTGCTTTCGGCCTGCCTGGTGAGGATGCGAGGATACCAAGGGCTGCTGGGATTCAGTTGGTACAAGTCGCTGCCGAGGGAGCGCGATCTGTATACAATAGGAATTCGCATGCCCGACAGGCCAAGCACCGAAGCAGAGAATAGGCAGGCGCCGTCGGTCTCTCAGGCCGAGCCGGCAGGTCCTAACGCTGGGGTGCGGCTGCGTCCTGTTTTAGGAGTGTGGTTGCGCGACCTGTTTCTGTCGCTGGCAATCTCGGCGTTCATCATCGTGTTCATCTACCAGCCAGTGAAGGTGGAGGGCACGAGCATGATGCCCTCGCTCGAAGATCAGGAACGAATCTTCGTCAATAAGTTCGTTTATCGGCTGGAGCCGATTTCGCGCGGGGATATTGTGGTGTTTCGTTATCCGCGCGATCCCTCGAAAAGCTATATCAAGCGCGTGATCGGAGCGGCCGGGGACCGCATCCGCATTGATGGCGGGCAAGTGTATGTGAATGGTGAGGCGGTGAACGAGGACTACGTTCCGCCCGCGTATGCCGACTCGCGGTCTTATCCCGAGACGATTGTGCCCCAGGACAGCTATTTCGTGCTTGGGGATCACCGGTCGATGTCGAATGACAGCCGCGATTTCGGTCCGGTGAACCAGAGCTACATTTACGGGAAGGCTGTGTTTGGGTATTGGCCGATGGATAAGCTGGGCAGGGTGAGATAGCTCCAATACGCGCTCTTGCTACTGGGAACATCTCCTCGGAACTACTTTTTCGCCTTGTTCCTATCCTTTCTTACCATGTTCCGTCTGAATATCTGTGAGAAGCTCTGACAAGGCGCAGTGAGGTTCCAGTTTTGAAGGGTGCTCCCACTCGACAATCCGGGAACCGGACCTGTGGCTTAATACCCACGTTCTCTGCGGGGATCTTCCTGGGCAACTCTTGTCAGACTGTGCAGACGGCCTCATTCCAGTTCTCGGAACTGGAGGCGACCGTGCCGGAACGCGAGGTGCCGCGCCATACGCACGAGGCTTCCCACTTTGTTCTGGTGCTTCAAGGTATTTATTCGACTGAGGCGCGCAACCATCACGGACCTTGTTCATCCTCCACCCTGATCTACAATCCCGCAGGCACGACCCATCGGGATTGCTTTCGCAGTCGGAATGGCAGATTCCTAAGCATTAGCCCTGGTGTGGCTGGGTCGAAGCTTTTGGAGCGGGCTACGTTGTCCGCACGAGTGGTCGCGGGAAAGAGGGCGACGGCGCACGACTGTTCCCCAATCGCCAGACGTCTCATAGACGAATTTCAACGCGAAGAGCGCCCATCCGCAATAGTGCTGGAGGCGCTGGGACTGGAACTGATTGGCCAACTGGCCCGGCTGGAGGATTGCACTGAGTCGCGCTGCATTCCGGACTGGCTCCTGCGGACGAAGGAGATGATCGAGGATTGTGCGGGTTGTGAGATCACCATCGCCGACCTGGCGGCAACCGTGGCAGTACATCCGGTGTACTTGGCGCGGGCGTTCAGGAAGCATTTTGGGAATTCGCCGGGGGAATACCTTCGGCGCAAACGATTGCTTCGCGTTCGACGTCTTGTGGTTGATACTCGCCTGCCGCTGGTAGAGATTGCCCTTCAGTGCGGCTTTTCCGATCAGAGCCGTATGACTCATGCGTTTACGAGCGAGTTCGGGATCACCCCCGGCCGGTATCGACGACAGCGTTGGCAGTAAGTCTGGGAGAACCGGGCAAGGTTGCAAAACAACAAGATTTCAAACCTGCCTCATCGGCACACTCAACTGCAGTCGAATTGTTGGAGGGCTACAATCTTGCTTCGATCTGCGGTCTTAACTTTCATAGCGACATGCTGCTTCGGCGCCCTTGCCCAGAGTCAAGCCGCAACGTCCGATTGGCCAAAGAGTTCTACGGATGGTGGGATTTCCATCGACAGGTTGCGAGCGATGGAAACAGCTGTGCGCGCCGGCGACTTCAAGAAAATCGGCAGCGTCATAATCGCGCGCCACGGGAAACTGGTTTATGAGGCGTATTTCGACGGCGATGCCGGCACTTTGCGCGATACACGGTCAGCGACGAAGAGCATCACCGGAGCGCTGGTAGGGATTGCGCTTGACGAGAAGAAATTGAGCGGGGTTGACGCCCGAGTCCTGGCTTTGTTGCCGGAACATGCGCGTAAACTGCAGAACCCCGATCCGCGGAAGGACAAGATCACGGTAGAAGACTTCCTCACCATGAGCTCGCCTCTGGAATGCGACGACTGGAACGATGCCTCGCGAGGCAACGAGGAGCGGATGTACGTTGTGGAAGATTGGGCGCAGTTCATCCTCGACTTGCCGATTCGTGGCAGGATGCACGTAGGAGAGCAGATCGATCCGCCCCCCTACGGAAGATATTTCAGCTACTGCACAGGTGGGGTCTTCACTCTGAGCGAAGTGCTCCAGAAGGCCACGGGAATGCGGACCGACCGTTATGCTCAGGAAAAGCTCTTTGCTCCGCTCGGAATTACTGATGTGCAGTGGGTGTACTCACCGTTGAACGTTCCGCAGACCGGTGGCGGCCTGCGCCTGAGCAGCCGCGATCTGCTGAAGATTGCGCAGCTTTACCTCAACGGTGGGAGTTGGCAGGGAAGGCGGATTGTCGGCGAAACATGGGTGCGAACCTCGACCCAACCGCACGCCCGCATCGACGACGATACAGAGTACGGTTACCTGTGGTGGATCAAGTCCTTCAAAGCTGGTGAGAAGAGCTACCCGGCGTTTTTCATGAGTGGAAACGGCGGAAACAAAGTTGCGGTGTTTCCGGGGCTGGATATGGCGGTCGTCATTACCAGCACAAACTACAGCACGCGCGGCATGCACGAGCAAACCGAGAAACTGCTGACGGACTATATCCTGGCAGCAGTTGCGCAGTGATTTTCCACAGGGTTATTGAAGATTTCTTAGCAACTGCAAATTTTCTTCATGGAAGCCGCGTTCCGCGCTTGGCCCGCAGAGCAATCCCTGATAAAATCTTTAAAATCCACTCCCCGGAGCGAGAATGCAAGCTATCCTTGCGCTGGAAGACGGGCGAGTCTTCCGAGGCAAAGGCTACGGCGCCAAAGGCGAATGCTACGGCGAAGTCGTTTTTAATACTTCCATCACTGGCTACCAGGAAATCTTCACCGATCCATCCTATTCAGGGCAGATCGTTGTTCTGACCAATCCTCAGATCGGCAACTACGGTACCAACCAGGAAGATAACGAAGCCACGCGTCCGTGGATCGAAGGGTTGATCGTGCGCGAGTTCTCGAAAGTGAGCTCGAACTGGCGCTCGCAGCAAGTGGCCGAAGAGTACCTGGAACAATTTAAAGTGCCAGTGCTCTCGGATATCGACACGCGGGCGCTGGTGCGGCATCTGCGCGATCACGGGGTGATGCGGGGCGTGGTCTCGACCCTCGAAAGCGACGCGGAGAAGCTGGTGGCCAAGGCGAACTCGATTCCGAAAATGGACGGGATGGACTTGGCAAAAGTGGTGAGCACCAAAGGCCCGTACGTTTGGGAGGTGGGTGAGCGCTCGCATGAGCCGGTGGCTCTAGTGGGCGTGAAGGACGAGCCGGCGCGCTTTCATGTAGTCGCCTACGACTTTGGGATTAAGCGAAACATTCTGCGGAAGCTGCGGGGTGAAGGTTGCCGGGTGACGGTGGTTCCGGCGCAGACTCTGGCGGAAGATGTGATGGCTCTGAGGCCGGATGGAGTTTTTCTGTCGAATGGTCCAGGCGATCCCGAGCCGTGTACTTATGCCGTGGACAGCATTCGGCGGCTGATGGGAAGGATGCCGATCTTTGGCATTTGCCTGGGACATCAACTTGTGGGCATTGCGCTCGGCGGAAAAACGTTCAAACTGAAATTCGGGCACCATGGCGGGAACCATCCGGTGAAGCAGTTGAAGAGCGGGAAGATCGAGATTACGGCGCATAACCACAATTTTGCGGTGGATCCGGATTCGCTGCCCGAGAGTGAAGTCGAGCTGACGCA
>DATHMS010000206.1:0-6172 GCA_035486795.1 Candidatus Sulfotelmatobacter sp. | reverse complement strand
GGCCAGCGAATGCTTGATGTCACCGCCGCGCTCCGCTCCGTAGATGGGAGAACCGGAGTATGAGGTCAGCGACTGCAGCAGTTTGAAGGTTTCTTTGAGCGTGACCCGGCGGCCGGTGGCCACGTTGAACATCTTTCCTGCGGCTTGCTCCGCGGGCGCTTTGCAGGCCAGCAGGTTGGCTTCGACCGCGTTGTCGATGTAGGTGAAATCGCGGCTCTGCTCGCCGTCGCCAAAGATGGTAGGCTGCTGGCCCGCCAGCATCTGGGTGATGAACTTGGCCAGCACGCCGGAGTAGGGCGACGAGGGATCCTGCCGCGGACCAAAAATATTGAAATAGCGCAGCGCCACAGTCTCCAAACCGTAGCAGCGGTAAAACGAGGTCAGGTAATACTCGCTGGCCAGCTTGGCTACCGCATAGGGCGAAATCGGGTCCGGCATCATGCGCTCGTGCTTGGGCAGCGTGGGAGTGTCGCCATAGGCTGATGACGACGCCGCGTAGACGAGGCGCTTCACCTTGGCATCTCGCGCCGCCACCAGCACGTTGACGGTGCCATCCACGTTGGCGCGGTTGCTGCCTAGCGGGTCGAGCACCGATTTCGGCACCGACGGAATCGCCGCCTGATGCAGAACGTAATCCGCGCGCGCGCACGCCGACTTCATGGCGTCGAGATCGAGGATGTCGGCCTCGCGAAAGTCGATCTGCGGCAAGATTTGAGCCAGGTTCTCCCTCTTGCCGGTGGAAAAGTTGTCGACTCCGCGAACCTGCTCGCCGCGCTGCAGCAACTCGCGCGCCAGAGACGATCCGATGAAGCCGCCGATCCCCGTGATGAGGTAAACCGCCATGGGCTTTCATCATAACAATCAAAGGATACTTGTGGACTGCGCGCGCCGAAGCCAGGAACGAGAAAGCCCGAGACCTGCTAACTGCTACTGGTTCTTGCGCAGAATCCTGAGAAACTCTTCCCGGCCCATCATGTGGCGATCTTCGAAGAAGTTTGACATCGCCTGCAGGGCTGCACCCGGGTCTGCCACAGCAGGCAAAGTCTCTGATTGCGGAGTTGCGGGAGCACGTATGCCAGCTCGTGATCCCACGATCACTGACGGCCGTGAGATCGAGCGGACCAGTGAGCGCAAGCGTTCGCGATCTTCCTCCGAAATGTTGGTGAACGAGATCCCCATGCCCAGGCTCGGGTAGGCTACGCGAACCTCGCCCGTAGCCTCAATCCGGTAACCGTTGGCTTCAAGCTTCAGACCGAGCATAACCCCAAGTGGATAAGTGGTAGTTGCCTCCACGTAGCAGCCATGGAGACTGATATCGGTGAAAGTCGTCCAGATCGCGACGCCGGTATCGATTTCGCGAATGTGGGCGCTGCCCTGGCAACGGTAGCGAGGACTCTTGCGTTTGTCGGCGCTGCCTGGAGAGATCATCCCGCCGGTTCTGGTTCGAGCGGAACGGGGCACCTCGGGCGCGCTCGCAGCCGCCGCGCCGCCAGCCTGAGGTCCGGTGGATTGCTTCAAGGCGGCTAGGTAAGCCGCACCGGCATCTTGTTCATCAGCCATAACAGCGGATCTGCCCATCCGCATCGGGGAGGTGGATCGAAATCTGGATCAAAACTGCTCGCGGCTTTCGTTGCGGCATGCCTCCTCTCCTACTCTACGGAGCTTTCAAGCGGAACACTTAGAGGAACTGCAGAGGGCTTGCAACGAAGGGATGCAGCGGTTTCCGTAACGGGAGAAGTTCAAGATTGGAACCGAGAGTCAGCGAATTCGGCCGCCGACTGCCGAATCTTCTTCCACACCTCATCCCGCCCGATTCCAGTCTTCGCCGAGAAGGGAATCACCGGCGCCGTCGGATACGCTTCTTCCAGGCCTTTCAGCGCATTGCGCAACTGATTATTGGAGAGCCGGTCACTCTTGGTTGCGATCAGCAGAAACTCGCGGCCCGAAGCATTAAGAAAATCTAATAATTGCCGGTCACTATCTTGCGGCGGAACATTCGCGTCCACCAGAGCGACGCATAATGCCAGCGTAGGCCGGTGGTTAAGGTAGGGATCGATGAACTTCGGCCACTCCCCGGAAATCTCGCGCGAGAGCTTGGCGTAGCCGTAGCCCGGCAGGTCGGCGAAGATAACCTCAGGCTGCGGCTTGCCTGGCCAGCGCACTTCAAAGAAATTGATGCTGCGCGTGCGCCCCGGCGTGGAACTGGTGCGGGCCAGCTTGGCGCCCACCAGGGTATTGATCACGCTGGATTTGCCCACATTCGAGCGGCCCAGGAACGCGACCTCGGGTAAGGTGGGAGCAGGGAAGTGCTCCGCACCAGTAGCCGCCGCCATGAATCGGGCCATTACCCTCATGCGCTAGTGTGCTATGCGGCGGGGAAAGTTGGCAAGCTCGCGGAACCGTGCAGCTCAGTTCTTACGAAACTGCTTGCTCAGGGTCAGCGCCTGATGCTGGTAGGACGACCCTATATTCGTGCCATAGATCTTATCCGGCCGGCGCAGCAAAGGCATGTAGTTCAGCCGGCCAACCAACTGCCCATGCTCCATCAGAAACGGGACTTCATGGGCTCGAACCTCAAGCACCGCCGGCGTTCCTTTAATGTCGTTGGAACCATAACCAAACCCGGGGTCGAAGAAGCCCGCATAGTGAATGCGGAACTCGCCGTCTGACGGGTCGAAGGGCACCATCTCCGCCGCGAACTCGGGAGGAACGCTTACCCGTTCTTTGGACGCAAGGATGTAGAAGTCGCCGGGCTCGAGGATCAGATTCTTTTTCGGATTCTGATGACGAACTTCCCAGAACTCCTCGGTCGCGTAGTAATTAATCCGGTCGAGTTCGATTGCGGGAGCGTAGCGCTTCGCCTTATACGCGATAACCTCGCCTTCCGCGCCTTCCAGGTTGATCGTAATTCTCAGCCCGCGCTCTACTCGCGCTTTGCCGGGGCTGTCTTCCTCGTAGACCAGCGGCTCCTCCCGATCCAGTCCTCGGATCGCACTATCGCTTGATCGCGGATTGCCTTGCACAAAGCGCAACTGGCTCAGCCTCATCCCCGCCCGCAGGGCAACGGTAAATGTGCGCGAAACAACTTCGGCGTAGAGTTTGCCCTTGTATCCCGGAGGCACGCGGTCGAACTCAGTGCCGTAATCCGTGATCAAGCGGGTGAAAATGTCGAGGCGTCCGGTTGTGCTCTTGGGATTGGCTTTTCCGGAGATATTTTCCGGCAGGTTCAATTCCTCGACCAGAGGGACGATGTAAACACAGTCTTTCTCGAAGACGGGCGCAGCCGTCAGATCGACCCGCGTCATGCGGAGTTCCTTGATCTTAGCCTCGACCGTGCTGTTTGGTCCCGGCAGAAAACTTGCGCGCACGCGATGTGCCATGTCGCCCAGCCGCAAGTCGAGACTCGCCGGCTGGATATGGTCGGGGTTAATCGCGGGTGTGGCGATGATGTTTCCGCGGGCGATCAGGTTGCTGATTTCCTGCGAAGGCAGGATGCCCGTGGTCCGGGTTTGTCCCTCTTCGGAGGCTGGCTCCGGTCCTTGATCAAAAGCAATCTGACTTTGATTGGATGTAGACATCTTGGAAGGTGATTCTACCCCAAGGACGCTCGTCGGCGGCTAAAGCCCGTTGCGAATTTGCCCTGGTGACGGCGCGGCTGAAGCCGCACCCTTTGAAAGCTCTACTGATGCGCCGCCGGACTCTCCCCCGTACCGGAGGTCAAAGGCGCGATCGGCTGCGCGGTCTCTTCCTCGTGGAGCGCGGGCAGGGGAGACACGAGGGCGATCTGCAGCACCTGGTCCATCGTATCGACGAAGTGCATTTTCATGGCGTTGCGCAGGTTTTCCGGAACCTCGGCGAGATCTTTTTCATTGTCTCGCGGCAGGATGACTTCGAAAAGTCCGGCGCGATGCGCCGCCAGCAACTTTTCCTTGAGCCCGCCGATCGGCAGCACTTTACCGCGCAGGGTAATTTCCCCGGTCATGGCCAGATCACGCCGCACCGGAATCTTGCTGAGCGCGCTCGCAATCGCCGTGGCAATAGTAATGCCAGCCGACGGCCCGTCTTTCGGGATGGCGCCTTCCGGCACATGCACGTGCAGATCGAGAGTGCGATAGAAATCGCGGGTAAGGCCGAGACGATGCGCCCGCGACCGCACGTAGGACAGGGCAGCCTGCGCCGACTCCTGCATCACGTCGCCAAGCTTGCCGGTCAGCGTCAACTTGCCCTTGCCGTCAACCACCGTGGCTTCGGTGCTGAGGATCGAGCCCCCCACTTCCGTCCAGGCCAGGCCGGTGACCAATCCGACTTCACTCTTCTCATGGGCCAGGGTATCGCGGAACTTGATAACGCCCAGGAAGTCAGTCACGTTTTCGCCGGTCACTGCAATGGTATAGTTTGGGCCTTCCTTGACCACCTTGCGCGCAACCTTGCGACAGACGTTGCCGATTTCGCGTTCCAGATTGCGAACTCCGGCTTCGCGCGTGTAGGCGCGGATAAGCGTGGTAATGGCGTCATCGGCGAACTTTACGTTCTTCTCCGACAAGCCCGCCTGCAGCATCTGCTTCTTCACCAGAAACTGCTTGGCGATTTCCAGCTTTTCCTGCTCGGTGTAGCCATGCAGCCGCAGCACTTCCATGCGATCCTGCAGCGCGGGAGGGATGGTGTGCATTACGTTGGCGGTGGCCACGAAGAAAACCTGCGACAGGTCGTACTCCACGTCGAGGTAGTGGTCGACGAACATGAAGTTCTGTTCGGGATCAAGCACCTCGAGCAGAGCCGCCGAGGGGTCGCCACGGAAATCCATCGACATTTTGTCGACTTCGTCGAGCATGAAGACCGGGTTCTTGGTGCCGGCCTTCTTCATCATCTGAATGATCTGGCCGGGCAGCGCCCCGATGTAGGTGCGGCGGTGGCCGCGGATTTCGGCCTCATCGCGCACTCCGCCGAGCGACATGCGGACGAACTTGCGTCCCGTCGCCTTGGCGATCGACATACCCAGAGAAGTTTTGCCCACACCTGGAGGTCCAACGAAGCAGAGAATCGAACCCTTGGGGTTCTTCACCAACTGGCGGACGGCGAGAAATTCGAGAATGCGTTCCTTGATCTTCTCCAGGCCGTAATGATCTTCGTTGAGAACTTTTTCGGCGCGCGAAATGTTGCGGATTTCCTTTGAGCGCTTCTTCCACGGCACCGCCAGCAGCCAGTCGAGATAATTGCGCGAAACTGTCGACTCCGCTGACATGGGGGGCATCGCTTCCAGCTTCTTCAGTTCCTGCAGCGCCTTGTCTTTCACTTCCTTCGGCATTCCGGCGGATTCGATCTTCTTCTTCAGTTCGTCGAATTCGCTTTTTTCGCCGCGGCCCAGTTCCTTCTGGATGGCCTTGATCTTCTCGTTGAGGTAATACTCTTTCTGCGCCTTCTCCATCTGCCGCTTCACTCGCGACTGGATGGTCCGGTCCACATTCAGCTTCTCGATCTCCACGTCAAGCACGTCAGCGATGCGGTTCAGGCGTTCCGAAGGATCGAAAATCTCCAGCAATTCCTGTTTTTCTTCGATGGAAAGCTGCAGGTTGGCGGCAATGATGTCGGTGAGCTTGGCGGGATCTTCCATCCGCACCGCCGAGATCATGGTCTCGTAATTCAGCGCCTGGCAGAGCTTCACATACTGCTCAAACAGCGTGGTCACGCGCTGCATGCCGGCTTCGATCTGCGGATTCATTTCTACGGGATAGCGCGCGACCCGCACCGAAGCCTGCATGTAACCATCCGAATCGGTGGCCTGCAGCAACCGCCCGCGCTCAATGCCCTCGACCAGGACCTTGATGTTGCCATCGGGCAGCTTCAGGCTCTGAACGATGTTGACGATGGTGCCGACCTGGTAGATCTCATTGGACTTGGGTTCGTCGATGGAGGCGTCGTGCTGGGTGGCGAGGAAGATTTTCTTGTCCGCGGCCAACGCCTCTTCCAAGGCTCGTACGCTCGATTCGCGGCCCACCACGAACGGCGTCATCATGAAAGGGAAGATGACCACGTCCCGGATGGGCATCATGGGCAGCTTTTTAGTTTCGAATTTTTCCTTGGATGTGGTCACTCAATCTCCCCGACTTCTGGCGCTGGACTTGTGCCGCCTGACCCTACATTCAATAACCGTCGCGGTACCCGTGCTGCCCGC
>DATHMS010000205.1:0-4621 GCA_035486795.1 Candidatus Sulfotelmatobacter sp. | reverse complement strand
ACGTCAGCCGAGAATTGATTGCCTCCTCGGCCAGACGCGGTGTGATGTGCGTACTAGCCTGCATAGTCTCTCAGTGCCGCGGAGCATGTCCGCCCGCGCTCACGATGCGTTCTTGGCCTTCCAGATCTTCAACTGCTCGTTGAATCGAGTTGCCACGGACTGCAGCTCGTCGACCGCGGCGTTGTTCTTCTGATCCAGGAGCTTCTCCTGCGCCTCGGCCTTCGCCTTGTCGTCCTTCGACATTTTCGCATCCTTCGGGATGGCCTGGATCTCGAGCTTGATGCAGTCGAGGTATGCGTTCATTTCGTTGTTGTAGCGGCTAACGTCGTTCTTTGCCGCGACCATCTCGTCTTTCGACGCCGTGGCGCCGTCCGGAATCTTGTCAGGAGCGCGCGGATAGGTGCAGTCTGCCTGTGCCGTCGCGGCCGCCCCTAATGCCAAAACCAGCGTAAGCGGTATCCAAGCCTTCATCGGGAATCCTCTAGTTATCTATACGAGTGGTGTTTACCCACCAACGATCTTACGACCTTGGGCCCCCCGGCCGCCAGCGGCGCACCTTGACGACGTAAGTACTTGATTCTCGTCTCATTCGATCGCCGCCAAGACGATTGGTTCCGGCGCGGCGGCGCAAATGCCCCCGCGCGGTCGTCGGTAACGGCGGCCTCAGTGCGAGGCGCGAATCCGCTAAACTTGCCGCCCACGCGCCCGTAGCTCAGCTGGATAGAGCACCTGGCTTCGAACCAGGTGGTCGGCGGTTCGAATCCGTCCGGGCGCGCTTAAAATCAAGTAATTACCCGCGCCTAGAATTCCCATGTGTTGAATATTCTGGGAAGTGTTGAATATTTCCAAGCAAATGACGCTCAATTCGCAACAAGCCCGCGGTCGTCTGCCAATCTGTGTGGCGCTGGACGAGCATAAATCCGAAAAGGGCGCCGACTGTGCCCGCAAACTTGGTCCACTTGTTCATGGCTCGTGCCCTCCTTGATAGCAGTTTGGCGATTCGGCCTCATGGCCCACAGCGTGCCCTTCGTCGTCACCGAGCTCGGGATTCAAATCAATCCTTTCGAGCTCCACTTGCGGGCTGCGTTCGCCGAGGAAGAGCGCCGCAAGATCTCTGAGCGGACGCGAGTAGCCCTGCGGGCTGCGAAGGCCCGTGGGACACGGCTGGGCATGTCTGCCCGGCCCAAGGGCCAGGTCAGAGCCCTGGCGAAGCTCGGCGGAGCTGCTACCCGAGAGGCCGCCATAGCTCGGCTAATGCCGCTGAAGCGCCGGATCAAAGCTGCTCTGTCGGACGGCGCATCGCTGCGCGCTGCCGCTGGCTTGCTGAATGAAGACCGGATCTCGTCCCCCAACGGGGGCCGATGGCATGCGCCTACGCTGCTGATTGCAGCCAGGCAGCTAGGGCTCCGATAGCCCTTCTAGACTCTGTCCTACATTGCGTCTCGGCCGGCTATGGCGGAATTACCGATGCCGGGGACCTGCGCGGTTATCCTCACACTTGGGAGAGTCTGCTGTGATGAAAACTCACTCTGTTTGGGCATTACAGCGAGGCCCCCTCTCGCGTTTAGCAACGCTACTGACTGCCTCTGCTGCCGCCTTGGTGGCGGTTTCTAACGTCGCTTTCGCCGACGCCTTTCCTCCAGGCACGTATGAAGCGGGCAATGTAGCCATGACATTCGACGGGAAAGGTCACTACACGATCACCCAAGGCTCCGCCCTTAAGGTGAGCGGTGAGTACACGGTAACCGGCGATGAGATCGCCCTTACTGACCAACAGGGGCCGTGGAAATGCCCGAAAGGCCAGCTAACCGGTAGCTATCACTGGGAGGCAACCCTAACCGGGCTCGCGTTCACCAAGATGGCGGATGAGTGCGAAGGTAGGTCCGTGCCAATGACCACCGGACCCTGGAAACACAAAACATAACTTTCCGTTTTTGCTCTTAACTCGCCCGTCTGGGCGCCCTGCTTTGCCAATATCTAGTGATCTGGGTCGCTGCCTAGCAGAGGGGATAGGCGGGTAACTGCCAAATATATTCAACACTGGTGGCACTACTTTCCGCTGTAGATGCAGCAACTTCGATGTTGGAAGCATCAAAAACCGAGAAACGCTGCAGGGCAGTCATGTTGCCGACTCGACGAAGTTTCCGACGCTCTGGGGTGTCACCGTCACAATCATGGCTCTGTCGACTTACCGGAAGTTAGACTTCGAGAACGTCAAAAAGGGCCTTCTGAAGCGGATCAGTGGGGACCGGTACTACCGTAACGGCCGGACCACTTCCGGCTTGCGCCGGTAGACCCGCTCAGTAATCTTGCCGTCGGCATGGCCTACGAGCTGCTGAGCCCATCCAAGTCTCTCGGCATCGCTCGCACACTTGGCGCGTAGGTCGCCTCAGCCTAGAGCTGAGGGAGGAGGGAATGTTACATAACAGCGTGTGCCGATCTTCACAGTTGTGCAATTAAGTCCGAAAGTCACGCCGGCTACTGATCCGGGCAAGGTACTTCTGCACCCGCGGCCAGTCGGCCGGCCGGATCCAGATCTCCCGCGGCACAAACCCCGCCTCCCGCCTGCGCTCGCGTTCGATCCTTTTCCTGGCTGCTGCGGCTTCCCTGACTTGGGAAGCGCTATTGCTGTTGCTTGATTTCATTGGTTTTGATGGTACTGAGGTTAACCGTGTGACTGGTCACAGTCAAGGGGAAACGCCTATTTTTATAGTATGTGACGCAGTTGCTTAGTTAAAAGTGCCCCCTGACCATAACCTTCGCCTCGCGAGCTGGCAGCAGCGGCTTGGAAAGAGCTCGGGAGAGGCTTATGGGCATTGCAGGCAGTCTTTTGATATTCGGGTTTCTCACGTTCTGCGTGTACACAGGTTGCGTAATGTTCCGCGCATCAGTGGCGCGAGACGAGAGGCGGAAGCGCCGAGCGCGCAAAGCACGCCGTTGGGCCGCTACCGCGCCCGCTAACATTCCCCAAGAGCTCGGCACGAATGGCGGCTCTCAGGTTCCCAAGGAGGGAGGCCAATGAACGAGCAAGAAACACGTCGCGCCGTAGAGGCCAAGCGGATGAAGCGCAAGGAGACGAGCAAGTGAATTGCTTATGGGCGATAGCAGGACCGGGGTAGGGCGGTCCATCTTCAGAACGTTGCCCACATCGGCCAACCCGGTGGTCGACGGCTCGCGCGTTTTAGATCAAAGGGCTTGCACGCGCTTAGCGACGATGCGCGACGCGTCAACTGTCCGCGGCGCCCACCTTTTGTTACATCCTGAGAAATCCCTGTAAAAGCCAGGTAGGATGGCGGCTTTTTTAAAGTCGTCGGAGGAATTCTCATGATGAACCGCACACGCGCAGCCGGCGTGCTACTTGCCACCCTCTTGATTTGCGGGTGCGCGACCGCCAATAACCCGCCGGCGAATGGCTCGGCCAAAGCGCCTCAGTGCATGCAGAACACCGGCAGCCGTCTCCCGGCCGGAAACTGCCCGTCGGGACGGACCTAAACCCACGCCGATCTCGATCAGACCGGCCAGTAGACCGCTGCATCACTATCCATCACAACTCCCATACTCGCGGCTCCAAAGCCGTCTACTGCACTCCGCAATGCCCGCCTCCCTTTAATGCCGGCGGGCTTGTTTTCGCGTCACGCATTTTCCCTTTGTGGAAATCAATTACGGGAATCATTCAACAGATTGGCCTGCCTTCTTCTTATTGACCCTGAGAAGGTATTTCTCAACCCTCGGCCAGTCAGCCGGCCGGACCCAAAATTCCCGCGGCACAAACCCCGCCTCCCGCCTGCGGTCGCGTTCGATCCTTTTCCTGGCTGCTGCGGCTTCCCTGGCTTGGGAAGCGCCTTCATTTTTGCTTGATTTCATTGGTGGTTATGTCTCCAAACCCTAGCATGGTGACTAGTCACAGTTAAGGAAATATCCACATTTTTACGGTATGTGACGCAGTTACTCTGTCAAATATGTCCCGAGTAATAGCCTGGATACGCGCCGACATTCGGCGTGAGGGACACAGAAGGATTTGTGATGGACACCGCCGTGATGATGTTTCTGCTGCCTGTCGCCCTGGCCGCGGTGTTGTGGTGGCTGGATCGCGCCAAGGAGAAGCGCGCTGCGGAACAGGCTGCCGCTATCCGACAGACTTACACCAACCACACGGCTAGTTCTCCGTGGATACGGCCTAAGTCTGGCGATCTCGCGGGCGAGCCTTCTAATGCTGAGGATTACGAGGACGACGCCGTCCTTGAGCTTAGCGCGTCGGGCGGATTTCGAGCACAGAAAAACGCAAAGGGTTCGAGATGGACGCCCCGCTAGCGACGATTGGCGCCCTGCTAGGGCTAGCCCTGTCCTAGCGTTACTGTTCGCCCACCCCGCCGCGGGACTGGCTACCCTGCATCAGGGTGGTACCAGCAGCGATACCAAGCACCCGGTTCCGCGCGGCTGAGCGCTTGCTCGATTAGCCCGAGCGTTGGTCTTTCGGCTGCCGGTTCATCTGCGCGAGCGCCACAGCGTCGTACAGGCATCCGATGCATTTACTAAGAAAGCATCAGGTTTCGACGCTGATCCAAACCCAGGAAATACCTGAAATTTGGCGGCCTGTGGCCACGATACAACGAATAGTTCT
>DATHMS010000204.1:0-7113 GCA_035486795.1 Candidatus Sulfotelmatobacter sp. | reverse complement strand
AGTCGGCATTCTCAAGTAAGCTTTTCGAAATATCCGCGCCGGGAGACAGCTACTTGTTGAGCTTGCTCTCAAGATCCGGCACGAACATCGGCTGCGCGCCCGGTTCGAGCCTTCGCACTTCGCTGAGCGCCGTGTCCCACTCCTGCCGCGCCTCTTCCTTTCGCCCCATCGCCGCGAGTGCATCTCCCCGCGCCTCGTGCCCGAACATCGAAGACGGATCGATCGCCACCGCCTCGTCCGCCAGCGCCAGCGCTATCGCCGCGTCGCCCTTTCCCACGGCTTCGGTCGCATTCTGCGCGCGGCTCAGCGCCGCCGCCTGCGTCATATCAAACCGGCCGCGGTAGATCATCACCGCATGGTCAATTGTTTCTTCGGGTTTGGCGCGCCGAAACGCATCGTACGGATTGAGCGACGCCGCTGGCCACTCGCATCCCGACAAATCCCCGGCGCTCACAATCACGGTGCCTTCAATCACCGCCGGCACGTTGTCCGCGCCTCCCAGCCCGCCCGTATCCGCGGTCGGCAAATGGTGGCAACTAATCCCGTAGGTTTCCGGGTTAATCTCAGGATGCGCAAAATATGCGAACCAGCACTCTTCTGCTGGATGCCGCTCCTGCCACGCTCTCACCTGGAAGAGTTGCTGCGCCCAATCCGAGTTCGAATCGCTCAGCAGCTTATGCACGTTCGCCGGCCCGCCCCATGCTTCGTTCGCGTAGGCCATCGCATTGGGAAACGCCGCGAGCGACGAAGCCACGTGCGCCGCCAGCAACAGCCCGCACACGGCGAACCACTTGCGGTTCGATGCCGCCAGCGCCGCGGCCCCGCCGCCGGCCAGCACGAACAAGTACGCGTAAAACGGCAACAGGTGCCGCGCCCCGATGTTCATCCCCGATACCATCGCCACGGCCAGATAGAACAGCGCGGGAATCATCAGAAAATCCACTTCGCGTCCCCATTTCAGTTTGCGGGTCGCCGCCGCATATGTCGCCAGGCCTGCCAAGACCAGCAGCCCGAGCGTCGTCTTGATCGCGATCACCGCCGGGAAATACCACCACACGCCGTGTGGGATGTTCCGCCCAAATATGAATGTCGGATAGAACAGCGCCATCCGCCCTACGTCCACCAGACCGATCAGGTAAGACTCCGGCAGCAGGCGCAGCCGACCCACAAGATTGATAATCCACGAAACGTGCGGCCCGAGCGGCGCCACATAATTACCGAGCGTCGTGCTCATCGCCAGTCCCGCAGGCCGCGCCGCGTAACGGAAACCGTAGAAGCTCCACAGCACCAGCACGCCGATCAGAAAAATCCCGCAGAACGCTCCCGCGAGCCGCAGCGCCTCCCGCGCTCGCGTTCCTTTTTCCGCCGCTGCGATCTCGCGCGCGATCAGCAGCACGAGGATTGGCGCCAGCATCACTCCGGAATGCTTCGTCGCCAGTAGGAGGCCCGCCACCACGCCGGCCATCATCAACCGCTTCGCCGTCGGTTGTTTCACGTACCGATAGAAACACCACGTGCTCGCCAGAAAAAAAAGCGACACGCCGATGTCCGTCGTCACCAGTGCCGAATGCGCCAACACGTTCGGATCGAACGCGGCTAGCGTCAGCGCGAAAATCGCCGCCCAGTCCCCGAAAGATTCCCGCGCCGCCAAGAAAACCACCAGCGAAAGCGCCGCCGCCAGTAGGCCGGCCGCCACCCGCATTTCGAAAACTAATTGGTTCCGATCGCCGTCGTTCCGCGCAAGCCAGTCCCGCCCGCTCAGATACGCCTCGGTTTTGAAATCGCGGCCTTTCAGCTCCGGCACCCACAGAGCCCGCCCTAGCAGCGGTGCAGTCGCCAGCAGCTTTACGAAGGGTGGGTGCTCTGGGTTCAGTCCGTAGTCTTTGGTGTGCCACATCATGTAACCGGCAAACATGTGGTTGCCTTCGTCGAACGTGAGCGATTCGCGGTGAACCATCATTAGCGTCAGGACTAACTGTGCGCCGATTAGCCCCGCCACAATTGCCCACAGCATCTTTCTGGAAAGTTTTGGCACGTTCTTCCTATCCCTTGAAATTCGCGCGGACATCTTACGTCGAATGACCCATCGAATGATCTGCCGCCTGCCGCATCCCTGAAGCGGCCCGGTTCTATCGTCCCACGGGGTATGTCAGGGTGTTCTTCTGAGACGCGAACTCCCTTTCATTGCGGTTGACGCGAAAGCGCTCAATCCGCTCAAGACCACAAGAATCCATAGCGCAGCACGAATGGTCGAAAGCTGCGCGACAAACCCGATCAGGGGCGGACCGGCAAGGAAGCCAACGTAACCAGCAGTGGTGACTACGGCGAGGCTTGGGCCGGGTGCGCTGCCTTCAATGTTCCCGGCAGCCGCAAACGTATTGGGAATGATCGTAGCTAGACCTGCTCCAGCGCAAGTAAATCCCACCAACGCCGAACCCGCGTTGCCGAACAATAAGACGAAGACGAGACCCGCCGCGGCCAAAAGTGCCCCGTAACAAACGAGGTGCGCGCGGCCGAGCTCTCCAGTGAGATAGTCGCCTGTCAGACGACCTGCAGCCATAGCGCCTGAGAACACAGCATATCCCAGAGCGGCCAGTCCCGGCCCGGTGAGCACCGAAGTACGAAGATAAATCGCGCTCCAATCGGCGATTGCTCCTTCAATGAGCATAATCGAGAATGCAAGAAGAGCGAGAGCACCTAAGGTAACGGACCAGGCGATCGTTCCTCCGGACGCCACTTTTTCCGCATCCAAAGATGATGCGGGAAGCGGAAGCCACCTGAATGCAAGCATGGACATTGCGACAAGCGCTCCGCCGCTGACCCAAAAGTGAACCCCGGCCGAAACCCCACGTGAAGCGATCAATCCCCCTAACGCAGCCCCGGCCATTCCGCCTAAACTGAACAGAGCATGAAATGAGGACATGATGTGACGTTGATATCGCTGCTCCAGGATCACGGCGTGCGTGTTCATCGCTACGTCCATCGAACCACCCATCGCCCCATAGAAAAGAAGAGCGACCGACAGCATTAGGACCGTGTTGCATTCGGCAATCAAGGGCAGTGCCAGGCCAAATCCCAACGTCGATCCAACCACGACGCTCAGACTGCCGAACTTGTGAATAAGCCATCCAGCCGCAGGCATGGCGAAAACGGAACCGATTGCCGCCATCATCAGCGACCTGCCCAAAACGGCGGGAGAAAGATGTAGTTGCGCCTGAAAGGCAGGAATCCTCGAAGCCCAGGTGGCGATGATCAGGCCGTGGATCAGAAAGACTAAGGATACGCTCACGCGTACCTGGTGCAGGCTGGGTTGCCGCATCAGTTTGATTCCGTGCGATTTGGGCGCTTTCGCGAAAGAGCTTGTATGGCCCTAACTTTGGCAGTAACATGCACAAATCGAACGATACACGCATAAACATGCATACTCAAGTGCATTCGTGCAATATGGTGCGGAATGAAGCCGGATCCTGAAGCAGACCAAATCGCCCTGAAGGAAGAGCGCCACCAGCACATCCTGGAGCTGCTTGGCAGCGAAGGCCGAGTCCTCGCCGCGGACCTCAGCGGTAGATATAGCGTCTCGGAAGACACCATTCGTCGAGATCTGCGCGAATTGGCGCGTTCGGGAAAGATCCGACGGGTGCATGGTGGCGCCCTGCCTCGCCGGGTGGAACCTGTTCCTTTCGTTTCTCGTCAACAAATCGATATTGAGAGCAAGACCGGAATTGCTCGAGCGGCGGCTGACATGATCCGCGATGGTCAGGTAGTGCTGATAGATGGAGGTACGACCAATCTAAGAATTGCTTCCTACCTTTCAAGAGAGCTTTCGGCAACGATTGTTACCAACAGCCCGCCGCTTGCGCTTGCGTTGGCGGATCACCCGAAGGTGAGTGTGTTGATGCTCGGAGGAAATCTTCATAAAGAAGCGCGAGTCACGACAGGTATCGAGACTATTCGGGCAATCGAGTCCATTCGCGCCGATCTATGTTTTCTCGGAATGTGCAGTTTGCACCCGGAGGTCGGCATAACCGTCGGCGACCGGGAAGAAGCGTACGTGAAGAAAGCGATGATAGGGGCTTCAACGGAAGTTGTTGGCCTGATTTCACATGGAAAAATGGGAACGTCCCTGCCTTACCTCGTCGGTGCTGCTTCTCGACTGAAACGTTTGATCACCGATGCTTCAGACGAAGATGTCCTGCATCCCTACCGTTCCCAAGGTATAGAAGTCACAAGCACGTAAACCGACGGCAGTTCGAGCTGGAGCGGCCAGAGTGCAGATAATTGCGAAATTGTGTCTCGGGCTTTTCGCGCAAGCTGGCGGTGCCACCCTCGAAGCTCATTTTTTCTTCGATGCCGCGCCGTGAAGCTCCTTGGTTGTCGCCACTTCTGAGGGAAATTCGCTGGGTCTTGTCTGGATGACGGATTGGAAACGTTTCAGACGCTTCCTTCGACCCCGCGAGGATGATCGGATAAGATAATTTAGCAGGAGAAGAAATGGAGAGCGACACCGCCCGGTACTCGCAAAACGTGGACCGGCTTCAAAAAATCGTATTACTTCTCAGAAGCGCTGGCATAGCCGCTGATCTAAGGTTCCCCAGCTACATCCAAATTGGGTCTCGCCTCTATGGCGCCATCACCGGGGCACATTGGGCGTTTGAAGATGGAACAGAGTGGGGCGATCTGGATGTACCTAGTTCGGAAACAGATCTCGCGAAGATCGCTGACGCCATCCAAAAAACTGAAAAGCACATAAGCTGTCGCGCGTAGCGGTAACTCGTAGTGCTGTTCATTACGGCACAGTTTCACAGTGGAACACAGCCGCACCATCCCTGAATGAAAAAAGCACAACTGACGCCCAGGCAAATATCCTCAGATCGTTGTCCCACTCTTGGTTCTGTCCACCGCGAGTACTTCCTCCTCCATTCAGCAGACGCGCATTCCACGCCACAGTTGGGTCGAAGGCTTGCTGCGGTCGAGGCAACCGAGCGGAAATAAGTTGACGCTGGCCCAACGTTCCGCATTCGGAACGTGGCCAAATCTCGACTCGCCGCGCAAAAATGCCGCCTCTGGAATTCTTTCCCCCACAGAAACAATTCCTTGCGCCATTGCAGATTGGGTTTGCCAAGCAAGACTTGAAAAGGCTCGTGAGTTGCATGCGCCCTTCACGCGCGCAGGGAACTTCATGGGCGACTCTACTGCTGCCAACCGCCGCCGAGCGCCTGATACAGATCAACGTAGTTCTGCAGTTCTGTGAGCCGGGCCTGATCCAGATTGATTTCTGAGGTGAAATATTGCTGCTCGGTCACCAGCACCTCGAGGAAGGCAGTATATCCGCCCAGATAGCGAACGTTGGCGAGGCGCGCAGTTTCCTTGTAGGTGGCCGTTTGTTCCTCCAGCTTCATCCGGAGTTGTTGGGATTGATCGTAGCCGACCAGACCATTGGAGACATCACCAAACGCCTGTAGCACGGTCTGCTTGTAAACCAGTTCGGCCTCATCTCGCTGGGCCCAGGCAAGGTGGTAATTCGCCGTTATGCGCCCCCCTTCAAAGATGGGCTGAGCAACTTGTCCCGCAAGTGTCCAGGCCGCCGTGGTGAGTCCTCCTCCGAGGAAGCTTTCTAAAGCTGTGCTTTGTACGCCGAAGGCGCCAGTCAATGAGATCTGAGGGAAGTAAGCCGCTTTCGCCACTCCAACGTTCGCATTCGCGGCTACCAGACTTTGCTCGGCCTGGAGGACATCGGGCCGGCGTTCGAGAATGGCAGAGGGTAATCCAGCCGGCACCTCAGGCATGTGCGGCTGTTGAGTGAGAGGGATTCCGCGAAGAATGGGGCCAGGATTTCTACCCAGCAGGATGCTGATCTGATTCTCCGTCTGTTCGATGCTTTGCTTCAGTGCAATGATCGCTGCTTCAGCCTGTTCTTGCAAAAGCTCGGCCTGCAGTACATCGGTAATCGCGCTTTCGCCACCTTTGAACTTGATGGTGTTAATCCTCACGATCTCTTTGTCTGTCTCCAATGTGCGTTCCGAAGTATCGAGTTGAGAATCGAATGCGCGCAGTTGAAAATAGGCGTTCGCCACAGCAGAAATTATGGTTATTCGAACTAATCCTTGCGCGTATTCACTGCCGAGCAGATTTGCGCGCGCCGCTTCCGTCGCTCGACGATACTGACCCCAGAAATCCAGTACCCATGAGGCCTGCACGGCGACCGCGCCGGCCGTCACGTTCCCGGACACCGGCTGCATGCGTTGGTTCTGGATTCCCCCGGCTAAATTCACCGACGGAAGCTGATTGGCGCGAGTAATCCCAAGATCAGCGCCGGCCTGCAGGACCCGCGTGGCCGCGATGCGCACGTCGTAGTTGTTGACGAGAGCTTCCTTGAGAAGGTTCTGCAGGACTTCGTCGGGAAACACGGCCGCCAACTTCATCTGCGCAAATGTTTCATTTGTCGCTTGGGTGGCGTGCCCCTGCGGAAGCCCGCGATAATCGCCGGGGACATTCACATCGGGGCGTTTGTAGTTCGGCCCCACTGTGCAACCGGACACACAGAACAGCAGCGCAATTGTGACGGCGATGCATTCTTTCCTATGCATCATGGCTGCCACCTTCCGGTGCCGCGCCGACCGCCGGCGGCTGCTTCGGATTTTCTTTCTCTTTCCTGAAGAGGTTGCCGAAACGCTCCACGACATCAAAGGACACGGGGACGAAAAAGATAGCGATGATCGAGGACGCGAGCATCCCTCCGATAACCACTGTTCCCAGCACTTGGCGCGAGATAGCGCCCGCGCCGGCGGCTACCCACAGAGGCACGCAACCTAGAATAAAGGCGAAGGCAGTCATCAGGATCGGACGCAGTCTCAGTCTTGCGCCGGTCAAAGTTGCTTCGAGCAGCGGCTTCCCGCTGTCGTACTCAATCTTGGCAAATTCCACGATAAGGATGGCATTCTTGGCCGATAGACCGATCAGCATTACCAGACCGATCTGTGCGTACACATTATTTTCAAGGTGGCGGAAAAAGAGTGCGAAGAAGGCCCCGAAAACTGCTATCGGCACGCCCAGCAGCACGCTAAACGGCAGCGTCCAGCTTTCATACTGAGCCGCCATGATGAGGAAGACGAC
>DATHMS010000203.1:0-34459 GCA_035486795.1 Candidatus Sulfotelmatobacter sp. | reverse complement strand
ATGCATTGTGAAGAGCGTGCCACGGGCGGAAATTTGGAACACGGTTCCGCAGTAGCTGCATCCGCTCCCCCCACTGGAGGTTATTCCGTACAGGTTTCCGTTGTCGGCAGGTACGAGACCTGATTCGGGGACCTCGCCATCAGCACAATTGGTTCGCGAACAGAAATCGTGCACCAATGTGAGATTGCCCGCCAGCGTGATTTTGAAGGCCGTGCCGCTCGCACTGGGTCCGCCGTCATCGGTGGTGCCGTACAAATTCCCGTCAAAACCTTGAACCAGCGGAGCCTGGGAAAGAGAACCGTTCGTGTTGTTGAAACTGGCCAGAGTAGTGAAAGTCTGCGCGGGCGAAGAAATCGCCGCCGCGGCACAAAATAAAGTGGTTAAGCAGGCAGTTTTCCATCCGCTAATAGAATTCATAATTTGGTTTTTCCCGATCTGCTCTTGCTTGGCATGGATAAATCTTTGATTAAGTCTTCGATATAGATTGGGCGCGCAGCATTCCAGTGGCAAGAAAATGGTTTCGACGCAACGAGCAGGGAGGCGTTGCAGCGAGCCGAAAGCATGAGATGGCACAAGTACAATGTTGTTTCGTGTCGCACGGCGTGTCAATCACAAAAGCATTGCTCAAAGAGGCTCACCTCAGGGGATCACCTCAGGACGGACAAGGCGCTTTACGTGGCGGTGAGGCGCCACCCTTCCACGGTATCGCCAGGGGTCTTGCTTGTAGGTTGCAAGATCAAGGTCAAAGGTGGCCGACAAGTGTCCGCTCCACACGGTCAAAATCCCCGCCGGTTCGCTCGCCCAGAGGGCCGGCTGTGTTTCTCTAAGGGATGGGGAGGCACGGGCGGGGAGCCGGCCTTCCCGAAATGGGAATCGGGTGGGACATTTCTGGCTTACTAGGACCTTCCGTTTGTCCCTGTGGCATGGGAGGGTGGAGAAGGCCCAAGAACTAAGTGGCCTGGTGGCCGCGCCTTCTGTTGGGCCGGGAGCTAAGAGCGGATTCCTCGCTCGCTCTCTCCGCGCTCGCGCGGCTGCGAGCGGCTCGGAATGACAACGCTTTATGGGTTTTTACGTGTAATGGCGGATTTATTTAAGGAGCGCGATGAAGAAAAGTCGGTGGCCGGGGATGAAGATTATCAAGAATGGCAAGAGGCGTGGGGAATGGGCGGAGCTTGTGTTTGCGTCGCGGGCGATGGAGCTGGGGCTGCGTCTGGCCAGGCCGTGGGGAGAGTCGTCGGGGTATGACTTTACGGTGGATCAGGGCGACAGGATTGTGCGGGTGCAGGTGAAGTCCACGATATTCAGGGAAGGGGCGGAGGGGTATTCGTGCTCGCTGAAGGACAGTAAAGGTCCGTATAAGAAGAACACGTTTGAGTTTGTCGCGGCTTATGTGATTCCGGAAGATGCGTGGTTCATCCTGCCGGAGAAAGTCGTGCGAGGGATGTGGAGCGTGGGGCTTTATCCAAAGTTGGAGACGGCTAAGTACCGGGAGTATCAGGAAGCGTGGCATTTGCTGCGGGGAGGGACGCCGGGGTTTGTGGACCGGATTGAGGCTTGTGCTTGGGAGGATTCTCCGGAAGGTAGTGGCCCAGTCAAGCGCCCCACTCAAGTACCTCACTGAAGGCAAAGGACGGCTTGAATGGGCCACCGGCCGGCCGGCTGCAGATTCAGCTTTCTGGTCAGGATTTGTTGGCGGCTCCGGGAGCGATTGCTCCCGACAGGGTGCGAATGCCGTCGCGGAGTTTGTCCAAGGTCTGGGAGGCCAGGTTGCCGAGAGGGTTTTCTTTTCCTTCGACGTCACTGAAGCCCGCCTTTTCCATTTTCCTGACGGCAGCGCTGAATCGTTTGGAACTTACCTGGTCGATATCGATGAAGCGGAACGCCTGGGCGGTGGGCATTCCATCCGCACCGCTGTGCATGAACTGGATTTGGGCACTGACTTTGCCGAACACTGTGCCTAGATCCATTTCCGCGAGCGTTCCCTGAGGAATCGGGTTGGAAAGGACCGCAGAACCTCCGGTAAGAGAGAGACGGCGAATTACCCCAACGAACTTCTTGGCGTCGACGGTGAATATTGCCCGTTCGTTGTTGGGAACACGGATGCGCGGAGGACGGTTGCTCCTGGAAGACTTTTTTGCCATTACTAGCAGCATTACAACTGGGCGTACTTGGGTCAATGTTACTTAAGTGTGCTAAATGGTAACGGCTGCTGGGCAGAGGATCATGGCTGATCCGGGAGCGTGGCCGCCGGAGCGGAGGACGGCCCGGAAGCTGGGATCAGGGATCCGCCGCAGTAGGGGCAGAACTGGTCGGAGAGGTCTACGCTGCGCTGGCAGTGCGGGCAGACGGGCCGCAGGCGGGTGCGGCAGCGGGGACAGAAACTGAAGCCGGGTTCGACCACGGCATCGCATTTGGGACAGTGAGAGGCGCGCGGCTTGCGCAGGACGAAATAGAGGACGATGCCGAGGCCGTTGGGGACGAAGATGGCAACGAGGGTCCACAGCAGGCGGCTCATGCCGCGACGGCCGGCGTCTTGGTTGATGTAACCGATCAGCACGGCGTAGCAGCCGAGGACGGCACCGCAGAGGATGCTGAGGAGGCAGCGAATGGGAAGAGGAGGGGCTTTGTGATCGTGGCCTAAGACGGTCACAATGAGCACAGTCATGGTCACGAAGACGGCTGCGAATGTGTAGTAGGCCCAGGGGGCAAATATGAGGACCTCGTCTTTCGATCGCATGGAAGTTTGATTGCCGTTGGTCATAAATCTCCTCAGTGCGTACTTTTTGCTATTAGTTCGATTGAACTGGTTCGATTAGCCCTGGTATGAACCAGTGTGATGCGCCAGGTGCTTATAGTTATCGTTATCGTTATCCTTATCCTTATCCTTATCCTTGGCCTTGGCCAGCAGCAGGATTGCCGCCACCAGCGCTGGCATCACACAGAAGACCAGAAAACCTACTTGCCAGACTGATGAAGCCAGTTGCGCTCGTGCGCCCAGCCATGCAAAACCGAGCCAGAAGGCGACTGTACTCAGCAGCGCGCATAGTGTGACGGCTGTACAACTGACCGCAACCAGCCACATGCGTTCTCGTTGGCGCTGCAACTCCAGGGCGCGGCGACGAACCCTGATCTGGGTGGTGGAGACGAGGCCGCGCCCAGCCGCGATGGGGATGGCGCGCAAGCCGTGAATCGTGTCGGCGGCGTTCTCGGCGAAAGTGCGGCATGAGGCGCAGGTCTCCAGGTGCGCCGCCAGCCATGCGTTCGACGATTGCTGGTCGGAAAGCTGATTGGCGGAAAGTATCTCGGCGCCAGACAATGCAATCAATTTCCGTGCCTGTTGATGCGCGTCGTTATTCGGCATGTGTTTCACAGCTGCGCTCCTTTTAACCACGGTTCGAGCGCGCTAAGGCCGCGGTAGATTCTGGATTTCACGGTGCCCAAGGGCACGCGGGCCACGCTCGCGATTTCTTCGAGAGACATGCCCTCTTGAAATCGAAGCACCAGAGCTTCCCGGTATTCCGCGGGGAGATGCTGCATGCCGGCCGTGATTTGCTCGCCTTGCTCGCGCTGCAGAGTCAGATCGAAAGCCGAAGCGCCTGCGGCGTCAGGCACATCGAAGGGCGCGCGGTCTTCATTGTTTTGCATATTGTTATCCACTAAACCGTCGAGGCTGGAGGGTTGCTTGCGGCGCATGTGATCGATGGCCAGGTTGCGGGCGACGGAGAAGAGCCATGTGCTGAATGCGTATTTGTCGTTGAACTGGTGGCCGCGTTCGAGCACGCGGATCCAGGTTTCCTGGAAGAGGTCTTCCGCCAAGTCGCGGCGTCCGGTCAGGTACACAAGGTAGCGGAGAAGGCGGTGCTGGTATTGCTCGATTAGCCGGTCGAGCAAGTCAGGATCTCGACGCCGAAGTCCACGAGCGATCTCGGTGCTCTCTTGCGCCATCGAACTCTCGAAATAGAAGGCAGCCGCGTTCATACTACTGTTGAATACGGGGATGGAGGGAGAAAAGACGCAAGCAATCGAGAACCGGGCGGTGACCGCCCTAAGCCTGTGAAACGAAATGGGATCGGGTCGGGATTATGCGGCTGAAATCGCAGCGCAGAGCTTGGTTATTCAGCTTCGACGAACGACTTCAAGCGGGCGAGTGCCTGATCCCATTGCTCGGAGACGAAATCCAGATACTGCTTCATTCCTGCGATCGGCTCGGGATTGAATTCGAATCGGGTCTCGCGGCCCTTATGGACGCTGCGCACGATGCCTGCAGTCTCCAGCACCCGGAGGTGTTTGGTAATCGCCTGCCGGGTCAGCTTCGAACCCTCCGTGAGCTTCGAAATGGAGTGAGGGCGGCCGCTACAGAGCTTCGCCACGAGCGAGAGCCGCACTTCGTCGCCGAGGGCGGCAAATATGGGTGCGCGAGGCTGCCGGCAGGCGGCCGTGCGGCTACGGCGTTGCTGCGACCGGGTTCTTTGCGACATAGTTCTCGATGTTTTTCATTTGCTCGGTCCAACCGCCATCGTTTCTTCGGAACGCTTCGAGACGGCGGTCAGCGGGAAGCTTGTCGAAGCCGGACTCGGTAAGGATCAGCAAAGTGCCGGTGGCGGTCTTTTCCAGTTTGAATTCCACGAGCGTGGTTGGTTCCTTTGAGCAGTCCGCGGGGTAGTCGGCTTTGTCGATGGATTTGGGATGGGGCCAGGTGAAAGAGAAGAGCCGCTCGGGCTCCATTTTCTGAACGCGGGCCTCCCATTTCAGGTGCTCGTAGCCGGGATAAGTAATCCGTCCGCGCGAGACCTGACCGGCAACGAACGGGCCATCCAGCTTCACGCGGAACCACTCGCCAAACTCACGATAATCAGTGAGCGCCCGCCAGACACGCGAGACCGGGGCCTTGAGTTCAATGCGCTTCTCGATGCGATCGTTCATATTAGGCAACCTCAAGGTTGCATATTAACGCGGGACGCCACGAAATGCAACCCCTTGGTTGCTCTTTCAGAATGGGCATGGCGCTGGCAGACGGGAAGTTCGATGACCGCCTAAAAAAAGGGACGGCTTGCGCCGTCCCCGTTCAGCATTGGGGGAGAAACAACTGTTTGGGTCTCCGGGACAGCTTGCACCGCCCCGGAGACCGCGACGGGGGAGGCCCGCGCATCCGAAGAGTGCTTCCTTCGGAATATTCTCAGGCCGCAACCAGGCTTAGTAGCGCGCCTGTTCAACCCAGAGCCGAACTTTTTCTTCGACCGAAAAGCGACTGGTCGGGGCTGCGGCAAACTTTGACTCCAGAGCAAAGGCATGGGCTTCGAGGGGCACGGAGAAATGGAGCTTGGTCTGCACGAAGCCGCGCACGAAGATGTCGCTGTAGCGTTCGATCCCCAGGATCTCAAACTGAACCGCATGAACCAGTCCGTGAAACAGGGATCGTTGGGTAACCTTCTCGTTGAAGACCAGGACATCGAGAAATGTCAGAGAGTGCATGTGTGGAAGGTCGGGCAGGTTGACGAAACCCAGGACCTTATATTCCTCATAAAAAGGCGGATTAGGGACGCGCGCACCCTTGAGTTCGACAATCCTCACGCGATCGAGCATGGCGGCCGAAAAATAGGGCCACATCAAGGCTTTCTCGTGGTTGCTGAGGGGAACAGCGGAGGAGAGGTAATGTTCACGCTGCTGGCGAAAATAAGTGGTAACCCGCTGAACGGCGGCAACGATCTGCTCCTCGGAGACCCGGGTGAGAGGCTCGGAGGCGGCTTCGACGGCGGGGATTCTCTTTTGGATAGAAGAATAGAATTCGCTGAGGGCGGCGGCTGACTGCACCGACTTGCGCAGGATATCGCGCTGGCCGAAACGGGCCAAATCGTCCAGCGAGAACCGCAGGCGAAGCTGGTGAGTGGCGCAATGGGCGCTTAGCAGCTCCAGTTGAGCATGCTGGAGTTCTGAATTCATCTGAACGATAGAGACTCTGTCGTCAGGGTTTTCCCAAGAATACATCTTTGTACGAACTCCTAAAGGCACTTGGTTTACCGCAGGGGGCCCGGCTATGAAAAATTTATACATCGTTATGTTTACGATGTCAACATAATAATTAAAACGTTACACTGGCGCATTGCGGCAGAGGATAGTTGCTTTACATTGTTATGTTTACGATGTATACATAACCTGCGAAGTGTGGTTTTTCCGGGAGGAGGACACGTGCCGCGGCGACCTGACCCTGACCTAGAAGGCAAAATTCTGGATGCAGCGCAGAAGCTATGGAAAAAGGGAGGGGAGAAGGCGCTCACGATGAGGACGGTGGCGCGAGCGGCGGGAACGAACACGCCTGCGGTTTACCGGCGTTTTCGAGACCGGAACGACATTCTGCGCGGGCTGCTGCAGCGCATCCGATGGGACATTGCGTCGCAGATGGAAGGAATATCTTCTCCGGAAGAAGGTTGCGAACGGTATCTGGATTACGCGCTGAGGCATCCCCGGGAATACGAACTGTTTTTTCAAAAGGAATATGAGCTCTTTTACTCGGTCCGTTCGATCCGGGCCGGGTTCAAGCCAAAGGTGCTGCCGGTGCGGGACGTGATGCGGCAAAAGGTGACGGAGAAGCTGGGTGGATCGCCGGACGATCATGAACGGCTGCTATTGGCGCTGAGGATGGTGGTGCATGGGGCAGCGATGCTGCTGATCGAAAAGGCTATTCTGCCGGAGGATGCCGCCGAGGCGCGGGCGGTGCTTACGGCGACGGTGGCAGCGCTGCTCAACCCGGCTGACGGCCTTGGGGATGGCGGGAAGAGATAGCCATTTGTCCGCAACTCGGCATCCGCGAATCGAGTATGCACGCGGAGCTTCATAGCTGGGAGCGTGCGGTCACTTGCCGGTACGCCAATTCCATATCGGGTTGCCTTTGCCGTCGCGGAACATGAGGGTGTCCGTTCCCTTTACGAGTTCGCGGACGAGGATCACGTCCGAGGTTTCCTGTTTGACTTTTGAACCGGTGACGGCAATCTCGTCTCCCTTGGCGAAGGTGATGCCCATTTCTTCCTGATAGGGTTTGGGGCAAACGTAGATGTGGACCTTGTCGTCTCCGCTCTTGATGATGAGCTCGGTAAAGTCTTTTCTGGTTCCGAAAGAGAGCAGATTTACTTCATCTACTACTCCCTTGGTCTTCATCTCTGTGTGGAGGTCGTACTTGGCTGGGTTGTTGTCTTGATCGGGCTTTTGCGCGAGCGCCTTTAGCGGGAGCATCTCTTGCGCAAGCACCAGGAGCATCGACAGGAGCAGAAACAAGGAGATGCCAAACAGCTTCCTAGTGGCACTACGCGGCGGGACGAGTACTTCACGACTGTGGGGCACGGTCCTCCTCGCTGCTTACGGAAACCCAACGCCGGACGAGAGGCGACTCTGTCTGCGCGACGCGCCCGAGAGAAATGTCCAGTTTCTAGGTTGCCTGGTAGTCTTTGCGAACGATAAGGCCGTTTGGTCAGTCGCTGGTTAGTGAGTCGCTGGTTAGAAAGACAGGAGCATCGTACACCCTGGGACCGGAGAAGCCAATGGGATGGCTGGATTGCGGCACGACATTTCCTGATGTGGTGGAGCATACTTGGCGTGGGTTGAATAGCTCGGCGAAAGGATGAGTTTCGGATGAAGGTGTTGTTAGTGGAGGACAGCAAGTTCCTGCGGGTAGCTACGGAGCGGACGCTGAGCCAGGCGGGATATGAGGTGGTTTGCGCCTCCGACGGGGAAGAGGCGCTGCGGCTGGCTCGCAAGCACTCGCCCGAGCTGGTGCTGCTGGATATTATGCTGCCCAAGGTCAGTGGGCCGGATGTGTTGAAGGCTTTGAAGCAGGATCCGGCGACAGCGGGGATTGCGGTGATGGTGTTGACCAGCCTGTCGCAGAAGAACGCGAAGGCATTGGAGAAGGACGGAGCTGCGGGGTTCTTCGAGAAGTCCGATTTGATGCTGGGATCGGGGCCAGCTTCGCTGGTAGCGGCGATGGAGAAGATGCTGAAGAATGTGAAGTGAAGTGGGGTTTTGGTTCGTGTAGCCCGACCGGCACTGTTTCTTTCCAGTGTCTTAGGCGGCTCTCATCTCGGCGACTCTTTTCTTAAGCGATTCTAAGGTTGTGAGAGCACGGTGCGGACCTTCTGTTTTTATCCGAATTCTCAATCTGCCGATAGGACAAGTATCCACGGTATGGAGTGGAAGGGCTGCCGCAATGACCAAGATTCTGCTTGTGGAGGACAGCAAGTTTGTGAGGCTGACGACGGAGCGGGCGCTAGCGCGCGCGGGCTATGCGGTGAGCAGCGCGGCCGACGGCGAAGAAGCGCTGCGCATGGCTCGGGAGAGATTGCCGGAGCTGATTCTGCTGGATATGTTGCTGCCGAAGCTAAGCGGTCCGGACGTGCTGATCGCGCTGAAGAAAGACCCTTTGACCAAGGGGATCCCGGTGGTGGTGATAACGGGCCTGTCACAGAAGAATGCCGCGCGGCTTCAGGAAGACGGAGCGGTCGGGTTCCTGGAAAAGTCTGAGCTGGCCTTGGACAAGGGACCGGAGAAACTGTTGGCGGCGGTGCGGGAGATTCTTGAGAAGCTAACCGAACAGGCTCGAACCGCTTCGGTCTAAGCTTGGAGCGCAGCTAAAGCTTGTTCGCCAAAACCAACCCAGCTAAGCGAGTCCGGCTAAACCGGTCCAACTAGATCACTCAGCAAACCAGGCAAAACTATGTCCAAGGATGGCCCGTGCTTCGACTGCTTTTGCTTCTATTGCTTTCTTTTTCCTTGACAAACCTGCAAAAACGAAAGTAAGAATAATCGTTCGTAATATTGCAAACGCTGCTGCGTCGGAAGGGTCCGATTCTGAAGGAGAAGAACTCAGAAGTCCACCAGGAGGCTTTTCGATGACTAAACGCTTTCGCTGCGGTACGCAATTTGTGTTGAAGCGTGAGTTGATTCGCGCCGTGTTTCTCTTCGTCTCGAGCTGCCTGGCATTTTCCAATTGCCCACAGGCTCAGGTGTATTACGTTGCCAAGACGGGCAGCGATTCCAATAACGGCAGTGCAAGCGCGCCCTGGCTGACCATCGGGCACGCGGCTCTGGAAGCGCAGGCGGGTGCGACCGTCTACGTGGAAGCCGGCACCTACAGCGAGAGTGTGCTGTTCGCGAACTCGGGGACGGCCTCGGCTCCCATCGTCTTTAATGGACAAGGCGTGGCGGTTGTGGATGGCACGAGCGTGGCCTGCTGCACTACGCCGAGCTTTGCCTCGAGTAACGGGTTCTTGTGTTGCAACACGCAGGGGCTGTTCACGATTGGGGCTACGAGCGGCGTGAGTTACCTGACTATTGAAGGGTTCACCATCCAAAACTACAAGACTGCGAAGAAGGCGGACGTTCCAGCCGGGATTCTGATTGCCGGCAGCGGGAGCGGGATCAACATACTGAACAACACGGTGAAGAACATCCAAACCACGGCGGGGAAAGATGGGAACGCGTATGGGATCGGGGTTTTCGGTACGAGTTCCACTCCGCTGAGCGTGACGGTAAACGGCAACACGGTGACTGGATGCCTGACCGGAGAAAGCGAGACCACGACTTACAACGGTAACGTGCAGAACTTTGTGGTCTCAAACAACACGATCTATGACAACGACAACATTGGCATGGATGCGATTGGTTTTGAGGGAGTCGGTCCGACGGGCTACGATCAGGCGAAGAATGGAGACGTCTATGGCAACCTGATCTACAACAACAGCGCCTTCAAGAACCCCGGGGAAGGCAATGAGTACGACGAGGACGGGCTGTACTGCGACGGCTGCACGGAGGTGACGTTTGAGCGCAACACGCTTTACGGCAACGACCTGAATATCGAAGCCGCGAGCGAGACCGAAGGCGAAGTGTCGAGCAACGTGATCATCCGCAACAACCTGATCTACGCGGCAAACTCGTGCGGCGTCTCGGTGGGTGGATATGCCAAGACTGGGACGGGCGGGAGCACTAACATCACCATTGTGAACAACAGTCTTTACGATAACGACACGCAGAAAACGGGCAGCGGTGAGTTCCAGATCCAGTACCGCGCCACGGGGATTGTGTTCGAGAACAACATTGTCTACACGGGCGCGGAGGGATTGTTCATGTTCGGTTACGTGGCGGGCAGCGGAGTTACCGCCAATTACAACGACTACTACACAACCAGCTCGACGACTACGTTTGAGTTGAACGGGAAGAGCTACTCTTCGTTCGCGTCTTACCAATCAAAGACTGGGGAGGATGCGGATTCGGTGTTCGCGAATCCCGACTACCTTACCGTGCCGACTTGCAAGTCGACCAAGGAGAGCGGTCCTCCGACCCCGCTCACGAGTTGTTCGCCGACGCCGAATTTTGACATCCCGACCAGTTCTCCGGCGGAGAACACGGGGAACGCGAGCTTAGGTTCGGGCGACTTCGGCACGGTGGACTTCAACGGCAACCCGCGCGTGAATGCCAACGGGCAGATCAACATGGGAGCCTATGAGCAGTGACCATCGGGTCAACCAGTAGGTTTGGGCTGGGCACGCAGTTGCGCTGCGTGCCCATTTTATTTGCAGCGCAACCCTGGCACCGGGGATACTAGCCCATCATGCGTTTCCAGAGTCTCGTATGTCTCCTTCTGGCGAGCCTAGCCTACGGGCAAGCTGCGCCACAGGCTCCGCCTCTCGCGGCCGAGGCCCCTCAAATACAGGTTGGGCCGGACGATGCGGTGATTACGGTGAACGGTTTCTGCGCTGATCGAGCTCAGCCGATCACCGCCTGCAAAACCGTGATCACTCGCGCGCAATTTGAAAAACTTAGCGAAGCGCTGCAGCCGGGCATGTCGCTATCACTTCGGCTGAATGTGGCGAACGCTTATGCCCGCAATCTGAGAATGTCGGCGGCGGCGGAGAAACGCGGGCTCGACAAAACGCCGGGGTTCGAGGAAGAAATTCGCTATGCGCGCATGCAACTGCTTGCCCAGGACCTGAACCGCGCGCTGCGGGAGGAAGCAAATGATATCAGCGAGGCGGATCTCGAAGAGTATTACAAGAAGAATCAATCGTCTTACGAGCAAGCGACGTTGGCTCGGATTTTTGTCCCCCGTGGCAAGCAAACTGCGGCACATGCGGACCCCGAAGATGCGCAAACCAAGGGCGATGAAGAAGCGATGACGAAAGTCGCCGACGATCTGCGTGTTCGGGCGGCTAACGGGGAAGATCCTGACAAGCTGCAAGTCGAGGCTTACACGGAGGCCGGAATTCCTCGAACGACCCCCGACACGAAGATGGAGAAGGTCCGCCGCGCCACGCTGCCGCCGCGGCATGAGACGGTGATGGACCTGAAGGCCGGAGAGGTTTCCGACGTATTCTCCGATCCCGGCGGTGCGCACTTTATCTACAAAATGATCAGCAAGCAGGCTTTGACGCTGGAAGAGGTAAAGACGGAGATCCGTGGAGTAATTTCCAGCCAGCGCTATCGCGACAGCATGAAAAGCTTTCAGGGCGACGTCGTCTTCAACGATGCGTACTTTAACCCTCCGGCAAAGCCGGGCGCGCTGCCACAGCGAAATCGCAGGGGGAAGCCAAAGAAGCCCGCGAATGAGCACGAGGAAGACCACAACTAAAGCATTGCCCACGAATCTGCTTGCGTCCGCAGGGGGTCCGTTAGGTCTCTGTAAACAAACCAGTTATGGGTGGGAACCTAGAGCGGCTGGGTGGAGTCTATGTGGTTAGGGCGTACGCCGGTAACATGTGCCGGTGACATATGCTTGTGGACCCAGGGGCGGCGAGGCGATTTTTCGGTTGGGTATGGGGTGGAGAATCCTATAATCATCCTATAGTCATGCGGTACGAGAAGTTCGAGCGGGAGTGACGACCTTGGGAGATCTGGCGAGCGCGATCGGAGCACGGGCGCAGGAAGCGGCGATTGTCGCGGACCTGAAGGCGGGCTCGGAAGAGGCCTACGCTTGGCTGATTGGCGAATTCCAACGGCCGGTGTACGGGCTGGTGTACCGCATGGTGAGCGATCCGGCGGACGCTGCGGATACCACGCAGGATGTTTTTCTGAAAGTGTTTCGCGGGATGAAGAGCTTTCATGGCGAGTCTAGCCTGAAGACCTGGATTTACCGGATCGCACTGCACGAGGCAGCGAACCGGAAGCGGTGGTGGTTCCGGCATAAGGCGCATGAGACCTCGATTGAGCCGGTAGAATCGGAGGGCTCGTCGAACGGAGATGCAGCGATGCAGAACGCGCTGACTGACCGCAACGATTCGCCGTTCGATAGCGTGGCGCACCGGGAAGTGCAGAAGCGTGTGGATGCAGAGTTGCGGCAGGTGATCGAACCCTACCGGACGGCTTTGATTCTGCGAGATTTGGAAGAAATGTCGTATGAGGAGATTGCCGATGTTCTGCAGATTTCGCTGGGGACGGTGAAATCGAGAATCACGCGCGGGCGGCAGGCGCTGAAGCAGCGACTGGCGCCGTACGTGCGCGAGGTGGGTGGAGAATTGGGGCTCACTGCGCCGGAAGAACAAGATGAGACGAGTTTGCGGTCACAGGTTGCTGGAGGGGGAAGAAGGGTAGAGGTGATGCCATGAAGTATGTGGCCATGAAGTCCGTTTCGACGAAGTTCCTGCCGATGAAGTGCCGGGACGTGAAGAAATTGTTGTCTCCGTATCTGGACGGGGCAGTGACGGGAATCGAGATGCAGGGATTGCAGGGGCATCTGGAGGGATGTGCGGCGTGCATGCGGGATTACCAGTTGCTGCGTCAAACGCAACAACTGCTGATGAGAGTGGGGCGTGTGCCAGAACCTGCGGATCTTGGACTGAAGCTGCGTCTGGCGATTTCGCGGGCGGCGGCGGATACGCGTAGGCCGCGGTATGAAGGCCTTCGCATGCGCGTGGAAAATGCTTTAAACGCGTTCATGGTTCCTGCTACCGCGGGCCTGTTCTGCGCATTGCTGATCTTTGGTTTAGTCACCGCGATTTTGGCGATGCCGGGAGAGGTGCAAGCGAACAATCAAGATGTGCCGCTGGTGCTGAATACCGGACCGGAGTTGCAGCAGAGCGCTTTTGGGACGACGCTGAGCGCGATGAATGCGGACTCGCTGGTAATTGAAGCCTACGTGGACAAGAACGGGCGAGTGCAAGACTACAAGATCCTTTCCGATCCTGGGGAGTCTCAGGAGCTTTTGCCGCAGGTGAAGAGGATGCTGATCTTTACGACGTTCCGCCCGGCAATGTCGATGGGACGGCCGATCTCCTCGCGGGCGGTGCTGTCGTTTTCGAGAATCAGCGTGCGGGGATAGGAACGGGCTCGGCTTTCGGCTTCCGCGAGCTCCGCGCGGTGGCTAAAATTATCATCTTACGAATCTGATACTCTGACCTCCGCATGTTGTCGGAGCGTAATTCCGTGGTGAACTGGAAAGCCTCGCTCAAAGCGACGGCGGTGGGCGCAGTAGCAGGCGCTGCGATCGGGCTTATCGCGTTCTTCTTGCTTGCGTCGCACCAATACCCGGGCATGGGTGCGACTTTGTTTCTGTTGGTCCCGGTCGCGGCAGGTTTCTCTATCGTCCTAGTGGCGCGTCAACCCAACAGTGCAGCGGCTGCCGCTTTATTGTCAGTATTGTGCTCTCTAGTTTTCCTGGTCGCTTTGGGAAAAGAAGGGGTGCTGTGCGCGATTCTGGCATTCCCGGTCATTGTTGCAGGGCTGGTTGTCGGCGCTGGGATCGGAATATTGTTTCGCAAGTTCGTAGTAGATCGCTCAAAGAACCAGACTACAACAACAGGAATTCTGCTTCTCGTAAGCCCCGCCCTGATTCTTGCTGGTGATCGAATCGAGCGCCCGATTCTCCAGAATCCGCGGACGGAGATGATTCAAACGACTGTGGAAGTCAACGAGACGCCACAACAGGTGTGGGGGCGCATTCTCCAAATCGACGGCATACAAGCCAGCAAACCCATCTTGATGTACGTTGGTTTGCCTATTCCCGAACGTTGCACAATGCAGGGCCAGGGAATCGGCGCGAAGCGCACTTGCTACTTTAATGTGGGATATATCGAAGAGACGGTTACCGGTTGGGACCCACCTTATTACCTGGGGCTCTCCATTGATCGGACGCACATGCCCGGTCGCCACTGGCTGGGGTTTGAGAATGCTGAGTATCGCCTTCAGGCCGACGGGAGTCGGACTTTCTTGAGCCGGACTACGACTATCTCCTCACACTTGCGCCCGGCCTGGTACTGGCGTGGCTTTGAGAGGCTCGGCGTCGAATCGGAACACGACTACATTCTGCGGGACGTTGTGCTGCGAGCTGCGCATTAACTTGTCACAAGAACGAATCGACTTCACCTCTTCCTTCCGCCGGCCGCGCAGATCCTAAGTCACTGCGTCGGGCTTTTTGCACCAAATCAGGGATGAGACGCGATATGGAGGAAAATCAAATGATGATCAGCCGACGTGAAGTCCTGGCAGGGTTCGGCACTCTGGCTGCAGCCGAAGTGGCCCGCCCATTGGCCTCCATCACGGATTCGCGGGACAGTTCCATTTCCGCTGCACCTTCTGCTGCAACCTCACTACCGGTCAAAAGAGATTTCGCCATACCTGAGTGGCTTACCTATCTCAATTCGGCCTACACGCACCCCATGCCGGTCGCCGCGGCAGCGGCATTGCGCGAATGGTCGGAGTCTCGCTCGCAACTGAAAGCTCTTGCGCAGCCGAAAAGCCCGATCAATATCAAGGCGGAGTTCGCGGCTTTGATCAACGCGAAGGAATCAGAAATCAGCTACGTCCCAAACACCAGCACAGGGGAGAATCTCGTCGTCAACGGATTGGACATTGATTACAAGTCGGACAACGTCGTAAGCGACGCCCTGCATTTCGAAGGCGCTCTTCTGCACTTGCGGGCTCTGCAGCAAAAGTTCGGCCTCGACGTGCGCGTCGTGATGCCCCGCGACTGGCGCATTGACCTGAAAGATCTTGAGCGCGTCGTCGACAAAAGAACGAAGCTGATCGAAATCTCGCTGGTCGCCATGCACAACGGCTTTCAGCATGATTTGAAAGCGGTCTGCGATCTGGCGCATGCCCACGGCGCCTATGTTTACGCTGACATCGCCCAGGCCGCGGGCGCTACTCTCATCGACGTTCGCGCGACTGGGGTCGATTTCTGTGCCTGCTCCAGTTTCAAGTGGCTGATGGCTGATTTCGGGCTGGGTTTTCTTTTCGTCAGAGAAGATCTGCTCGACCGCGTTTTCCATCGTTCGCAATTCGGCTACTACGAAGCGACCAGCATCGAATCGCATTTCCTTCCCGGTGATCCTTCAGGGCCGGAGCCCTACACATTCGCGCTTCACAACAACGCGTCTGGATACTGTGAGGTCGGCACGCCTGCCATTGGGACTGTCCAGGCGCTCACAAACTCGCTTCCGTACATTCGCAAACTCGGGGTCGAGAATATTGTGGCGCACCGCCAGCCGATGTTGAAGCGCCTGCATGAGGAAATGGCCCGGCTCGGCTTTATGCCGCTCACGCCTCCGGAATCGACCTCGGCACTTGTCAGCTTTGCCGTCAAGGACCCGGACTCGGTGCGCCAGCGCCTTCAAAAAGCCAGGGTTGATGCTCGCGTTTCGGAGCGCTATATCCGTGTCTCACCTTCGGTTTTCAATGATATGAATGACGTTGACAGACTCCTGGAGGCATTGGCGTGAAGCCAGCGCGTCGGCGAAGGTTTCTCCAGAGCCGATCGGCACGTCGGAAATTCAATCACACGGATCCGGCTTTGGTGTCAGGGGAATCCGAGAGCGTATACGCCAATTCCACGGAGAGCAGTGTAGCGCTGAAGCGCAACAGGCGATCACACTCGTTGGGCGGGCCGGTCCCAGGACTCTGGTTTGACCCTCTGCGCGGAAGTCCTTACACTTGAGGGTGCATCTCCGCTCAGAGCACCGCTAGTCCTGTGGAGGGTTTCCTGAGTTTGCGATTGCGAAGTCTGTGGTTTGCGGCCTTGTTGGGGCTGCTGGCGCCCTTGTGCGCAGGGCAGGATCCGGCGTCGCAGAACCCACCTCCGGAGAACCCGGCTCCGCAGGGTCAGACGCCTCAAAATCAGGCTCCTGCAGGCCAGGCTCCTTCAAACCAGTCTCCTCCGAGTCAGGCTCCACAAACCCCTGCTCCGCCGGGCGAATCGTCTTCCCGGGACCAATCGTCTTCGCAGGATGAGTCGTCTTCACAGGAGCAACCGGCGAAAAGCCAAACTCCGCCGAAGCCGGCCCCGCAGAACAGGAACCCCCAGAACCAGCCGCGCAACCAGGGTTCGCAGAACCAGTCTCTAATCACACTGGACAGCAACCTGACGATATTTTCCGTACTGGCGGCGCTCAATACCTGTGGCTATGACCAGGACTTGGACATCTCGGATGTCGTGCGCAGCAATGTGCGGGCAGAGCTACAGAGAAATTTGCGGGATTCGGAGCAGGCGGAGGCGGCGCGGACGGCGCTGTGCGAGTTCTACCAGGGCCATGTAGCGTCGAGGGATGCGAATCGTAATCTGTCGCAGTACATCTCGCTGGCCTTATACCTGGATGGACCTCCGCATTTTTTGCCGCGATTGAAGGAGGAGGAGCTGCCTCCGGATGCGTCGATGATTGCGGGCTTCGGAAAGCTGCTGGAGAACTTTTACGACAAAGCGGGGTTGCATTCGATCTGGGAACGGCATCGCAATGA
The DNA here is from genome assembly GCA_035486795.1 of Candidatus Sulfotelmatobacter sp. Taxonomy (GTDB): domain Bacteria; phylum Acidobacteriota; class Terriglobia; order Terriglobales; family Acidobacteriaceae; genus Sulfotelmatobacter. The sequence continues at coordinate 17,749 of DATHMS010000203.1, read as the reverse complement.
TTATGCGGCGGCGATGAGGCGGTACCACGAACCGCTGCACAACATGGTGTCTGACACCGAAATCTATCTGAAACAACCTTCGTCGCAATACCTGGGACGAACCTTCACAATCTATCTGGACTTCATGGGTTCGCCGAATGAAACGGATGCGCGGAATTACGGCACGGATTACTTCGTAGTTGTCTTCCCTGCCCCGAGTACGGCCTCGGGAGGGGCGCCGAAGTCGGCGCTGAAGATGGACCAGATCCGGCATACGTTTTTGCATTACGAGTTGGATCCGCTGGCGGAGAAGCACTTCACCTCCGTCAAGCGGCTGGAACCTCTGCTGCAATCGGTGAAGCGCGCTCCGTTGGAGGAGAGCTTCAAAAGTGACATCTCGCTACTGGTAACCGAATGCCTGATACGGGCGATTGAGATCCGCACCTCAGGAGGCAAACAGGCGGCGGAAGAGGCGATGCGGGCTCAGGCAGTGGATGACGAGGTGAAGCAGGGATACATCCTGACGAAGTACTTCTACGACGCGATGGGGTCGTTTGAAAAGGATCCCACAGGCATTCGCGGAGCCTACGGCGATCTTTTGGTGAATGTGGACATAAAGAAAGAAGAGAAAGCGGCGGCAGCGGTTCAGTTTGCCAGCGTGGCGTCGCCGGAACTGGTGCGGTTGTCGCGCCCGGAGGAACGGCGCATGCTGGTGACGGCGGAGAAGCGGCTGGCCGCGGGTGATCCCAAGGGAGCGCAGGAACTGGCGCAACAGGCGTTAGACAAAAAGATCGGGGACCAGGGGCGGGCGCTGTTCATTCTGGCGGAAGTGGCCGTGGCCAACAAGAACCGGGATGGGGCGCAGGATAATTTCCAGAAGGCGATTGCCGCCACGCAAGATCCGAAGGTGGTGGGATGGTCGCATGTGTATCTGGGACGGATTTTGGATATGAAAGAAGAGCGCGAGGCCGCGTTGCAGGAATACCGGGCGGCGTTGAACGCTGGCGGAGAATTGCCGGAGGTAAAGGCCGCGGCAGAACGAGGGTTGGCGCAGGCCTACGAGCCTCCAGCAAAGCCTGCGCCTACTGGTGCAGTTCGTTAAGAAGTCTGGTCAGACGATCGGGCTGCGTGGTGCTACGGAGGCCCGGTGCGGTTACAATGCGAGCGGTGGATCGCAGTTGCGACGGTTGGGATGAGTTCGAATCAGGCAAGATAAGCCAAGGAGAAAGCATGAAGCGAGTGGCGATCATTATCGCGGTGATGGGAATATCGGCGTGGGGTTTCGCGAATAAGGGTTTTGCACAAAGCAATAACCAGCCCGCGACGCAGAACGCGCCGGCCACGCCAGCGACAGGGCAAGCAGCTGGACAGACAGCCGCGCCGGCAGGCAAGCGGAAACCGCAAGCCAAGACGCAAGAGGAGTTCGCGGCGTACAAGGCGGCGGCGGCGTTGACTGATCCCGCGGCGCAGGAGAAAGCGGCCGCCGACTTCGCGGCGAAATTTCCGGACAGCGAGTTGCGGCAACTGCTTTACGCGGGGGTGATGCACTCCTACCAGCAGGCGAATAATGCCGACAAGATGATGGAGATGGCGCAAAAGATCCTGACTTATGATGCGGACGATCCGGAAGCACTGCTGGGCGTGGCGCAGGTGCTGGCCGAGCGGACGCGGGATACCGATCTCGATAAGGATCAGCGCCTGGCGGAAGCCAGAAAAGATGCGCAGCGGGCGCTGGTGACGTTGGAGACTGACATTCCCACGGGTTATCCCCCGGAGCAACTGGCTGCGTACAAGGGGTTTTTGCGATCGGATGCATTCGCGATTCTGGGGACGCTGGATTTCAATGCAAAAGCGTGGGCGGACGCGGAAGGAAACTTAAGGAAGTCGATCGATGCGTTCCCGCAGCAGCCGGATCCGATTGCGATTTTCCGGCTCTCAGTGGCTTTGGATATGCAGAACAAATATCCGGAGGCGCTCAAGTTTGCCAACCAGGCAGTGGACCTGACCAAGGAAGGTACGGCTGCGGGCAAGGCTGCTCGGGATGAGAAGGATCGTCTGACGCAGTTGACCGGCGGCGCGGCCCCCGCGAAGAATTGAATAAGGAAGCGAGTTAGAGCGCCCGCCTCGGCCGCTTGTGCTCTCGCAGGGAAGGCGGTTCGAGGTGGGGCGCGAGATGCCTCCGACTTCGTTTAGGACGAGCTCTTCGCAGCGAATAGCGTGCTCTTGCTGAGAGTGACGGCTGAATTGGATTACTGCCCGGCAGTGCAACCATGAAGGAACGAGAAACCACCGCGCTGGAGACGGCGTTGCGCTACCACTTTCACCAGCGGACGGTGATCGAGCAAGCCCTCACCCACAGCTCGCAGGCGAGGGAGCAAGAGGCGCAACAGGCCGGGGACAGCAAGTACAAGGTGAGCGATAACGAGCAATTGGAGTTTCTGGGGGACGCGATTCTGGCGCTGGTGACCAGCGAAGAATTGTTTCAGCGCTTTCCGCAGTTTCGCGAGGGCGAACTTTCAAAACTACGGGCCCATGTGGTGAGTGAGCGACATCTGATCCGGGTGGCACAGAGGTTGGAACTGGGACACTATCTTCGCCTGGGGCGGGGCGAAGAGAAGAGCGGCGGCCGCAGCAAGACAGCGCTGCTGGTGGATGCGCTGGAAGCGATTCTGGCGGCGATCTACCTGGATGGCGGGATGGAGCCGGCCCGCGAATTCATTCTGCGGGAGATCCTGGCGCCCGAACTGGAGCGGATGGAGCGCGAAGGCGGCACGCTGCCGATGAATGACTTCAAGTCGGCCCTGCAGGAAACCTTGCAAGGACTGGGGATGGCCCAGCCGTCGTATGTACTGGTGCAGGAAGCTGGGCCAGAACACAGTAAGACGTTTACGGTAGAAGTGCGTCTCAATACGAAGAACGGTGAAGGCGGAGCAGAATTTGTGGGACGCGCGCAAGGTACCACCAAAAAGACGGCCGAACAGGACGCGGCGCGACAGTTGCTGTCTTATCTGGCTTCGCGGCCGCAGTCGGCTGGAGCTAAGCTGGCGCGGGGGCCGCGGCTGGCTGACAAGTAGAGGGCTGCAGGTGAAGTAAATGAATTCCCCAGACGAACAATTTTCGAGTGGACATTTTCCTAGCGGACCTTCCTCGAGTGAGCTGGCTTCGACCGAACATGCTTCGACCGAACAGGGTGCGCGGGATCCAGCTCCAGATGGTCTTTCTTCGGACAGTCATTCTCCGGACAGTCATTCCCCCGGCGATCAGTTCTGTAGCGATCTTTCTTCGCGGGATCCTTCTTCACGAGATCAGTCCTCACGGGATCATTCTTCACGCGGTCGGGGAACGGCAGGGGCGGTTGGATCGGACGTGTCGGGCTCGATACAATCGCTGCTGGGAACGGTGGTGATCGCAGTGTTTGTGATTACCTTCATCGTCCAAGCGTTCCAGATTCCATCTCCGTCGATGGAGAACACGCTGCTGGTGGGCGATTACCTTCTGGTGAACAAGCTGTGCTACGGCGGAGGCGGCCTGGGAGACTATTTCATGCCTTACCGCCAGGTGCGGCGAGGCGACATTGTGGTGTTTCATTATCCGGTAGACCCGACGCAGCATTTTGTGAAGCGGGTGATTGGCGTTCCGGGAGACCGGGTGCGGCTGGTCAACAAGCAGGTGCTGGTGAATGGCTTGCCGTTGAAGGAGCCCTACGCGCGCTTCAGCCGCCCGGCAGATGACGTCTTCCGGGATAATTTCCCCCGGCTGGATGTTATGTCGGGGCCTACGCCGGAATGGTGGCTGCAGTTGCGCAAATTGGTCGAAGATGGACAGCTTATTGTTCCCGAGGGGCACTACTTTGTGATGGGAGACAACCGGGACAACAGTTCTGACAGCCGGTACTGGGGGTTTGTGCCAGAGGCTAATATTATTGGGCGGCCGCTGGTGATTTACTGGTCAGTGCAGGGCGGTGAGGGCGATGGGACGGCGCCGTCCTCGGTGAGTGACAAGCTTTACCACTTTGCCTACGTGCTGACGCATATCTTTCAGATCACGCGCTGGAACCGCACATTACGGCTGGTGCATTGAAGCTATAGCGGTATGGCATGCGGCAGTTGTAAACGTTGGAAGTAACCAATTAAGACTGGATGGATTGATCACATTGGCTAATAAAGAAGAGAAGAACGAAGTCGAAGAGAAACCGCGAGAGACTACGGTGGAGTTTCTTGCCTCACTGGCCGCAGTGCTGGTGACGGGATTGTTCATCATCACTTTTGTGGTGCAGGCGTTCGAGATTCCATCCAGTTCGATGGAGGACACGCTGCTGATTGGGGACCACGTATTCGTGAACCGCATCCAGTTTGCGCCAAGGACTCCATGGGTTGGACCGCTGCTTCCTTATCGACAGGTACGGCGCGGCGACATCGTGGTGTTTCTGCACCCCGACCCGCATGATGCGGGGCTTTATGTGGTGAAGCGGATCATGGGAGTGCCTGGGGACCGGATCCATCTGCGCAATGGAGTGGTTTACCGAAATGGTGAGGCGTTGGATGAGCCTTACGTGTTGCACGACGCGGACAATCTCAACGATTCTTACCGCAACAATTTTCCTGCGGTGCCTCCGTCCTATGAGAGCGGGGTTTATCCGAACTGGATCGTAGACCTGGGTTCGCATGTAGAGGGAGAGGATCTGGTGGTGCCTCCCGGGCACTACTTCGCCATGGGCGATCACCGTGGCGTAAGCTTGGACAGCCGCTACTGGGGCTTCATTCCGCAGGAGAATGTGATTGGGCGTCCAATGTTCATCTACTGGTCGTTTGATACGCCCGGCGACCAATATACGAAGACGGGAATGGCGGACCGGCTGGGATTTCTGGCGCATGTGGTATTGCACTTCTTCGATGAGACGCGATGGGGGCGAACGCTGAAAGTGGTGCGGTGAAGCTTTTCCTTTCCAAGCGGCGGATGGTGATTGCGGGAGTAGTGATCCTGCTGGGTCTGTTCCTGGTGCGTCCAGGGGCCGCGCGCCTTAAGGCGCGCATTGCGAATTCGCTCAGCCGCGCAGTGGCGCGCCCCACCGAAATTGGCGCGGTCCACCTTCGATTCCTGCCGCAGCCTGGGTTCGACCTGGACCACCTTATCATCTATGAAGATCCAGCGTTCGGCGCGGAGCCCATGTTGCGGGCTTCTGAGGTAACAGCGGTGGTACGGCTGACATCGCTAGTGCGGGGACGGCTCGACATCTCCCGCCTGGAGTTGACAGAGCCGAGTCTGAATCTGGTGCGCCGAGCGGACGGGCGCTGGAATTGGGAAGCACTGCTGGAGCGCACGGCGCGCGCACCGTTGGCGCCGACCGCGAAGTCGAAGTCGGAAGCGCGCCCGGGGTTCCCCTACATCGAGGCCAGTTCGGGCCGCATCAATTTCAAAGTGGGCCAGGAAAAGAAGGCCTACGCTCTGCTGAATGCGGACTTTGCGTTGTGGCAGGAATCAGAGAACACCTGGGGCGCGCGCTTGAAAGCAGAACCGCTGCGCACCGATATGAGTTTGAGCGACGCGGGGCTGCTGCGGATGAGCGGCACGTGGCAGAGGGCCGGGAGCCTGCGCGAGACGCCGCTGCAGTTCAGCCTAGAGTGGGACCGCGCGCAGCTAGGGCAACTGACGAAACTGATATCCGGAAATGACAAGGGCTGGCGCGGAGAAGTGCGGGTAGACGCAACGTTGAGCGGCATGCCGGCGGCGATGCAGGTCGCAGTGGATACATCGATTGAGGACTTCCACAGATACGATATCTCGAGCAGCGAGGAACTGCGGCTGACGGCGCACTGCGACGGCCAGTACCACTCGGTCGACGGAGTGATGCACGAAATCTTCTGCAGCGCGCCGGTGGGAAATGGCATGATCACACTGCATGGTGATGCCGGGCTTCCCGGAGTGCATCGGATCGATTTGGCTTTAAACGTTGAAAACGTGCCTGTCAGCGCGGTGGCGCAACTCGGACGACGCGCCAAGAAAAACCTGCCGGCAGATCTTGTGTCCGCGGGGAATGTACAGGGAAGTTTTGCGGTGAAGGAAGGGGGATCATCCCCGCAGGGACCAGAGTTTCAGGGTCGTGGAGAGGTTACTGAGCTTCGCCTGCGGTCGGCCACAACCAAAGTGGAATTTGCTCCGGGGAATGTGCCTTTTGTGCTGAGTTCGAAGCGGGCTAGCGCTGACAAGCCGTCGAAGGGTCAATCTGCGCGCCCGCTGGAGGCTGAGGTTTTACCCGCTCCGGATGAACTGCACGTTGAGTACGGACCGTTTCCGGTTGCTCTGGGGCGGCCGGTACCGGCCCAAGCACGTGGGTGGGTGGGACGGTCGGGTTACGGCATGGTTCTCCGCGGAGATGGGGAAGTATCCCACACGTTGCGATTGGCGACCCTGCTCGGATTGCCGGCGATGAAGGCGAGCGTCGAAGGCTCCGCCCAGATGGAGTTGGAGATTGCTGGATCTTGGGCGGGAAATGTAACTGGAGCCACCTCCGGATTTTCTTTGCCCAAGACGACGGGGAGGGTGCAACTGCACAATGTGCGGGCCATAGTGCGCGGCGTAAATGGGCCGATCGAAATCTCCTCGGCAGATTTACGGCTCTTGCCCAATGAAGCGCGCGTGGAGAAGTTGAGCGCGCAGGCCGGCGAGGCACGCTGGACGGGGTCTTTGGCCCTGCCGCGCGGCTGTGGGTTGCCGGGGGCGTGCCTGGTTCGTTTCAATTTGAATACTGAACAGGTAGGGCTTGGCGAACTTTCCGGGTGGCTGGGTTCGCAACCGAACCAGCGGCGGTGGTACCAGATGCTCACCTCCGAGGAACCCGCGGCGCCAACGTTTCTCGGAAACCTGCGAGCATCGGGAAAAATAAGTGCCGACCGGCTGCGGATTCATGACCTAGTTGCGGAGAGGGTTTCCGCTTCGCTTGAACTGGAGCACGGGAAACTAAGGATTTCCGAGTTATGCGGGGATTTGCTAGGAGGTAAGCATCGCGGGGATTGGCAGGCGGATTTCACCACAGCTTCTCCTTTGTACACTGGGAGCGGAACTCTGACGGGGGTTTCACTGCGGCAGATGGCGGCTGCGATGCACGATCCATGGATTTCGGGAACCGCTGAGGGGACTTATCAGCTGACCGCGTCAGGCGCGGACGCTGCGGCATTCTGGGAATCGGCCGAGGGAGGAATGCGGTTCGATCTGCGGGACGGAGTCTTATCTCACATCTCGCTGGCGAGTGATGAGGGACCGATGCAGGTTGGGCGCTGGCAAGGCCGGGCACTGCTGCGAGCGGGGAAGATCGAGATCGAAAAGGGGAAGCTGATTTCTTCCGCAGGGGCTTATGAGATCAGCGGCGCTGCTTCGCTGGGGCGAATGTTGGACTTTAAACTAGCACGAGATGCAGAAGTGAAACCGGCTCGCGCTGGCTCGCTGGTTTATAGCATCACGGGTACTGTGGCGGAGCCGCGCGTGGTCCTGACTACGCCGGAGACACAGGCGCAGCTGAAACCGTAGGCAGCCTTCTCCCAGGGCTAAAGTCCATCTTCGTTTTCGACGGCCGACGGTATGACTCAAGTCGTGGCCTTCCCGATCCCTTCTGGCACTGATTCCTTCGATCACGGTACGTAGCCTGCTCCGCGCAGGACTCTTCCTGGGAGTGCTCCTGTCATTTTCCCCTGGTCGATCACGGCTACACCATTCACTAGCACGTAGTCCATCCCCTGGGAAAGCTGGTTTGGATTATCGAAGGTGGCAAGATCGCGGACGGTCGCGGGATCGAAGACTACAACGTCAGCCCACATGCCGACCTTGAGAACACCGCGATCGGTGAGGCGCAGGCGTTGAGCGGGCAAGGCGGAGAATTTGCGAATGGCGTCTTCGAGCGTCAGAGCTTTTTCTTCGCGAACATATTTGCGCAGGATGCGAGGGAACGTTCCATAGGCGCGGGGATGAGGATGCTCCTGGCCGAGAATGCCCTCGGGCGAGGTTCCGGAAGAATCGTTGTCGAAGGCGACCCAGGGCTGCTGCAGAGCGAGAGTCACATCGGGTTGCGACATGCCGAAGACGGCGACATCGGCATCGGGATCCTCGATGAGGAAATCGAGCAGGGCGTCGATTGGGTCTTTGTTCCAGAGTTTCGCAACCTCGGAGAGGCGTTTGCCTTGCAGGGGAAGCAACTTTGGATTCTGGACCACGCCGATCATGACGGCATCGGGGCCGGGGATCTCGTCCCATTCGTTGTCCCAGTCTTTAGAGGGCGTGAGCATATCTTTGCGGATACGCTGGCGAGTGGCGGGGTCCTTCAGGCGCTCAACCATTTTTGCATCGCCCCCGTCATGGGCCCAGGGCGGAACAAAGGCCGAGAATGAGTTGAACCAGGCGGTGTAGGCATAGGTGTCGGCGGTGACATCGGCTCCGGAGGCGCGGGCTGCGTTGATCTTGGCAACGACCTCGGGCATGCGTCCCCAGTTATTTTTTCCGGCGACCTTGATGTGCCAGATCTCCACGGGGACATGGGCTTCGCGGCTGATGCGCAGAGCTTCGTCGATGGATTCCAGAACAGAGTCGCTTTCGTTGCGCATGTGCGTCGAGTAGATGCCACCGAACTTGCCGCCTTCGGCAGCGAGGGCAATCAGTTCCTCAGTTTTTGCGTAAGGGGCGGGGGCGTATTCGAGCGCAGTGGAAACGCCCACTGTGCCATCTTTCATGGCTGCGCGCACCAGCGCTTTCATTTGCTCAAGCTGCTCGGGCGTGGGCTGCTTGTCGTCGTCGCCGAGCACCATGCGGCGGACTTGTGTGGCGCCGACGTAGCTGGCCAGGTTGATTCCCATGCCCTGCTTTTCGAGGCGCGCGAAGTACTGGCGGAAGGTACGCCAGTCGGGAGTGATGTGATAGTGCTCGTAGCCGGGGCGATCGTTCTGGATGATGGCGTCGTTCAGCGGGGCGATGGACCCGCCTTCGCCGGTGATCTCCGTGGTGATTCCCTGATAGATTTTCGACGGCAAGCGCGGTTCGACGAGGATGGTGAGTTCGGACTGGCCGAGCATGTCGATGAAGCCGGGCGCTACAACTTTTCCGGCCGCGTCGATCGTGCGTTTGCGCGGCACGGAAGCCAGGTTGCCGATTGCGGAAACCTTTCCATCGCGGATGCCGACGTCGCCGGAATACCACGGTGATCCGGTGCCGTCGATGATGTGGCCGTTGGTGATGACGAGGTCGAAAGCGGGGGCTGTCGACTGTGCCGGCAATGGGCGGGTGGCGACGAGCAGCGCGGTCGCGAGTAAGAAGGTCAGGTTGTGGAGCTTCATCGGTTTTCCTCTTCTGTATCGTTACCTCAGCGGCTAAAGCGGGCTACGAAAGAGCGATCGTCATCGCAGCGGTGAAGCGCTGCGCCAGTCAAGATCACGACAAACTCGGCTCAAGCAACTGCTGCACGACGGCGCGCGAGCGCGCCGAGAGCGATCCAAATTCCGAGTGCGAGCCACTCGTACACGGTGAAATGGCCCGGGATCGCGGGGACGATTTTCATCAGCGTCATAGCGATGGCCACGAGCAGGCCGAGGCCTGCGACAAGCCATTCCAGCGCGGACAATCTCGACTGCTGCGGCAGGGTTCCTGAGCGTCCCATTTGGAGATAGGCGGCGCAGGTCGCGGCCCATCCGATGGCGCAGGCGACAGAACCGACCTCGGTGATGGGCACGAGAATCGCGTCTCCGAGGAGCATACATGCGGCAGTAACTAGTCCGACACAGAGAACTGCGGCCGACGGCGTCTGATGTTCGGGATGGATGCGGCCGACTCGCGGGTCAACGAGGCCGCGACGTCCGAGGGCAAACAGCAGGCGGCTGGCGGCGACAAAATTTCCGTTGAAGCACTTGAATAGTGACAGCAGCGCCGCCGCGAGGATTACGTTTACGATCCAGCGGGAGCCCACTGCCTGCTGGAAGGCTACCGCGGTCATGAATTTCTGGCTGGTCAATTCGCGCCATGGAGCTACGAATGCGACTGCGGCGATGACGGCCGTGTAGAAGAGAATCCCGACGAGGACCGCCATGCAGATGGCTTTCATAAACCCCTGGCCGCGAAATTCGGGAGTAGATTCTTCAGCGGCCTTGCTGACGGATTCGAATCCGGTCATGAAATAGGGGACGATCTGCACTACTAGCAGGAACGAAACCAGTGGTGCGTGGGTAAAAAGCGGAGGGAAGTTGTGTGGTGACCCTTTGCTGACGCCGAGCGCGATGAAAACAATGAACAGTGCCAGAGTGCCGAAGGAAGTCCAATTTTGAAAGGTAGCGCTGAGGCGGATCCCGCGGTAGTTCAGAGTGGTGAGCAGCGCCGTTAGGCCGAGACCGATGATGAGGTGAGGAAGAAAGACTGGGCGTCCGGCGATGCGGTAGATCTCCAGAGAATCGAGTGACGGAACGATGTAGCCAGCGATGCGACCGACGGCTACGGCTTCCCAGGGACAGACGATGAAGTAGGCGAGCATCATGATCCAACCCGTGGAGAAGCTGATGGGACGCGAAAAAGCGGCGGCCGTGTAGGCGATTTCGCCCGCGGCATCCGGCATCGCTGCCACCAGCCTGCCATAGACCCAACCGATGGGGAGCAGCAGCGCACCTCCGATGGCGAAGCCGAGCAGCGCGCCCAGTGCGCCACCGCGCAGCAGCCAGTCGTCCATGACCACCAGCCAGCCGACACCGACCATGGTGCCCCAGCCGAGGGTGAAGTAGTCGGTGAGGCGAAGTTTGCGGGCTAGTTGCGACATGCGGATGAGCTTCGATCCGGCGAGCGGGTGGAGCGCGAATTATAAAGCATCAGAGTGGTCGCTGGCGGCTGAAGCCGCCCGTTCAAAGCGGAACGCTTCCACTCCGAAATCCGCAGCCTGCGTGATAGTATCGAACCACCCTCGGATGATGCTGCAGGCTGTGAATATTGGCGCTGTGACGCCGTCGTGCCTCTTTAATTTTTATTTCTACGACTCGTTGAACAACTGATGACAGCTTCGACCAAGTTGCGTAAACGCGTGCTCAGCGGCATGCGCCCGACTGGAAAACTGCACCTCGGCAACTATGTGGGGGCGCTCGACAACTGGGTGCGCATGCAGGATGAGTACGAATGCTTCTTCTGTGTGGTGGACTGGCACGCGCTCACGACGGACTACGCCGACACTTCGCGGGTAAAAGAGAATTCGCTGGAGGTGGCGCTGGACTGGCTGGCGGCGGGGCTTGACCCGGAGAAGTCGGTGATCTTCATCCAGTCCCATGTACCGGCGCACGCCGAGCTGCATCTGCTGCTTTCTATGATCACGCCGCTGGGCTGGCTGGAGCGGGTTCCCACCTACAAAGAGCAGAGGGAAAACATCAAGGACAAGGATTTGGGAACGTATGGATTTCTGGGTTACCCGGTGCTGCAGGCGGCGGATATTTTGATGTACAAGGCGGACGTGGTTCCGGTTGGCGAAGATCAGGTGGCGCATGTGGAGCTCACGCGGGAGATTGTACGGCGCTTCAACGGCTTTTACGGAAAGCGCAGAGATGTCTTCCCTGAGCCGCAGGCTTTGCTCACACGCGCGCCCAAATTACCGGGGACCGATGGACGCAAGATGTCGAAGTCGTATGACAACGCCATTTTGCTAACCGATCCGGAGCCGATAATAAGGCAGAAACTGAAGACGATGGTGACTGATCCGGCGCGTGTCAGGCGCTCGGATCCGGGAAATCCAGATGTTTGCCCGGTGGGGGATCTGCACAAGATTTTCAGCGATCGCGCTACCATGGACAAGGTGAACGCCGGCTGCCGGTCGGCTGGCATTGGGTGCATCGAGTGCAAGAGCTGGGCGGCCGATGCGCTGGTGCGACTTTTGAGTCCGATGCAGGAGCGGCGCAAGAAATTCGAGGAGAATCCGCGGCTGGCTTGGGATATTCTTGAGGATGGCAGTCGGCGGGCGCGCAAGGTTGCCGCGGAAACGATGAACGGGGTGCGCGACGCTATGGGAATGTCGCTTGCATATGAGCCACCGGCGGGGGATGATGCGAAGTAGAAAAAATGGCAAGTAGGATGGAAGACAGAATCGTTACCTCCGAGAACGGCGTGCCGCGGTCCATCGCGCCGGTCCTGGTTGCGAGAGCGCACCCCGCCGCAGCGCCGACGAAGGAATCTGGGGAGTCGACTGCGAAAAAGGAAAAGGAAGAGAGCGATTCTCCTTTTGCGGTTTCGGTCAGCGACGTCTACGAGGGTCCGCTGGACTTGCTGCTCGATCTGATTCGCAAGCAGGATATCGACATCTACGACATTCCCATTGCCCGCATCACGGCGCAGTATCTGGCTTATGTGGAAAAGATTCGCGAGCTGGATGTGAATGTTGCGGCCGACTTTATTTACATGGCGGCGGTGCTGATTCACATCAAATCGAAGATGCTGCTGCCGCGGGATCCGTCGGCTAAAGCGGAGGAGTTGGAAGATCCGCGCACCGAGCTGGTAAACCGGCTACTGGAGCACGAAAAATTCAAGTCGGCAGCGCAAATGCTTTTGCAGAAGCAGCAGATCGAAGATGCGGTGCTGACGAATCCGTCGTTGAAGGAATTCATCGACGCCGAAGGTGCTGAACCGGAGATAGCCGCGGATGTGATCGATCTGGTTAAGACTTTTCAGCAAATTCTGGAACGCGTGCGCACCCGTCCGATGATCAATGTGGACGAAGAAACGGTCACCGTGGGCCAGATGATTGATTACCTGCGGCGGCGTCTGGCACTGGAATCGACCCCAATCCGGCTGAAGCGGCTTTTGCTGCGTATGCCCTCACGGCAGGCGCTGGTGTGCATGTTTCTGGCATTGCTCGAAATGGTGCGGCTGCAAGCGATCCAGGTTCGGCAGGAACAGATGTTCGGGGAGATTGCGGTGCGCAAACATGTTGGGTTTGACGCCATCATGACTGAACAGACCGGGGTGCGCGATGATTGGAGGTAGAAGAGCAGTGGGCAGTGGCCAGTAAAACGAAACTGGGTTTCTGGACACTGACCACTGGCCGCTGAACACTTGGCCACTTTCTTACTATGGGTTTAAAAGCTCAACTCGAAGCTATTATTTATGCGGCGGAGACACCGATTACGACCGAGCAGATGGTCTTGCTCGTCAAAGAGTCGGCGCTTGCCGAAGGCGCCGCGGATGAGGCTGAGGTGAAGTCGCGGGTACGGGCGGCGCTGGAAGAGTTGGTTGCCGACTACGCGAGTTCCAGTCACGGCATCGAGATTCGTCAGGTGGCGGGCGGATATCGCATGTCCACCAAGCCCGAGCAGCACGAGATGGTGCGGAGCTTTGCCAAGAGCTTGAAGCCTCCGGTGAGGCTGTCGCTTCCGGCGCTGGAAACCTTGGCTGTGATCGCTTATAAGCAGCCAGCCACGGTGCCGGAGATCAGCGAGATTCGCGGCGTGGATTCGGGCGGCGTGATTGCAACTCTGCTCGATCGCAAGCTGATCACGACCGCGGGCCGCAAGCAGGTGATCGGGCGTCCGATTCTCTACAAGACCACCAAAGAATTCCTGATGCGCTTCGGATTGAAGGACGTCAACGAGCTGCCCAGCATGGAGGAGTTCGAGAAACTGGTGGCGGAATCGTTCCAGAGCGAACTGATCCCGGCGGAGGACGCGACCGAAGCACAAGAGCCTGATGCGGAAGAGATTGCATAGTCCGCCGCTCAAAAACAATAACCGTCCCACCGACAGCTAGACTGGAAGCTTTGCACACATGCCTGCTGAACGCCTGCAAAAAATTATTGCTGCTGCTGGAATTGCCTCCCGGCGAAAGGCTGAGGAACTCATCAGCGCCGGCCACGTGAAGGTGAATGGGACCGTAGTAACAGCGCTCGGGAGCAAGGCGGACCCGGACACCGACCACATCCGAGTGGATGGCAAGCTCCTGCAGGGCGCACAACACCATGTCTACCTGCTTCTGAATAAGCCAAAAGGCTACGTCACGACGGTGAGCGATCCGGAAAAACGGCCCACGGTGATGCAGTTGATTCGCGGGGTGAGGAAGCGAGTCTATCCAGTGGGACGGCTCGACTATGCCAGCGAGGGCCTGCTGCTTTTGACCAATGATGGCGCGCTGGCGAACAAGCTGATGAGAGCGGCGTCGCAGGTGCCGAAAACCTACGTGGTGAAGGTTGCTGGGACTCCGAGCAACGAGGCGCTGGAGAAGTTACGCGGGGGAGTTTCGATTGCCACCGAAGATGGCCGGCGGGTGCGGACTGCGCCGGCGGGAATCCGCCTGGTTAAGGAAGCTACCAATCCGTGGTACGAGGTCACTTTGATCGAAGGCCGCAACCGGGAGATCCGGCGCATGTTTGAAAAGGTCGGACACCATGTGGAAAAGATTAAGCGGGTCCGCTACGGGCCACTCACCCTCGATGTCCCACCCGGACGATTTCGCGCATTGACCTCGCGGGAAGTTGATCGACTGCGCACGGCATGCAACAAACCAATGGCGGGGGCGAACCCTTCCGTGTCATGATGAGCGGAAAGCATGAGCCGTTTTTTTGATCTGGTTTCGAAGACCGCCCGCGACATGGGCGCGACGAAAGCTAACAATACAACGCCGGCGGCGCTAGAGCGGCGGTCGCGGCTTATTAAACTCGATTCCAACGAAAATCCTTTTGGGCCTTCGGCTCGCGCGGTCGATGCCATGAAGAGCACGCTGGGCGCGGCGAACTCCTATCCTGACGATGATTGCAGCCCACTGCGACTGAAACTGGCCGCGCATCACGGACTGCCGCCGGACCAGGTGCTGGTGACCGCGGGGTCAACGGGGATGTTGAGCCTGCTGTGCCAGACGCTGCTAGCACCGGGGCTGAATGCAGTGACCAGCGAGCGCTCCTTCATTGTGTATTCGATGGCGGTGCAGGCGGCGGGCGCTCATCTGGTCGAAGTGCCGATGCGCGATGACGGCTTCGATCTGGAGGCAATCCTCGCCGCGATCGATCCGAACACGCGCATTGTGTTTCTGGCGAACCCTAACAATCCCACGGGCACGATGCTGGAAGCCGACGTGGTGGAAGGCTTTCTGGAGCGGCTTCCCGGCCACGTGGTGCTGGTTCTGGATGAGGCTTATTACGAATTCGCGTTGCATTTTGCGGCGCTGCGGAAGATCACGTATTCGAACTCGCTGGACTATGTTCGCCAGGGAGCGAGCGTGGTGGTGCTGCGAACCTTTTCGAAAGCGCACGGACTTGCAGGTCTGCGTGTGGGGTACGGTTTGGGCCCTGCGGAATTGCTGGGATATTGCGCGCGCATGCGCAACACCTTCTCCGTGTCGTCGGTGGCGCAGGCGGCGGCCCTGGCTGCGCTTGACGACTATCTGCACATCCAGCGCGTGGTGGAAAACAATGCCCTGCAGTCGCGAGTGCTTACCCAGGGACTGTTGGGGTTGGGATACCGGGTGGTTCCGACGGCGGCGAACTTCGTGTACTGCGATCTGCGAGAAGATGCCACGGCGATCGCCAATCGCCTGCAGGATGAAGGCGTGGCTGTACGTCCGCTGGGGCATTGGGGGGCACCGAATTGCATTCGGGTGACGATTGGCACGCCGGAGCAGGACCAGACCTTCCTGCAAGCCGCGGGGCGGGTAGGATTGCGCGGTTCCGCAGCTGGGCTTCGGGTTTCGCCAACCACCAAGTGAGTGACGTAAAAGCCTTCTCATCCCGCTGCCTACGTCAACAATCGGTTTACCCGTCGAAACCTCGAAACGGGACTTCTCGACGGCGAAGAATGGGATCCCCTGGTTTTGCCTTTTACTGATCAATCCTTTAGTATCCGCTTGCATTTTCGAGAGGAGAAAACATGCGAACGAAAAGAGCTGTTTGTTGTGGATTAGCTCTGATGCTGGGCGCTGTGCTGGCCGCCGTGCCGGCAGCAGCTGCCGACAAGTCGGACGTGGCGGGGCGCGCCGTTACCTGGGAGAAGGAGTATAACGCCGGCAACCTGGCGGGCGTGGTGGCACTGTACGCTTCCGATGGCTGCCGTATGCCGCCCAATCAGGCAATCGCGTGTGGCAGCGAAGCAATTCTGGCCAACCTCAAGGCCGGCAAAGATCGGGGGTTAGCTCAGGTTAAGATCGTGGTCACAAGCGCCGATAGCAGCGGCGACGTGGGCTACGGTACAGGGACATACGTGGTCACCGGCGCGGACGGCTCCCATGTTGACCATGGAAAGTGGATGCTCGTATCGAAGAAGTCGAATGGTACGTGGAAGACTCAATCCGACATCTTTAACTCAGACATGCCGGTGCCGGCCAGCAGCATGAAATAGTTGTGGCGCACCCGCGCGTGCGGCGCATACAACTGCACAGTTCATCATCGAAAGAGTTCTAACCAGCCAGCGCCGCCACGCGTGCGGCTCCGTAGAGTCCAGCATCGCTTCCCAGCAAGGCGCGGGTGATGATGGTTTTTCGTTCGATGCGGGCTTTGGCGTCCGCCGCGGTTTCTTTTTTTCCGGGAGAGTTGCCGAGTGGATCCGTGGGAGCAGTGACGGCGTAAACTACAGAGCGCTGGCGCAGTTCTTCGAACATGCTGGGCGCGTAGGCATCCCAGGCGCTGGACGCGCCTCCGCCAATGACGTACATCTCGAGATTCAGAACGTTGACCAGGTCGGCGAGCAGCAGGCCGAGGTAGCGCCCAAAATTCTTGAAGATGCGGCGGGCGGGTTCGTCTCCCTGAATCGCCAGGTTGTAGATCGATTTCGCGCCGAACCCGGCGTCAGACGATGCGGCCTTGGCGAGAGACGGCGCCTCACCGCTGGCGATCGCTTCGCGGGCCATGCGAACGATCGCACTGGCCGAGGCATACTGCTCGGCGCATCCCCGGTTTCCACAGCCACAAGGATGGCCCTCCGGTTCGATTGTGACATGACCAAATTCTCCTGCCATGCCGTTCATGCCGTGCCAGATTTTTCCGCCGAGCACGATGCCGCCGCCGATCCCGGTTCCCAGCGTAAGCACCGCCATATTTGAAACACCGCGGGCAGCGCCCAGCCACTGCTCACCGAGAGCAGCAACACGGGCATCGTTTTCGAGAACCACGCGCGCTTCGTTCTTCGCGAACCCCAGGCGGCGCTCGATTTCGGCGCGAGCCCCATAGTTCTCCCAACCAGGAAAATTGGCTGCTTTGCGCAGCATTCCAGTTTGCATGTCGACTATGCCGGGAAAACCAATGCCGGCGCCAAGGAACTTTCCAGTCTGGTTGTATTTTCCGGTCAGACTTTGAATCGCATCGCACATTTCGCCGATCACGTGGTCACGGCCGAGAGCGAGTTTGGTGCTGAGCGTTACTTTTTCGAGGAGATCACCCTCAGTGCTCACGGCGGCAATGCGCAGGTTGGTGCCGCCGAGGTCGACGCCGATGGAAAAATCGGGCATGGAGGAGAAGATTATCAGAAGTATTGCAGAGGGACTCAAGGGAAGCGAGCCAAACGCTCGAGTATTGGGTCGCAAGAGGACGCGACGCGTCGCGAGGCTCGCCCAGATCCTTCACTGCGCAACGAACGCTTGTTCAGGACGATAAGGGGTCACGCCTGGCACTTGGGGCAGTAGTGGCTGCTGCGGCCGGCGATTACGACGCGCTTGATGGGCGTCTCGCAGACCAGGCAGGGCTCGCCTTCGCGGCCGTAGACGCGGTGCTGCAACTGGAAGAATCCCTCTTCGCCGTCGGCGTCTACATAATCTGAGATGGACGAGCCACCGAGAGCAATCGCTTCCCCTAGAACCT
>DATHMS010000202.1:0-20455 GCA_035486795.1 Candidatus Sulfotelmatobacter sp. | reverse complement strand
TGCTCGGAGTGCAGGCGTCGTTATTTGAAGCGCAGGCGGAACAGATCAACCTGCTCGAAAGCGGCCGGCAGCAGCGCTGGAAAGACGCGCTGGCCGCCGCCGACCGCCTGCGCGACAAGTTCGGCGAGTCCAGCGTCACGCTGGCAGCGGGGCTGCGGGGAAGATTCCGGGAGCGGACGCATGAGAACCCGGCAGGGCTGCCGGGGAAAAACAAGGGGCAGTAGGCGGACGCGCGGAATGTAGGTCGGTTCCCTCGGGGGCTGAAGCCCAAATCCATTTGGCAGGCTTTGCGGCACGGCTGAAGCCGTGCCCTTCCCGAACTACTTCCAACCAAAATCAGTGTCACGTCCATAGAAACGAAGGCCGGGTATCCCGGAAGGTGATTCCGGATCCCGGCCCTCGTCTTTATTGCAACTTGGAGTAGAGCTTTAGTTGGTGCCTGACGTTGAGTTGGCGGCAGCGGTGGCCGGCGCGGCGCTCGGGTTTGAGGAGCCGTAGCGGGCTAACCGCGGATAGAAGGGCGTGACTTCAAACGGCATCTTGTCGCGTGCCGAGGTGATGGCGACCGGAGCCGTCTTCACCATTTCCGCCTTGTCGTCCCAGGGATTGATCTTGACGCGTCCACCCAGGGGCAGAGCGGCGACCTGATCCAGTTTGTTGTTGTCTAGTGCCGGACCCTTCGACTCGAGAGCCTGCAGGCGGCTGATGGTTCCGTTCTCCGCCAGCGGGTTGCCGAGGTGCGTGGTCAAAAGAGCGCTGAGCTGAGGAGTGCGAGCCTGCAGCGCCTTCAGGAACAAACCGACGTTGTCGAGTTTCTGCGCGTACGGCGAGTTGTTCAGCAAGTCGATCGCTTTCTTGTCGGCTGCGGCTTCTTCTTCTGGAATGTGCTTGAAGCCCAGGTTGTTGTAGGTGGAGTCGTCAGAAAACAGCATCCGGTCATTGAAGGCATACTTGCTGCCCAGATTGTGACCGAGCACGATGTGCGCCAGTTCATGCGAGAGCACAGCTGCCAGGCTGGCCTCGTCGGGGAGCACGTCGATCAATCCCCGGCTGATTACGATGGTGTTGCCTACGCTGAAGGTTTCGAGAGGTGCCGTGAGCAGCACGCGAGTGCGCACCGGGCGCGGCAGGTCGATGTTGTTGGTGACTTCGAGGTTGTTGACCACGGTCTGGAGAATGTGGTCGACATCGCCTTCGGGCGCCACTAAGCCGGCGCGGGTGAGGCGTTCGATGACGTTATCTTCAGCCTGCTGCTGCCATTCCCGCTCGGCCTGCAGCGGAGACGCGTCTTGCGCGGCGACGCTTTCATCCTTCACGCTGTCCACGCGAATCTGTGTGAGTTCGTCGTCTTTGTCGCCTCGCTTGAGGTCATAACCCCAGATGCGGGTCTGGGCCTTGAAAGCCAGCTTGTTCTTCACGCCAGCGCTGAAGTCGCCTTCTTCGCTGTAGATGTAGGCGGGTACCCAGTAGCCGGGAATCAGGTTCAGGCGCCAGCTATCCATGTGGAAGAAGTAGGAATTCCGCGGCGCCGGAGCGTAGGTGCCGTTCAGGCGGACGATGTTGAAGTCCTGGTCTTCGATCCAGAGGCGGCCGAGGAAGCGTCCTCCCTTGCCGGACTTGGCGTCCTTCTTGGGCGTGACGTCAAACACGAGGCAACGGATGTCACCGAGAAATTCGCGACGGATGTAATGAAACTCATAGTGCGAGCGGTCAAAGTCCGTGCGATCGGCATAGACCATCCAGGAGAAGCCGGTGGGCTCGTACTGGACCTTGTAGAGCTTGTGGAAGCCGCCCAGCAGGCGCGTCTCCATGCCCTGAATGCCGATGCCCTTATCCTGGTCCTTCAGATAGTCCTTGCGGTCGACCTGGACGCCCATATCCATGCGGCCAAGGAAATAGTGGTCTCCGCTGGGCACGGGGCCGAGCTGAGGATCGGCGGTCAGGTCCTGCAGATAGGTCTCAACCACGGGAGTGCGGTTGGAGAGCGCCTTCATGAGCGCGTGTTCACGCTCGATGAAGCGATCGACAACCTGATCCATGGTGGTGGGCGCAGGCAAGGCCGACGGCGTTGGCGCCGGAACTGTCCCCTGCTGACCCTGCGATGTTTGTGCCTGAGCCGCAGGAGCCGATTGTGAGTCAGCGACCTGTGCCGGCGCCGTGGCGTCAGAAGACGCCGGCGCAGGCGCGGCCTGTGTGGCAGCGTTGGGTTGCGCCGAGGGTTGAGACTCCGACGGCTGCTGCGCGGCAGCGCTCACCGAGACCAGCAGTGCGGCTGTGAACATCCATTTCCAAGTACGCATGACTCTTTTCTCCAAGGTTTCTTCTGAACCGATGTTTTCTTTGACGCGATTATTTCAAGGAACCGATTTCCTCGATTCGTCTCGCACCTTCAGGGCCGTGAAACGAATCTTCTGACCTAAAGCCTGCCGACCTAAGCTCTGTTCTTCTCGAACTCCTAGTACGCGATCTGAAAAAGCACGTGCACGATCGCGGTTGAATCCACTGGCTGTCCCAAACGCAGCGCTGGTTTGAAGCGCATCTTGTTCGCAGCTGCGATAGCGTTCTCGTCCAGGCCGTGACCCAGACCCCGGACTACGCGATTCACATGCAGAGATCCGTTGGCGCTGAACATCACTTCCAGCAGTACTTCGCCTTCCAGCTTCAGGCTGCGGGCTTCATCGGTATAAAGCGGGTTCGGCTTGAACGTGATTTCCACTGGCGTGGTTGCTGGTCCGGAATCGGCCTGTGCGAGTTTCGGTCCGCCGTGAACCACCTGCTCCGAGCCAAATCCTCCAGTCGAAATGCCGGCTCCGCCGCTGCGGCCATCACCTTTCCCTCCGGTAGCGATGCCGTTACCGAAATCGGCGCTGGCTATGGTTCCCTTAATGCCTTTTGCTCCGCCTGATCCGTTACCCTGTCCCGGACCTGCGGGCATATCAAAGCCACCGGCCTGGGCGGCATACAGCTTGGCGCCTTCCTTGCCGGTGCCTTTCAAGCCGTTGGGGTCGCCGAAACCTCCTGTCTGCACCTTCTGCACCGCTGCGTTGACGGTGGGAGCCACCGAACTGCCAGCGAAGTCGCCGGTATGCAAGAGCTGGGGACGCGCCCCACCTGCCGCGGCCATCTTCAACTGCGGAGTGGCGAACGTGTTCACTACCACCTTTGGTGCTTCCGCCGGCTCGGGAGCGGGCGTGTGACGAACTTCACGGGGCACGATCAGTTTCGGCGTTTGGAAAACCGGCGCGGGAGGAAGCAGTTTCGGCCTCACCTGCGGCTTCACCACTTTGATCGGCTCCCTCTCTGGCCTCAAAGCGGGAAGCGGAATCAATTCGGTAACGCGGTACTGCTTGAGCTGGATTCGGTCCGGAAACAAAAGTCCGATGTTGATCAACAGCAAGAGCCCGATCACCATGAACGTGTAGCTGGCGACCAGCGCACGCTTGTCAATCTTGCGCTCCGGAAGAATGCCGAGCTTAAAACCGCGTTGATACGTAGCCATGTATTAGCTCCAAGGGGACCCAAGCCGAGGGAGCGACTGGGATTGGAGTCCTCAAGATAGGGGAAAAAGGACAGGGGGTAAACGTGTCCACGGCTCTTGACCTAAGGTAACCAGCAAGAGTGTTTCTGGGACACGGTTCAGAATGGTCCGAGAGCGGGGGGTAGTAGTGGGGTTGATGGCGGCCTATGACTGCATGCGCGCCTTACGCTGGCGGCGAAACCAGGAGAAAACCGGTATACCAGCCAGGATTACCAGCAAGCCATACAAGGAATTCGGCCATTCTCCCCGGAAGGTGTAGCACAGCAGAACGGCGGCCACGATAACGAACAGCGCGGGTACGACAGGGTAGCCGAACATGCGATACGGCCGCGCCGCCTGAGGATCGCGCCAGCGGAAAACGAACACCGTGCTGCCGGCGATCATATAAAAGAGCCATTCCGCGAAGATGGCGAGCGAAAAGAGCTGACGGAAATTTCCTCCCAGCAACAGGAGAGCGATCGACAAGACAGCCTGCAACACAATGGCGACCGAGGGGGTGTGAAAGCGCGGATGCACGTCAGCCAGGGCCGAGAAGAAATACCCATCGCGAGCAACGGCAAAAGGTACGCGAGCGCCGCTCATGATCGTGCCGTTGAGAGTGACCAGCATGGAGATCGCCATGCCCGCGGAGACGATGCTGGCGCCCATGCGTCCCACGACCAGGGAGACGGCATCGGAGGCCGGCCGCGGCGAAGCAGCAATCGCATTGGCGGGAATCACGTATTGCACTCCCGCATTCACCAGCACGTAGAGCAGGCCGACTGTAGCCACGCCTGCAATCAGCGCAATTGGAATATTGCGTTCAGGCTTCTTCACCTCGCCGGCGACCATGTTGAGATCGTTCCAGCCGTCATAGGCCCACAGCGCGGCGACCAGCGCCGCCATGAAGCCGGCGATGCCGCCCTTGGCGCCGGTGAAGGTGGTGGCGAAGTTGCTCCAGCCGCGTCCCGTTGCGTTGCCGGCCCCGCTGAAGCAGACCACCACGATGCCGAGGATGATTGCCACTTTCAGCACCGTAAACACGAGCTGAAATTCACCGGCTCTCTTGACTCCAAAGTAGTTCAGGAGAGAAATAAGAATGGCCGCGGCAATGGCCACAAGCTGGCCCCAGGTGACAGCGAAAGGGACAGCGACAACATTGCTGGAGAAGAACGAAAAGATTGAGAACGTCCCGAGAATGCGAACCAGTCCGGTTGCGATAGTGGCTATCGATGCAGGTTTGGCGATGACGAACCACGTCCAGGCATACAGAAAGCCTCCGAGCGGCCCGTAGGCGTCACGGACGTAAACATATTCTCCCCCGGCTTGCGGTTTCATGGCGCCCAGTTCGGCATAGGTGAGAGCGCCGAAAAAAGAGAGCAGCCCACCCACCAGCCACGCCAGATAGACGAGCTTCGCGGAACCCACGGCCTGCATCATCTCTGTCGGAACAAGAAAAATTCCGCTGCCGATGATTGTCCCAACGACCACGGCGGACGCGTGACTGACGCCTAGATCGCGGGCAAGTTCGGGGCGCACAGCCGATTGCTGGGTTAGCTCGGGCATGATTGAAGGGTGTCAGTATACGTCAGAGGCGCCTGCAGCTTTCGACTGCTCTGGTAGGAGCAAACTGAGGACGTAGCCTACTGCGAACGTCACTGTCGTCCCAATGATGACCCACCAAGTCCACGGGACATGGGCTCTCCATAAACACAGTTCGGTGATGAAGCCGAAGAGCATCCCGACCATTGAGCCGCGCTGATTGGCCTTTCGCGTTAACACTCCCAGCAGGAAGACTCCGAGCAGGGCGCCATAGGCCACGGAGGCAATCTGCAGCCCGACTTCGACCACCCGACCCGCTTTTTGCAACGCCAACACTGCCAGCGCGAAAAGCACCATCGCCCAGCCAAAAGTTGCCAGGCGGGAGAGACGCATTCGTGCCCGCTCATCGGTTTTTGGGCGCAACCGCAAAAGAAAATCCATGATTGTGCTCGACGAAAGCGAATTCAGAGCGGCGCTCAAGTTCGACATGGCAGCCGCAAGGATCGCAGCAATCAGCAGGCCGGAAATTCCGTGTGGCATGTGAGTGACGATGAATGTGGGGTAGATTCGGTCTGGTTTTCCGAAAGTTGCGGAGGGCACGCGGTAGAACGCCCACAGCATTACGCCCACAATCAGGAAGAGAGCAAACTGGAACAGGATTGCCACGCCGCTCGAGAGCAGCGCTACGGCGGACTGCTTCTGCCCGCGGGCCGCGAGCAAGCGCTGCACAATAAGTTGATCGGTACCGTGGCTCGCGGTGATGAAGGCGGTGCCACCGATGACGCCCGCCCAGAAGGTATAAGGTAGCCAGAAATTGGGCCGGAAGTCGAACACCTGTAGTTTGCCGGCGCTCGCGGCTGCGGCGTGAATCGCTGTCCACCCTCCCGGGACAAGATGCAGGATGGTGACTAATCCGATCAGCGTCCCGCCAACATAAATCGCGGTTTGTACCACGTCGGTCCAGATTACGGCCGCCAGTCCACCCTCGAATGTATAGACAAGCGTCAATGCGGTGATGATGGCGATCGATGCAACTTGGCCGGTGCCGAGCGCGATCGACACCACGATAGACACGGCATAGACACGGACGCCTTCGGCCGCCGCGCGCGTTAAGAGGAACAGTCCGGCGGTCAGCGAACGCAACCCTCCACCAAAGCGGCGTTCAATCAGCTCGTAAGCGGTGTAGAGATCGCCGCGAAAATAATGCGGCAGCAGCACAAAGCTGATAACCACACGCCCCACGAGGTAGCCCATCACCACCTGCAGAAAGGTGAGGTTGGTGTCGTAGGCGAGACCGGGAATGCTGATGATTGTGAGAGTGCTGGTTTCAGCCGCGACGATGGAGAGAGCGATCGCCCACCATGGGATGTCTCGTCCCGCAAGAAAGTAGTCACGCAGGGAGCGATGGCGCTTACGAAAGCGCAGTCCGAACAGGGTGATGCCCACGAGATACAGCGCGATAATCGCGAGATCGAGTTTGTCGAGGCCCATTCGTTCTGCCACTAGACTTCTTCGCAACACAAGTTTCGCTCTTGAATTATGGCGGCAATCCATGCCGCGCGCGAGTGAGTGTTTATGGACATGGTTTGAAAGAGTCGCTTCCAAGGTTCTTCGAGGCGAACCCGCGAGAACTCGAACTTTTCCTGTGATAGAACTAACGCGTGGCTTACTATCTGGGCATTGACGGAGGCGGCAGCAAGACGACTTGCGCTGTAGGGGATGAATCTTCGCTGCTGGCTACGTTTACTGCAGGTCCCAGCAACATCACGCGCGTGGGCGAAGCTGGCGCCAGGGAAGCTCTACAAGAAGCAATATTCGGGGCGTGCCGAGCCGCAAAGATAAATCCTCAGCAGGTGCGGCGTGCGTGTGTTGGAGCTGCGGGCGCGGGGCGTAAGGATGTTGCAAGTGCCGTGGGCAAGATCGTTGCGGAGATTATTCCCGGCGAAATCCAAGTTGTGGGCGACATGGAGATCGCGCTGACGGCGGCCTTTGGCGGCGGGCCGGGCGTGATCGTCATCGCTGGAACCGGTTCGATTGCCTATGGTCGCGACGCTAAGGGAAGAACCGCCCGGTCCGGAGGTTGGGGCTTTGCTGTCTCCGATGAAGGCTCGGCGTATTGGATCGGCCGCGCGGCGGTCAGCGCTGTGTTGCGGGCGAGCGACCGGGTTGGGGATGATCAGACCGAACAAAATCACGCCGAACAAGATCAAGCTGAACAAGATCGAGCTGAACAGAACAGAATCCGGCCAGCCGGGCGGCTTTTTCGCGAGCTGAAGACCGCCTGGAGCGTGGATTCGCTCGAACAGTTAGCGCGTGCAGCAAACGCGAATGCAGACTTCTCAGTTCTGTTTCCTGCAGTGCTGGCTGCGGCAGGAGCTGGCGACGTAGTGGCTCGAGAGGTCATCGCAGAAGCATCGAGCGAACTGGCACAGCTTGCCGGGCTGGTCTTGCGCAGGCTTTTTCCTGGGCAACGTTCCGCTGCTCTTTCGGCTGTCCCGATGGCCATAGCTGGCGGAGTCTTTCGTCACGCTACGATGATTCGCGAACTTTTCTACAATGGGGTGCGGGCGGCGAATCCAGACGTCGTTTTGAATCTTGAAGTGGTCGATCCGGTCCATGGCGCGTTGCGGATGGCACGGAGGACTGGTTGAGCGCCGCAGTCCATTTATGGATTCGGAAGAAATCCAACAGGAGCATTTACTGACGCCCGGGGTTGGACGGTCTGAAAGCGCTCCGTCGGGTGCGGCTGCCGGTTCTTCTTCGGTCGCTGATCCTACTTCTTCGCTTAACGAGGATCTTGCTCTCGCGCTGCTTGAACGGCGCGACCTGGCGCCGGAAACCCTTGAGCAACTCGGCCGCGATCCAGCCGTGTTGAAATCACGAAAGGTATGTGTAGCCATCGCGGCTCATCCGCGCGCGCCGCGACACCTTGCCCTCCGGCTGCTACGCCACTTCTACACGGCCGATCTCATGCATTTTGCTCTGCGTCCGTCGGTCGGAGCTGATTTGAAGCATTTCGCCGCGGAACAGCTCGTCGTCCGTCTTCCGGGAGTCACGCTGGGCGAACGCCTCACGCTGGCTCGCCGCGCCTCGGAAACCGTTGTGGCGGCGTTGTTGCTTGACAAGGAACCCCGAATAGCGAACACGGCGCTCGAAAATGCCCGGCTTACCGAGGCCGCGGTCATAAAAGCGCTCTTACGCCCAAACGCTGTCGCAGCTCTTGTTGAAGCTGTGTGCCATCACCCTAAGTGGTCGGTGCGGCGCGAGATTCGTCTGGCGCTGCTGCGCAGCCCTCACACGCCGCTGGCCTGCGCTCTGGATTTTGCACGCAACATTCCTCCGCCGCTTCTGCGCGACGTTCTGCATACATCGCGTTTGCCGGAGAAAATCAAAACCTACCTGCGGGAGAATTTGAAACAAAGAAGCCGGGAAGTCAGTCCCCGGGCAAGTATTAGCGGCCGCCGCCGACCTCCAAGATAGCGCCCGTCGTATAAGAGGCGGCGGGCGAGAGCAGCCAAAGGACTGCCTCGGCCACCTCGGGTGCTGTACCCGGTCTTTGCATGGGAATGCTAGACGTCAGCCGATTTAGCCGGTCGGGCGCGCCGTTGGCGGCATGCAGCCCCGTGTCGATTAACCCAGGAGCAACGGCGTTCACACGGATTCCTTCAGTCGCAACTTCACGCGCCAGACCAATCGTGAAGCTGTCAATCGCGCCCTTGGACGCCGCGTAGTGCACCCACTCTCCGGCAGACCCTATCTGGGCTGCGCGGGAAGAGATATTCACGATCGCACCGCCCGTTCCGCCGTGGCGGTTTGACATGCGACGCACGGCTTCGCGCGCACACAGGAATGCTCCGGTGACATTGACTGCCATCACTTGCTCGAGCGTCTTTGCGGTCACGGAATCGACGCGCGAAAATCCGCCGGTTATGGCGGCATTGTTAACCAAGGCCTTGATCGGTCCCAGTTCGCGCTCGGCTGTCTCAAACAGCCGGATGACATCTTCTTCACGAGCGACGTCGGCTTGAATCGCACAAGCACGTCCGCCTGCGGAAACTATTTGTTCAGTGATCACCGTGGCTTCGGGTTCGCCGGTGAAAAAGTTGACAGCCACGGAGAAGCCGCGCCCAGCGGCTAGTTTGGCTATGGCTGCGCCGATACCGCGACTTGCGCCAGTGACGATGAGGGTGCCGCATTCGCTTTGGTTTGACATAGAGATAGAATATCCGCTGCCGTTTACGGAGGTTACATGAAATCGTTTGTGATCGTTGTTGTCTCGGCTGCGTTGATCGCGATGATAGCAGTGCCCAACACACGTCCGCTCGTTTCAACGTCCGGGAAGGCCACCGCGGACACGTTACGCCAGCTGGAAGGCGAGTTCATGAAAGCTGCGGCCGAACGTGGTTCTGCTGGATACATGTCTTACTACGCCGACGATGCCGTCGAAGTACCCAACGGCGGGGCGATCACTCAGGGAAAAGTAAACATCGCGAAGGGCATGGGATTTCTTGATCAGAAAGACAATCACCTGACTTGGACGCCCGTCGGTGCCGACATAGCTGCCTCTGGAGATTTGGGTTACACCTATGGCACCTTCGAGTTCCGCTCGATAGATAAGGATGGGAAGCCGGTTGTCGACCACGGCAAGTACACGAGCATCTGGAAGAAGCAGCAAGACGGGAATTGGAAGGTTGTGCTCGATATGGGGAACGCTAGCGCGGCGCAGTAGGGAAGAACTTTCAACCGCGAAGACCGCTAAGGGAAGGTCACTAAGGTCGCTAGGGAAGAACCAGTTTACTTCCGGAAGTGAGTGCTGATGGCTTCCGCCTGTACTCGGGTCACAACCGCCGACAAGGCCGACGCGTCCGCCTGCTTCACTGCCTGCACACTGCCGAAATGTTCAAGAAGACGACGAGTTGTGCTCTCGCCTACGCCGGGGATCTCCAATAGTTCGGTGGAGCGGTCGCGCATCTGGCGGCGTTTGCGATGGAAGGTCACGGCGAAGCGGTGGGCTTCGTCGCGAATGAGTTGAATCAAGTGCAGCACCGGCGAATGATGATCGAGGGCGATGGGATCTTTTTCCTGTCCGTAGACGTAGAGAATCTCCTCACGTTTGGCGATGGCTGCGAGCGGCTGGTTGATGATCTCAAGCGATTCCAGCGCTTCGGCAGCAGCATGTAGCTGGCCCAGGCCGCCGTCGATCAGAACCAGGCTGGGCATGGTTGTTTCTTCCTGTTGCAGGCGTTTGTAACGTCGCGTGACCACCTCACGCATGGACGCGAAATCGTCGACACCCTCGACCGTGCGAATGATGAACTTGCGATAATCCGATTTCTTCATCTTGCCGTCTTCCCATACAACCATGGAAGCGACTGTCTCCGCTCCTTGAATGTGCGAGATGTCGAAGCATTCGATGCGTTTGGGCAGTTCGGGCAAGCTGAGCACGTCCTGCAGTTCTTCCTGGATGGCCTTGGCATTGGGCTTGAGCACGCGAAAGCGCTGGTCGTAGGATTGCTTGGCGTTGGTGCCGGCGAGGTCGATGAGAGCGCGCTTATCACCGCGCTGCGGGACGAGGATGTGAACTTTTGTAGCGCGGCCGCCCTCGCCCGCGATTTGATCGGAGAGTAAGTCTTCCAGAGCTTCGCGGTCTTCAAAATCAACCGGGACGTAGAGGTTGCGTGGCACGTAGGGCTGACCGATATAGAGCTGCTTCAGTAGAGCGGAGAAAAACTCACCGGGAGAAAACGAAGCATCGGCGGGGATATCGTTTGCAATGTCTCCGCCGGCGGCGTCCGGATTCGTGCTCTGCGCGTTGGCGGTGGCGCTAGACGAGACGTAGCGAGCTACGTCTCTACAACCGTCGTTGCGCGCCTCCGGAGACGCGAACTCCGGGAGGTCTTCCCAGAAGAATTCACGGCGGTCGACCACGCGGCCTCCGCGCATATGAAATAGGTTCACCGCCAGCATGCCGTTTTCATAGTGAAAGCCGAAAACGTCGGCGTCATCGCCTTCGGCGGCGGCGATGCGCTGGCGTTCCTGCAGCTGCTCGACGGTCGAAATCAAATCGCGATAGCGGGCTGCGCGCTCGTACTCCTCGGCCTCGGCAGCTTGCTCCATGCGCTGATGCAGCGAGCGGCTCAAATCTGTGGGACGGCCTTCCAGAAACAGCTTCACGTCGCGGACCGCTTCCTGATAAGCGTCCGGAGTGGTCAGATCCTTCACGCACGGTCCCAGGCAGCGTTTGATGTAGTACTGCAGGCAGGGGCGGGGGTGAAAGCGCGTGAGGTCGACCTTGCACGAGGGGATCAAAAAATTGCGGTGGATCAGATCGACGATGCGGTAGGCCAGATTGGCAGGGAAGTAGGGGCCGTAATAAACGCTGCCGTCTTTCCGCAGGCGGCGGGTGACGTACACGCGCGGCCAACGCTCGCCCAGCGTGAGCTTCACGTAGGGATAAGTCTTGTCGTCGCGCAGCAGAATATTGAAGCGCGGCTTCCGCTGTTTGATGAGATTGTTCTCTAGCGCCAACGCCTCTTTGTTGTTGCCGACGACGATGTACTCGACGTCGGCGGCTTCGCGCACTAGAGTGCCGGTCTTTGAATCCTCCCATCGACCTTCATGGAAGTAGCTGGCTACGCGGCTGCGCAGGTTTTTGGCCTTGCCCACGTAGATGACCTCACCCTCGGCATTCTTGTAGAGATAGACGCCGGGTTCGGTTGGGATGGTGCGGATTTTGGCCAGGAGGTCCATTGTTGGGAGGATCGATTTATTCTATTCGATGATGGCGAAAGACTTTCGCAGCGAAAGCGAAGACCTTCCAGGCCGCAGAGAAAGCTAGCAAAGTGGTCTATGCTGTCAAAAAGATGGCGGCAGAAGCGGTTTGAGCACCCCACAGAAGGCAACCGATGGGTTGAACCCAATTTGAGCGTGAGTGTATAAAATTTCCATAACTTATGTGGGGTTTGCGTTCTTCAGGGTGCTGCTGTTTTCGGCGGTCTGCGTCAGTTTGCCCGCAAATGATTGAAAACGTATATACTTGTGAGCGGTGTCACCGGCATGGGGGACTGGCACTTGCCGTGCAAAAGTAGGCTATGTGACTCGTAAGGGTTCAAGATCTTCCAGGGCCTGCAAGACAGCAGAATGCCGCGCACGGGAGAACCCGATGACGCTGAGACAAGAAATCCAAGGAGCCTTTTCCAATATGACCCGCACTTCGTTAACGATTCTTCTCGCAGCCAGCATGGTGGCGTCGGTAGGCTGCACCACCAAAAATTATGTGAAGCAACAGACCACCCCGCTGATCAACAAGACTAATGAACTGGATGACATGACGGCGAAGAACAGCAAGGACATCAAGGACGTTGATGCCCGAGCGCAGGCCGGTATCGCGGCCGTGAACGCCAAGACGGCGGATGTGGAACAGAAAGCGCAGGCCGCCGGGCAGTCCGCGGCATCAGCGCAGCAGATGGCCGACGCAGCCAACGGGCGCGTTGGTGTACTGACCAACACGGTCGCCAACCTGGACAATTATCATCCGGTGGCGGAGACGTCAGTAAAGTTTGGGTTCAACAGGGACAACCTGACGCCCAAGGCCATGGAGGCACTTGATCAGCTGGCCGGAACGATTGCCAGCACCAAGGGTTACATTATCGCGCTCGAAGGCAGCACGGACTCGGTGGGTCCAGCAGATTACAACTACGACTTGAGCCAGCGTCGCGCGAACTCGGTAATCCAGTATCTGGCCTCGAAGTACAACGTTCCGGCGCACAAGATTTACGTGATCGGTCTGGGCAAGGACAAGCCGGTCGAGACGAACAAGACTAAAGAAGGCCGTGCCGATAATCGCCGCGTGGATGTTCGTTTGATGACCAACACGGTGGGTGACACGACGCAGCCCGCGACGACGCCAGCGACGACCGGTCAGAATAATCCTTCGTCACTGTAATTCGACGAACGTTGTTGTACGACGAACAAGAGTTTCTCCTCCCCCGGAGAACTTCGCCAACCAGGCCGCTCAAACCTCCCCCCTGAGCGGCCTGCTTTTTTGGCGGCCACGGGTTCTGAGCGCTGCCCGCCGAAAAACACCTTTTCCAAAGAGTCTGGTGACAGCGGTAAAATAGAGCTATGCGATGCCGGACGCACTTGTATTTGTGTTTGCTACTGGGATTAAGCTGCGCGGCGTGGGCGCAGCAGAATCCAGCGCCACCCTCGCCTCCGCCACCTTCTCCTCCTCCTTCCGAGAATCGGGACGCTTCTGGTCTGAGTCGCGATCTTTCGTTCCCGGAGGACACGCCCGGGCAGCCTGCTCCGGCGAACGATCCCGCGAAAAAGAAGGCTCCGAGCATGGCGCCGCCGCGCTCCGATAGCGTGCAGGTTGACGATTTGGGTCCAGGGGTTGGCGACAGCTCGAGCAAAGATACGCAGGTGGATTTGAGCCCTCCGGCGGGCGACGCCAAAGCGCACCCGCAGAGTTCGACCGCGCTGGCTGATGCAGAGGCCGCCGCCTCAGGCAGCGGGGCCGTAGCCGAGTTTCATGCCTGGGATCCGCACAAGGCCGCGAAAGACATTGAAGTGGGCGACTTCTATTTCAAGCGCCAAAACTATCGTGCCGCCGAAGACCGCTACCGCGAAGCACTGCATTACAAAGACAACGACGCGGTGGCGACGATCCGGCTGGCTGA
Source organism: Candidatus Sulfotelmatobacter sp. (assembly GCA_035486795.1). Lineage (GTDB taxonomy): Bacteria > Acidobacteriota > Terriglobia > Terriglobales > Acidobacteriaceae > Sulfotelmatobacter. The sequence goes on along the minus strand of DATHMS010000202.1, from coordinate 6,715 downwards.
GTGTCTGGAAAAGCTGGGGATCTCGGACGATGCCCGCTCCGAGTACGAAAGCTATTTGAGGATTCTGCCGCACGGCCCGCAGGCGTCAGAAGCACAAAAAGCGATTGACCGGTTGAGAGCGCAGACAACTGCTCCAAAATAAACTGGCGGACTGGCGATTCATTCGCCAGAACGGATGGCACGGAGCCTCGAGCGATTGCCCCGCGGGGAGAATTTCGGAGTGGCATCCGTTTCGCCCTCGGTTACCTTGCTACGGGCTGCTTCTCCCAGGATCAGATTCGCAGGCCACTTAGGGCCGGAATCCCCCTTTCCCTTGGTGCGTGCCGCTTGGGCAACGATAGCTGCGACTGCGTCCAGACACGAGTGAATCATTTGTGTGCGCAGCGGTCCCCGAACCCCTCCCCGGATCAGGTGCATCGCGGTGCCATGCATCAGCGACCACAGAGAAAGCATGAGGCGAGTGTATCTACGGGGAGATCCTCCCAGGCGTTGCGCGAGACGCATCCGCATAAGATTGAAAGAGGGCCACGGTTCGTAGAGGGATGGGGGCTGCGCGAATTCGTCGAAGAGCACCTCGTAGGCGTGGCGATGTTCGAGGGCAAACTCCAGATAGCGCTGGCAAGCTTGCGAGAGTGACCGCGTGCGTCGGAGCGCCGCGAATAGCTCGTTGCGGGTCTGGATGCGCACAGCGCGCAGGATATCGTCGCGGTCCTGATAACGCTCGTAGAGGGTGGGGGTGGTGGTGCCGGCGGCCTTGGCGACGCCGCGCATCGTGAGGGCCTTTTCTCCACCCCGGGACCACAGCCGGCAAGCGGCCTCGAGGATGCGCTGTTCGAGTTGAGGGTCTGCTTGTCTGGGCAACTGCCCGCCTCCGCCTCTTCCGACTCCCGAATGGCCCAATTACTTTCACTGCGTCTAGCTAACGTCGTACAATCAACTCACACTGACAATAGGGTCTAATCCGTAGGTTGAGCCCTGCTGGCGCTGATAATTGGTACAGAGCCCCCCGTAAAAGCGGCTCCGGCAGGCCCACGCCGCTGAACCATCAAACCTGAAGGGTTGTAGATATCAACGAAGAATCCAGCGAGCAGGGGGGAATTGCCCGCTTGGTTTCCGCTCTGCGAGATGAACTAGTGAATCCAAGCCTATTTCTCCACGCGGATAAATGCACCGGTTGAAGCGTCGATCGAAACTGCCAACTTGGCAGTTTCGCGAGAAGTGCCATAGATGACGTGCCAGACCAGCTGGTTGGTGTTGTGGTTCCACTCGCAGACGTAAATCACCGGGGTGGTCGGATCCTTTTCAAGAATCTTGTCGCCGCCGTGTTTCTGGGCCTCGGTAAACGCCTGATCGGTGTCCACCTTCAGAAAGGCCGGATCAAAAACTTGAGTAGACGCGTTGCTGGGATTGTAAACATCCTCGTTGCCAGGTGAGACGCCGCGCGAGGGAGCGTCGGGGGCGTTGCTACCCGACCAGAAAAAAGGTTTCACGCCGTGTTGTGTGGCGGAAGCATAGCTAGAGCGCCAGATGGTTGATTTGCCATCCTGGCCATTGCTCTCGTTTGACGGAGTTGACTCGATACGGAAGGGTTTTACGTCCGCGGCATAATTTCGGGCTGCGATGAAGGTCTTATAAAAAGCCGCGCGGCCGGTCAGCAGTTCCGGAGGCTTGGGTTCGGGCTTGGCCGGGGGAGTGTTCGCAGTGTTGGAGTTGCAGCCCGCAAGCAGCGCCAGAACCACGAGTAGAGCAACCGCGAAAGCCGCACTGGCCGTGCCGCGCACCACGCTCCATGCCTTGTCCCCACTGACTCCGTCACTCACCGCGGCGACGACGACGGTCTCGGGCTGAACGAAGTCCCGCATCTTCATGTGACCTTCCTGTTATAACTGGAATATTTTGATTGCCGCGCAACATTCTACCTGATGCGCGCAGAAACGCGAGAGTAGCGCGATGGATTCCTGCCTGAGAGAGTTAAAGCAAGCGGTGGAGTCGGCCGTGGAAGGTCTGACCAGCGAGCAGTTGAGCCGGCATCCCGCAGACAAATGGTGTGCGGCGGAGGTCTTGGAACATCTCTACCTAACCTACACAGGAACGATCAAAGGATTCGCGAGAGTGAAGGAAGCTGGCAAGCCGCTGGCGACGCGAGCCTCCATGAGGCAGCGGGTGCGGACCCTGGTGGTCGTGGGCCTCAAACACATGCCCGAGGGTCGCCAAGCACCTGCGATGACGCGGCCGAGGGGCTTGCCGACGGAGCAGGTGAGGAACGAGGTGGGGGAAAAGATCGCAGAGATGGATACGATCATCGCGCAGTGCGAAACTCGCTTCGGGCGCCGCAGGCCGCTGCTCGATCACCCCATTCTAGGGCCGTTGACGGCCGGGCAGTGGAGACAATTTCATCTGGTGCACGGACGGCATCATGTGAAACAGATTCTCCGGCTTCGCGAAAACATGAGGGAGAAGGAGGGGAACTGACAACTGACAACTCTCTTGCGCGAGGAGAGGTGAAGCAAAAGCGCCGGCCCTGGCCGGCGCTGCTTGATCATACCAATTGAGATGAGTCTCCAGGCTTGGCTGGCTGGGCGTCTGCTGTCCCACCAGGCTCGTCCAGTCGATCACGATCTACTCGATCATTAACCTACTCGATCATGGCAGAGGGAACGCCGTCCTTGCGTGCTCCCTCCTGCATGTCGCTGAGCTTCTGTTTAGCATCCTCGACCGCCTTCTGTTTGTCGGCGATCTTTTGCTTGTAATCCGCATCCTGCTTGTCCCAGTCGGACGAGTTGCGCATGCGATTACCGGCGTCGGCGTACATGGCGGCGGCACGAAGCTGGTATTCGCGCTGCAGCACGTCGAGTTCGCGACTTGCCAAGTCAATCTGATCCTTCTGTGCGGTCAACTTGTCCTGCCAGCCTTTCCAGGCCGCTTGTTTCTTGGCCTGGTCGTCGTCGGGCTTGGCCCCGGCGGCGTTCTTGTCGTCAACGGGAGCCGCGGCTGCCGCGTCCGCCGTGGCGGGCTGGCCGACGACAGAGAGCTTGTCGTCGGTAGGAAGGTTATCGTTGTCAAAGACCTTGGGCCTGGCCTTGGCGGTTCCAGGGTCCTTGCGGATCTTGCGGGCATAGTCTCCGAGCGACGATTGATCCTGTGCGGGCGCTGTGGTCTGTGCCACTGCCGTGGAAACCAGTAGGGCCGTAGACAACGCGAATGCAAAACCGATCAGTGTGATGCGCTTCATAAGTTCACCCTTTACTTGTACTTTTGTTCCGCTCGATCTTCCTTCCGTTACGGTCTTCAAATGTTGTTCCCTGCCGCACTGGCGCGGGTTGCGGTGCCTGCAGCGGGGCGTTTCTCCGACAAAAATCCTCCGATATGACGGTCGAGGCGAGACGCCTCGCTGGCGATGTCGGCGGCCAGTTGCGAAGCCAGTTCAGGATCGCGATTCCGCGCCAACTGCTGGGCGTATCCGGCGATTGTGGTCAAAGACGTGCGCAGCTCCAGAGCCATCTCCGCGGAAATCTCGCCATGCAACTCTTGCTGGTGGCGGATCAGTTCAAATTCGCTGAGATCGCTGATCAGGCAAGCCGCTCCAAGCAAACTGCCATCAACAGCGGGCACTGGCGAAACCCTGACCGCGATGCGCAGCTTTCGTCCCGTGGGTGTGGTGTAGTCAGCTTCAAGCTGCCGGCACTTGCTCCCCTCCCGCAGGACTGCGTTGACTTCTTCGGTGAGTTCGGTTGTGCCTCCCGACCCATCGGTAAGGCCGGCGGAAGAGTTCGCCGAGCAGACTGCGGCACCGCGAAAGATATCTGCCGCGCTCATACCGGCTGGGGAGTGAAAACCCAGAATCTCCTTGGCGGCGGGATTGGCCTGTTTCACCAGCCCGTTGACGCCGAACACAAGCACCCCAGAGGAAAGATTGGAGAGCACAGCTTGACTGAAATTTTCCGTGGTGCGGGCGCGACGTTGTTCGGCCAGATTCTGGACCTGTAATTCGTGCTTCTGCTGTTTTAGTTGCTGAATGACAGTGTTATAGAGATGAAGCGGCAGAGTTTCGAGAGAGGGCGCGGTCCCGGAATCCAGATCGGCCTCAGCGGCGATGTTCCGGCGCAGGCCGCGAATCACCCAGATACCAAATATGAAGGCGCCAGCCGCCACGGCCAGCACCAGCGCAGCGGGTAGAGCCAGCGGATTGGCCAGCAGCCTTACCACCAGAACCTCCCATACCAACTCAGGAACTGATTGCCGACAAACAGAGCGAGCAGTGCCATGCTGCCCAGGAAGACCCCGAAAGGCATTTGATAATGGCGATAAACCATTTGCGCGGATTGCCAGCCGCGGCGGCGCGCCGCCTGCAGGTTCGTCAACCGGCGTGCGAAGCGGTGTGTGCGCTTGATCCACACCACGAGCACCGTGGTCAAGCCAAACATCGAGCCCGCCAGAGAAGCGGCGAAGATCGTGAAGATGGTGAGTTTCATACCGAGGAATGCCCCAACCATCGCCATCAGCTTCACGTCTCCGAAGCCCATGCCTTCGGCTCCGCGCCAGCGCAAGTAAATTGCTCCGGCTCCGTAAATGAACGAAGCACCCAAGGCCGCGCCCAGAAGGGAATCAAGCAGGGAGAATAGACCGGCGGCGAGGTCCGCGCTGATGGGCAGGTTTACTATCCCCGGAAGAAACTGCGAAGCCATGTCACGTACAGGAACCAGCAGACTGAAGAGCAGGCCAAGGGCAAGGCCGGGCAGCGTCAGCTTATCGGGCAGCAGCTTGGTTTCAGCGTCGGTGAAGATGAGACCCAGCAGGAGAAATCCGAAGACGCAATATTTTAAAGTGGCGAGCGTGAGTCCGGAATAAGCGTAGCAGCCGAGAAAGAGAACGCCTGTGAGCACCTCGATGAGCAGGTAGCGCGGTGAAATTCCGGCTTTGCAGTGGCGGCAGCGACCGCGCAGAAACAGCCAGCTGAGGACGGGCAGGTTATCGTAAAAAGCAATCGGGCGATCACAGCGCGGACAGGCGGAGCGCGGCGCTACTACCGACAAACCCAAGGGCAAACGATAGATACACACGTTCAGAAAGCTGCCAAAGGCCAGCCCGAAGACAAAAATCGACGATGCAAGAAATGGATCCACTAAGTCTCGTGGCGTCGTCCGAAAGGTGCGGGGCGCACTGCCGCGCACATCTTCCCGAGAACGCAGATATCGCTGGTTCTTGAGTGGATTATAAGGCGACGAGGGCGCAGAGGACTAAGGTACTGAAGTCACTGTCCAACCGGACAATGAGCAGCAAGCTGATCAGCGTCGCCAACGATTGAGCCGGGACGGGCCACCGAAGAACCTCCGTTCAGGGCATGGTGAAACGCAATATCGCCCCCTGTAGCGCGACGGCGGAAGGTTCATGAGCGGGAAGCCGTCCCTGCCACAGGGCCCAAGTGCGGGGGATGAGGCGGGTCTCTGGCGCAGGCAACTCCCGCCACTCCTCGCCGGTTTGCTCCCGCACGTACACGGAAAAGGCGGTGCCACCGGCACCCCCGCTCCCGACCCCGCGGCTAGGCGGCGCGCTCCATTCAAATAGACTCGCCTGCAGACTTTCGGTGATGGATTCCCCTGGCTCCATGCAGAGGATCCAGTCGTGGCGCGCCAAGTCGAGATAGTGATTCATAGCGGCATGACTGTCTGCTGTCACGATGCGCGCTCCATATTCGCACGCGACGCGCCGAGTCGCGTCCGCGGAGCCATGGTCCACAATCAGGATCTCGGCGCAGGGCAGGAGCATTTCGAGCGTGCGCCCCAGACGTAATGCGTCATTCCTCGTGTGCAGCAGCGCCGTGATTGGAGGCATGGAGATGGACTGCCCTGCTTCCAGAGTGTACGACGAAGCTGGTGAGAGGTGCGACTTTGCGGGTGTTTTAGCGGGCCGTAGCGATTCCTAGCGGCGACCGCAGTGACGAGCGAGCAGAGTTCTAGCGCCCTAGTGGATGAACTTGTAGTCGACGATCGAGGCTGCGAGCAGGCCCGTGCCGGCTTCCGCGTCCTTGTCCTGGGTTTCTTTGCCCTGTTTATTTCGAGAGCGCATCACGCGGCCCTGGCACAGCACATTGCGGTTCTTCTGGCCTGAGATTTCTTCCGGCATCTCAAACACCATTTCGATCAAAGCATTCACGGGCAACTGTTGCGGCCCGCGAAAAAGCAGTCCGCTCTGGCTGAGGTTGTCGATGGTGCCATCATGCCACGTGCTGGTGTTATTGACGCGATAGCGGAGTGCCACATCCAGCTTCAGGCGGCGGGCGCGCGGCGTCCATGACGCGCGTTTTTCGCGGGCATGGCTGCGCTGAACGACGGTGTCGGGCTTGGCGTGCTCCACCCGCTGCGTGCGGCGCATCGTGGTCCAGTCGTACTGGTACTCGGCCGCGCACAGCAGACAAACCTGGTAGTAGTCTCCATCTGCGCCGCGCCGTGGCCAGGAGAACTCGTGGGAGCAGCGCCCGAGCATAAGAACATCCATTATTTTCTGCGGCATGATGGTTACTTCCGGACCTGACGGGAGCGCCCGAAGCTCATCATCTCCCGGAGTCGATTTCTTGGGTAGGTTACTTTCGTGTCAGTTGCGAGGTGAACCGGAAGCCAAACCAAGCTGATGTAGCTAGTTACGCTGTGGGAAACTTTCTGCGCGGGGAACATAGGACAGACGCGATGTCTTTCCTGACACGGGCAAAGTGTATGAT
>DATHMS010000201.1:0-11024 GCA_035486795.1 Candidatus Sulfotelmatobacter sp. | reverse complement strand
CTGTCCGCAGTTTCCTTCAAAGTGTGCAAGTACGGGCTACCGCGCTTGAATGCATATTATGCCGCCGGGAATCCGAACATCAGCCACGACTGATTGGCCACCCAATGCGGATACAGCTCCGTCATCTGATCGAACAGCTCCCGGTCGGATTTCGCTGCTTTCTGGAGCCGATCGAAATCCTCGAGGTAGCGCTTGGTGTCCTGGATGGTGGAGGGAGAGTCGGGCGCGCCAGTCTTCTTGTGACCGGCGACAACCATCGTCGGATTCAGTGCTGCTAACCGGTCTAGCGCGGCGATCCAATTCTTTCGGCTCTCGGGGGTGGTGTCGCCGACGTACATGCGGCATTGGTTGTACACAACGTCGCCGGCGGCGACCAGGCCGATCGCTGGGACATACAGCGACGTCGAATCCGGACTATCGGTACGGCCCTGCTTGATGATGCGCAATTCGTGGCCCTCGAGAGTGAACGTGTCGTGTTCATAGGGCTGAGGTGGAACCAACTTGGTGGGCACTTGCCCAGGAAAGAGCCGGCGGGCCAACCGCTCCACTGGGGGAGAGAACGACATCTGCATGGCGTTCACCGCCTCGGGCGTTGCGATCGCCCGAGCGCCCGGGAAACGGTCGAGCAGAATGCTCAGGCCGTAGAAGTGGTCGAAATGGGCGTGCGTTATATAGATGGTCTCCAAGTTGCGGTTGTGAAGGGCAATCCAATTCGCGAGAGCCTCAGCCTCAGCCACCGTCCCCATTGCGTCTACCAGCACCGCGTCGTACTCGCCGAAGATTAAAGTCGACGTGATCGGGTCAAAGCCGAGCGCTTCGCCGAAAGGCTTTGGCCGCTCGCCGACCATAGTCTTTCCCGGGGCGGTAAAAACGTTCACACTTAGTGTGTTCGACTCAGGCGTGTTCGACGCGATAGGTGCGGTCACGCGCGTGGTCTCTTTCAGTTCGTTTGTGACGACCATTTGGTACTCCTTTCGACGTCAGAGCTGGTGACGGTTCAAGGTAGATTGGCAGAAGCGCGACGATGAATCCATTGGACGAACGTATCAATCAATGCCCCAGTATCGGCCAGACGCGGCAGCCCGGCACGCCCGAAACGGACATCCGCAACCGTTGAAATCCGCATCCCATCCGGGCCGAGAGTTAGCCGTAGGTGACGTTGGTGCTCTGTCCGACCTCGATGATATAGCCGTCAGGATCGCGGATGTAGCAGCGTATCTCGCCGTACTTGGGAATCGGTTCCGTGATGAACTCCGCTCCTCGACTTTTCCATAGTTTGTAGCATGCTTGAATATCTGCAACGCGGAAATTCATAAAGCTGTTGATATGATTCGGGTCGGGGGTGCTGAGCGTTACCGTCGGCTTATCCGGGGTGGGCCCGCCTCCAACATTCAGAATCATCCAGATATTCGCAAGCTGAAGATACGGAGGCGCGTTGCCGTCACCCATGGTCAGAATGCGAGCGCCGAAGACCTTTTCGTAGTAGCGAGCCGATCGCTCGACGTCGGCGACGGTGAGAAAATGCGCGATGCTGATCCCTTCTTTCGGGGGCATCTCATAGCTCTTCTGGTCGATTTGTACGCTGTTCATTGACGTTTCCTTTCGATAGAGTGCTCATTACAAATATGGTGCCCGCGAGTTCCGGTTTCGACTGGGAGGTCAGGGACGGTGATTGCAGTGCTCATAATTTCTCCGGCTAATCGTTAACTCGATTAAGCGAGAACGGCGACGACGAATCTATTGGACGAGCGTATCGATCCATACCAAAGTGTTGGTTGGACATTGCGGTTTTGCTAGCTTACACGAGTTTTCCTACGGAGATTACCTGTTAGGCGCAAGATCATTTCAATATCATCCGTCTCTCTCCTTGTACTCGCGACCTTGGCTTGGCCGCAGGCTACTAAAACGCCGGTCGCCCGGCGAGGGCCGAGCGTCGCCGCCGGCAGCCAGGGCGTGGTTGTTTCCGGTCGGCCTGCCGCTACTGCGGCTGGCATCAAGATTCTGGAACAGGGCGGGAACGCCGCCGATGCAGGCGCCGCTACTCTGCTGGCACTCTCCGTAACCTATGTAGGTGCGTTCTGCGTGGGTGGGGAGGTTCCGATTCTGGTTTACAGCGCGGACCAGAAAAACGTGAAACTGCTTGAAGGACAAGGAGAAGCTCCGCGCGATCCCAAAGCAATCGCGTGGTACATGGAACACGGAATCCCGGACGGTGACGTTAAGGCAGCCGCCGTTCCTAGCACCATCGATGCGATCGTTACCCTGCTGAAACTTTACGGAACTAAAAGCTTCGAGGAGGTCGTGCAGCCGACGCTGGCCATTCTGGATGCTGGCGGCCCGAGTTGGTATATCGACACCGGCTGCGGGACGAGGATTGAAACCGGCGTGAACTGGCAGGCGGATATGGCGGTCACCTTTCGCAAACTGGTGGAGTCGGAAAAGGCCTCGAAAGGCACGCGGCAGCAGAAACTGCAAGCTGTCTCGGACCGCTTCTATCGCGGCGACATCGCCGACGCATGGTTGGAACTCTAAACTCAAGTCATTCTGACGCCGATCGGCTTGGTCATTTGATCTTGAAGATCGACTTAAAGAACCTGCGGAAGACGAGCGGGTCGGACCGCACCGAAATCCGGAAGCTGCTGCGACAAGGGGTGCGCGAGCGTTGATCGCAAAATGGATGGGTGGCTCCCCAAAGCTATCGTCGCTTGGCCTGCCCTGCTAAGCTAGCTCGGGAGGTCAACGACATGAGCGCGACTGCAACTGGAATTGGAATTACGCGGCTCGGCCAGATTGCCATCAACGCAAAGGATGTGGAGCGGGCGACGGTCTTCTATCAGGACAAGCTCGGGTTAAAGCTGCTGTTCAAGGCCCCGCCGGCGCTGGCGTTTTTCGATTGCGGAGGGGTGCGGCTGATGCTGGACCGGGCGGAGAAGCCGGAGTTCGACCATCCCAGCTCGGTTCTGTACTTTTCTGTGCCTGACATTCAAGCGGCATACGGCAAACTGAAAGAAAGCGGAGTGCGCTTTGAGGAGGAGCCGCACGTCATCGCGAAAATGCCCACTCATGATTTGTGGATGACGTTTTTCCGCGACTCAGAGGGAAACCTGCTGGCGCTGATGAGTGAGGTGGCGCGGTAAGGCGGGGGAGTGCGGATGCCTGCGACCATCGTTTGTTTTCCATTTCGCATCGTTCATCTTGCATCTGCGATCTTGCATCGTCCATCCGTGCGCTTGCAGGGCAGGTTTTCCGTTGCTAAGGGTCCGGTGGGTGATTGAGAATTTGTGGGATAGGCGATCCCATGAGGCAAGCAGCGGCACTTTCAGCGCCGGGTTTTGGTAGCGCGTGGTTGGCGCTGTGCGTGGCATTCGCGCTGCACATTGTGGATGAAACCTCAAACGGCTTTCTGGCCGTGTATAACCCAACCGTGACCATCCTGCAAGAACGCTGGATGTGGTTTCCCATGCCCACATTCGAGTTTCGGGAGTGGCTGGGAGCGCTGCTCATGACTTGTGGAGTGCTGTTCTGCCTGGCCCCGGTGGCGGCACGCGGGATGCCTGGGTTGCGGCCGCTGGCGTGGCTTTATGCCGTGACCATGTTCCTGAACGGGCTGGGCCACACCTGGTTCTCGATGCTGGGGCACACGGTGGCTGCCGTGAGCTTTCCCCGCCCGGGGCCAGGGTTCTATTCTTCTCCGTTCCTGTTCGTGGCTTCGCTGTGGCTGATGGTGAGGCTTCTGCGCACTGCGGAAGTGGATTTCCAATTGCCAGCCGGCGATTGATGCGACGTTAGACAAACCTGTGTGTGGACCAGCGGACGGCACGGCGCCGGCCCTGCTATTATCGTTGGCGGAGTTTTGTGAACACCATGGAAGACATGGCTATGGAAGACTTAGATATGGAAGACACGGAAGACGACGAGGGACTTCCTTATATTTCGGGTTCAGGAGAAGGACTTATGGATGAGGGTCCAGCCTTGCATGGGAGTGCGCGCCGCAATGAGGATATCGCGCTCGATCTGATGAAATTTGTCGCAATGACCACGGGGTACGGACGAACCACATCCTCTGGTGTAGGCTTTCAAGGCACGGGTTCAGCGTCGAAGCCTGAGGAATACGCTTCCCATTTGCTCGAGCTGTATGGGAAGTGCCGGGCGGCGGTGGAGGGTCGGAAGTAGCTAGTACTCAGTACCCGGTAACGAGTATCGCGCGGCTGGTGACGACCCGCACAGAAACCGAGAAACCGCGGCCCGTGAGCCGCGGTTCCTGAAATCCGGATGCTTCCTTTAGCGGCGGCGCTTCTTTGCTTTTTTCTTTGCTTTCTTTGCCGGTTTTCTTGCCTTTTTCTTTTTCGCGGGCTTCTTTGCGGCTTTCTTCTTCTTCGCCGGTTTCTTGGCCTTCCTTTTTCTGGCGGGTTTCTTTGCTGCTTTCTTTTTTGCCGCTTTTTTCTTAGCAGCGGGCTTGCTGCCGCCGCCTCCTCCTCCGGCGGGAGCTGCGGGTCTGGGTGCGGGAGGTGGCGGAGCGGGCATTACCGGCTCGCTCATTGCTGGTTCGGGCAGGCCAGCTTCTTCCTCCTCCTCTTCTTCCTCCTCGAAATCTTCTTCGAGCGACTCGCTGTAGGCGCCGCTGTCGCCGAATTCCTCTTCTTCATCACGTCCGTAAAGTGTGGGATCGTAGAACGTCATTGCTCCTCCTGATCTTGGTTGGCTTCCGGGCGCAGGAACGGCTGCGCCAGGCTGCCGGGAACGGGAAATTAAAAGACCACCAGACTTGTGCTGGAACGGCGGGCGATTATAGCACGACGTTTGCGGCAGACGGCAAGGGCCGTGGTCACATCCACCCTGCCTATCCTGTTACCACACGAGACGCCGGAATGGAAGAAGATTCGAGCGGACCGAGGCTGGAAAAAGGGAAGCAGATGCAGGTAGGGGCTTCGGCTTTGGGCTAACGGCCGGGCTCGACAACCAGGATCATCCCGGGGCGGAGGACGGCGACGTTGCCGTTGCTGCGTTTGAGGGCGGCGACGGTGGTTTTGTAGGTGGCGGCGATCGAGTAGAGGGTCTCGCCACTTTTAACCGTGTGGCGGAGTCCGGTGATTTGGCCGGAAGCGTCGCCAGTGCGATCGTCACCAGTGCGATCGTCGGCTGAGTTCTCAGCGGAGGTCGTCGTGCTGGCGGTTTGAGCCGTCTTCCGGGGGTGGGGGGTGGAAGCGGTTGAGGCTGAATCGGCGCTGGGCGTAACCGGTAGGTGCAGGGCCAGCACCTTCCTTCCGCGCAGACTATCGCCGCGGGGCAAGCCGTTCCAGCGGCGGACCATCTGAGCGGAGACGCCGAAGTTCTCGGCCACGGTTTCGACTGTGTCGCCTTTGCGGACCCGGTAGCGTGTGATGCGGCGCGCGTAGGTCGCCGTATCGCTGATCGGGTGCTTGCCGACCGCCATTGGGATGACGATCATGACATCGGCCTGGAGTTCTGCGCCGTCGAGATGATTGGCCGTTAAAATCGACTTAGCGGTGACGCGATAGGAACGAGCCACGGATGCCAGGGTGTCGCCGGGCTGAACCTTGTGATAGCGCCACCAGAGGCGCATGTCGGGCGGTATGACGGCGATGGCGGTCTGATACTGATCTTTTGAACCCAGCGGCAGGTGGAGCGAGAATGTTCCTACTCGAGGCGTGGTCAGCCTTAACAGACTGGGATTCAGTTCCTGTAGCTGAGCGGGAGTGGCGTCCACGCATTCCGCTACCAGACGGAGATCCACGGGATAGTTCACCGTAACCGTGTCGTAGGATACGGGCTCATCCCTGGAAACATCGTCGAAACCGTACTGCGACAGATTCTTGCTCACGATGGTCATGGCCAGAATAATGGGAACGTAGTTGCGCGTTTCTTTAGGGAGAACGTTGCGGTGGTAAAGTTCCCAGAAATCGGCGTAGCCAGTGCGGCGGACCGCAGCCTGCACGGTGCCGGGGCCGGAGTTGTAGGCGGCCATGGCGAGATACCAGTCACCAAACTGGGCGTAAAGATCTCTTAAGTGGCGGGCGGCGGCACGAGTGGATTTTTCGGGATCCTGGCGGTCATCCACCCACATATTGTGCTGCAGGCCGTAGCCACGGGCGCGGCTGCCCATGAACTGCCAGATACCGCGGGCGCCGACGCGAGAAACGGCCAGGGGATGAAATCCGGATTCGGCTTGGGCGAGGTAGATGAGATCCTGGGGGACGCCTTCTTCTTTAAGAATAGAGACCATCATGTCGTGGTAGCGGCCGGAGCGGGCAAAGGCGCGCTCGAAGATGCCGCGTCCACGATTGGAGAAGTAGCTGATATAGCCGGCAACCTGATCGGTCATCATGAGCGGCAGGTCAGAGTGAGTCGACTTGATCTCCGCCTGAGCCTTGGCCCTTACCTTGGCGTCGGGGGAGAGGGTGATGTCGTTAGTTTCGTCGATGGGCGCGGGCTCGGTTTTCTGCGCATCGGAGTCAGGCGCTAACCCTAAGGTGTCGAGATCGAGGTGGTTGATGCCCTCCACGACGCGGTCAAACTCTTTCTCCAATCTGTCGTCGGAGCGGATATCGAGGTTGCTTTCGAGCAAGGCATTCAACGCATTGTCGAAATCCTGTTTGGCTGTGTCGGTCTGGCCTGCCTGGTAGGCGCTCAATCCGGCCTGATAGTTTTTTTCTACGCCAGTGATGAGATCAGACACAGGGTCCGATGTGGGCGCCGGCAAGGGAGATGAAGATTCTGGCTTGGTCTCGACGCGAGGTGGAGATTGATCCGGGGATTGAGCCGCGGATTGAGATTGGACTTGCGCTGGCTTCTGAGTGCTTGCCGGCGGTGGAGTTGGCTGGGTCTGCGGTGCCGCCGACGCTTTGGTGGTCAACGCCGGGGCAGTTTTGGCGGGCACCAGGGAAGCTGGTTTTTGGGCCGTCTGGCAGGAGGAAACCGACAGGGCCAGAGCAGCGAGCATCGCAATCCGCACTTGGAGTTTTGCAACTCGCATATTTCTCTATGAGATACGGATTGCTCCCTGGGGTTAAAGTCCGGCGAATTCTATCAAAAATCGTACCCCGCGGTCTGCCTCGGGTCAACGCCGAAAAGAAACTGCTCCGGTTACTTTCGGCACCGGACCTAATAGTCGCCGAAATGATTTTAGATAGACGGGTGCTGGGGAAGGGTTTGAAAGAAAGTTCCAATTGAAGTTAGCATCGAGCGAAAGAATTACCACGAACGCGATGAGTCCGAGTCAGCGGGACACGCTGCATCCATATCTTTAACTAGCCGTTCAGGAAATAAAGCGTCAGCCTGGGGACCCAACCGCTCGGGCAGCGAATCGGAATCTTTTGTTTCGAGGAGCGAATCCAAGGCAAGCATGAAAGCCATTCAGGTGAAGCAAGTCGGCGGACCGGAAGTAATGGAAATGGTGGAGTTGCCAGTGCCCCAGCCGAAGGCGAATGAAGCGGTGGTGAAGCTGGCTGCCTCGGGGGTGAACTTTATCGATTGCTACTTCCGCGAGGGGCGGTACAAAGCGCCGTTGCCGCTTGTTTTGGGGCAGGAAGGGGCAGGCGTGGTGACTGCGGTTGGCGCGGACGCGAAGTCAGTGAAGGCGGGGGATCGCGTGGCCTGGAGCGGCCTGTTGGGGTCGTATGCGGAATTTGAAGCGGTGCCGGCGGACCGACTGGTGCCCATTCCACAGGGAGTGAGCGATGAGCAGGCGGCTGCAGCGATGCTGCAGGGCATGACGGCGCATTACTTATCGCACGATACCTATCCACTGAAACGCGGCGAGACAGCGCTAGTACATGCCGCCGCGGGCGGCGTGGGACTGCTCCTGGTACAGATGGCGCATAACATCGGGGCGCACGTGATCGCGACGGTCTCTACCGATGAGAAGGCGAAGCTCGCGCGGGGAGCAGGCGCGGACGAGGTGATCCTATACACGCAAGCCGACTTCGAAGCCGAAACCAAGCGGATGACCGGTGGCAAAGGTGTGGATGTGGTTTACGACTCCGTGGGCAAGACGACATTTGAGAAGGGACTGAACATCTTGCGGCCGCGAGGAATGATGGTGCTGTTCGGCGGCTCGAGCGGAGCGGTTCCACCGTTTGACTTAGTGGTGTTGTCGCAAAAGGGATCGCTTTATGTAACCCGGCCCACGCTGGTGAACTATATCGCCACGCGCGAGGAACTGGTGGCGCGGTCGGGAGCGGTGTTCGGCATGATCACTGGGGGAAAGCTCAAGCTGCGCATCGAGCACACGTATCCGCTGGCCGAGGCGCTGCGAGCGCATCGCGATTTGGAAGGGCGGAAGACGACGGGGAAGCTGCTGCTCATTCCGTAAGAGGTGGTGCCATCGACAAGAGCAGTAGCCGACACACTCCCCGCGGATTTCAAAATCTGACGAAGTTCGGAAATTCACGGCGTAGCGACTGGCGTCGCGGGTCATAACCTGTCCTCATGGCCAGTCGGGGAAGACCACCGACATTGGGCTCTCCCAGAAATAGCTGTACAGGGTGGCATCGAATTTCTTCCAGGTCCCATAAGTCTTGGCGGAGTGGTGTCCCCAGTGCGGGCGACTGCCGTCGGAATCGGTGAAGCCGTATTCGTCGGAAAGATTCCATGAACTGAGGACTTGCCCGGACTTCTTCTTGACGTTCGGGTCGGATGCCAGGGCGGCGATGGCTCGTCCCACAAACAACGGTGTTTCCGAATGCAGGAAGTTGGGATCCTTTTTCCCGGCGTCGTGCCAGTTCTCTTCTTTGACGCCGAAGTTATCCAGCATGGCCTCGGAGCGCAGGAATCCAGGGGTAACGGCGAAGGCGGTGATCCTCGTCTTGCGCAGTTCGTAGGCCATAGCCATGGCCAGCCGGATCACAGAAATCTTCACCAGGTCGTAGAACAGGTTGCCGCGGTAGCCAAAGAAGTCCCCGTCGGTGATCTCGACGATCAGTCCCCTGCCTTTCTTGGTTTTCGCGTGTTCGATCATCAGCGGCACCGCATAGCGACTGGTGATGATGTGCGAATGTACAGCCTGCTGCAGCATGGCCAGTCCCTTGTCGAGCGAAAGCTTCCAGAAAGTCTTGCCGAACTCGGTGAGCGCATCGCCGCCCCAGACGTCGTTGACCAGGATATCGAGCTTGCCCTTCTGCTCACGCTGGATTCGGCCGACAAGTTTCTTGACATCACTTTCCTTGGTGTGATCGCAGCGGATCGCGATGCCTTTGCCGCCGCGGGCCGTGACCATCTCGGCTGTTTGGTTGATAGTCTCGCGGCGGCCCTCGGTGGCGGGTTTTCCGTGCACGCTGCGTCCCGAGCAGTAGACGGTAGCGCCAGCTTCGCCGAGAGCGCAGGCGATGCCGCGTCCAGCGCCGCGCGTGGCGCCGGCGACGAGAGCGACACGGCCTTGGAGCGGTTTCATGGCACCAAATGTTACACACAATCGACGAAACCGCTCAATCGGGAAACCCAAACTTATCGCTTTCTCGTGTAGTGTTTTGCGTAAGCCGGAATTTCCCGCACAGGATCGAGCCGCGCATCATCGATCGGAGCGCCAGCCACCATTTCCAGCGGTATAACTCCGGCCCAGGTGGGAAAAGAATAATCTTCTTCATCGTCGATGGCCGGGCCGACTCTGACCTTGGCGGAGAATTCTTCGATAGGCAATCGCAAGACCGAGGTTTGTTTCAACTCACTTGCGTTGGGTTGGCGGGAATCGGCCCAGCGGCCAGGGAGTATGTGCTCAGAAAGAAGACGCAAGGCCGCGAGTTTTTCTTCCGGATCATCCACCAGAGTCGCTTTTCCGAGGACTACCACCGAACGGTAATTCATAGAGTGATTGAAGACGGAGCGGGCGAGTACGAGTCCGTCGAGTAAGGTCACGGTAATGCAGACGGGAACGCTTTCCTTCATCTGGCGCAGCATGCGGCTGGCGGCGGAGCCGTGAATATAGAGATTCGCGTCTTTGCGTCCGTAGGAGGTGGGAATCACGAAAGGCTGGCCGTCGACGACGAAACCGACGTGGCAAAGGAAGCCTTCGTCGAGAATGCGGTACGCAGTTTCACGATCATAAACCGCACGATGAGGTTCGCGGACCACACGGGTCCGCGGGGTGGGCATAAGGGGTTGGGACATTAGGGAGGTTACTCCGGCAAGCGCCAAGGATGGGTGAAAGAAAAGTGTAACACCGGGAAGCGGGCTTAGGGCTGCGGCTTTCAGGCTCCTGCCAGCCCCAGGCAACAGGACTCCGGACTCCGCGGTTCGCGGAGTCCAGATCACCAATTGAACTTCAGCGCGAACTGGAACTGACGAGGATCGTAGGCAGCCGTGGCTTGACCCGCATTGGTAAAGAGCGGGCTGACGGCGGCCACATTGTAGCGGTTGGCGATGTTAAACATGTCGGTAATGAAGTCCATGTTGAAGCGCTCGCCGAAGTAAATGCGCTTCGCGAAGCGCACGTCGTTGAAGACCGTCCAGGGCTGAACTCCGGCATTGCGGCCTAGGTTGCCATCGAGCTGCAGCAGAGTGGGAATCGTTTGCGTGGCGATGAAGCCGTTAATGCAGGGCTCCTGAAGAGTGCCGCTGGGCGAATACTTGCTGGGATACACCGGGCCGCAGGCCGGGTCGACGGTTATGTTCGGGCGACCTGTAAGCGACGACAACTGAAGGTTGTCGCCGTCGCCCGTAATGATGTTAAAAGGCCGGCCGGACCCAACCTCGATGATGGGGGCGAAGGTCCAATCACTGAAGAACTTGCTGCCGAAACTGTGGCCGCCAAGTTTGCCGCTCTGGTAGACACCGCTGAAGACAAAGCGATGGCGCTGATCAAACAAGGAGTTGGAGCGATCCAGGGCCGGGTAGTAGCTGTCCTGAGGAGTCAGCGTGGACTCCAAGTCGGTCGAGTCGTCGATGGCGTGCGACCAGGTGTAGGAAGCCAGGAATTCGTAGTGGCGGTTGAAGCGCTTGCGTAGGTTTGCGCTGAAGCCGTGATAGACCGAGCTGCTGTTGGAGTAGTTGGCGTCCATGTCTCCGAAGGG
>DATHMS010000200.1:0-34063 GCA_035486795.1 Candidatus Sulfotelmatobacter sp. | reverse complement strand
TCTCAGGAACTGCTCGAGAAGTGGCTCAACGAGCAGATGGAAAAACAGCTTCCCGGCGCCAAAGGGATGCTGGCAGGCTCAGGCCCTTCCGAATCAATTCAATAAGCCCAGTCTTTCCCAGGTATTCACTTTGTAACTTTGTGGCTGCGCCTGCGCATGGCAATCTGGTGGGATAACTGGAGAGCCATTACTATGCTTCCTGCCTCTTACCGCATCGCCCGCGTACAGAAAACCTTGCGCCGATTCGAGGACGATGTCGTTTTGCTGAACATGCGAGTGAAGGATCTGTCAGCGGAGCGACAGAAGTCAGCCCGCCAGTTCGCCGCAACCCTTATCAGCCGAACTCGCGCCGAACTGGACCGCCTGCTCGAGGAGCAACCTGAACCTGGATCAGAGACCGGCGACGTTCCCTGCGAACCTGCCGACTGAGCGAATCCTGGGCTTGGGGGATACGGGTTGCTAGCGGGGTGTGCCCGTTTGTGCCCCATTTGGCGGGTTAAGACACTTGACGCGCGCCCACGCGAAAACGGCTAAGGGAGCGAATAATCGAAGGTCCAGGTGTGTTTACCCTGAGCGTCGATATGGATCATGAGGGAGCCCGTGAGTCCCTTCAGCTCTCCAGTGCCGGAATTAGGTACAACCGTCACGCTCAGCTCTCCCGCAGAGGGGGCGTCGCCTTTCATCATGGTGGCGCGGTGCGAGAAGGTGAAGCTACCCTGTCGGCCGTTAAGCTTGCCTGTCATGCGCTCAATCGCAACATAAGCCATGGAGCCAGTGCTCGCGGTCGAGCCGGTGATCATTTCTCCTTGGCTGACGCCTTCGAAGTCACCGTGCCAAGTCTTGTCGGATGTGAACCGAATAATGTCGTTCGCTTTCTCGAAGTCGGTTGGTTCGGCGGGGATCATCTTGACGTCGAAAGAACCTTTGGCATGGACCACGTGCATCTCCTGTTGGGCTGCGACAGTCATCATTGGTATTAGTGCGAGACTCATCATCGCGGCTGCCGCTGCGAATCTCACTCTCATATCGCCCCCAAAATGCAACTTGCGGAGTTTTTGATCAGGGCGCTCGATCGTGTCCTTATACTTGATCGCGGCCGTAAGATCCGCAGGGCCTACCAAGATTGCACAAGCAAACGCCACTGAATTTAGTTCTTGGCGCCCTTCTTTTTCGTGCCGAAGCCGGTTTCCACGGAAGCCCCAATGCTGGTCAGCATCTGCTTAGCCACGTCGGCGTACGGGCCAGCAGGCTGGAGTTCCAGGTACTTCTGGAAAGCCTCAGCCGTGCCTGGGGGGGCGACCATCTTGTCTCCCTGGAGGGTTGCCTTGCCGATCATGTTCACGCCTTTCTGGTAATAGGCATCGGCCTTGTTGGGATCGGCCGCGATGCATTTGTCAAAGGCGGCGATGGCGTCATCGACCTTGCCCGCGTTGGTGAGCACTGCGCCGGCATTGTAGTAATAGCCTGCGGCGCCTTCAGGATTTATCTGCGCCGCCTGGGAATAGGCCTTCACGGCGTCGTCGAGCTTACCGGCCCTCGCGGCGACATCCCCCAAGTGGTTGTAATACTCCGCCAGCCTGCTGTTGTCGTCGGGCTTCTTGGCGGTGGCGGCGTCCATGGCCTTCTGCTTGATATCGATAGCCTTCTGGTAGTCGGTGACCGCCTCCTGCAAGCGTTTGGTCTTCTCGGCCGGATCCGTCTGCTTTAATGCCGAACCGCGATTGGCATCCCCGAGTTGCGCCCAGATTACGTCGTGGGTCGTATCCACCTGGAGTGCTTCGGTTAACGTGCTGATAGCGGTGTCGAAGTCTCCTGCCTTCATCGCAGTGTTGGCCGCGACGATCTTTTCGTTCAGGGTCTTAATCGTGGTGTTTTCCTTATTTACTTTCTCCGCGGCCTCCTGCCTCTCTTTGATTTGCTCCGGAGTCAAGCCTACGCCCTGAGCGGCTTTCTGCTGTTCTTTCTGCAGGTCGAAGTCGAGCGGAGTGTTGTCACCCAGCGTTATCTGAACTTTAGCGTAGTGGAAAAGTTCCTTGTTGGCTTTGGCGTCGTCCGCGGTCCGGTATAACGTGACGGTATAATTGTTTCCCGCGCTAATGCCCAGGGAGAAATACTCGCCCTTCTTATTGGTTTTGAGGGTGTATTTCTGGCCATTCTCCTGGTTGACGAACACCACTACTCCGTCAACGATGAGATTGCCTTGAACGTCCTTGCACACTCCCTTGACGGTTCCGGAAGCCTGGGAAAAGCCTGGAGGCACACACAGTCCCAGCATCAAGACGACGAAAACGAACACTGCAAAATGCTTCTTCATGTTGGCCTCCCCGGGCAAAATCAAATTTGAGTGCTGACTTCTGATGGTCGATGAAAAACCAGCCCATCCTGCGTCGGCGCGAATGAACAAGCTTCGATTGAATAAGTAACGATCAAAGTTCAAATAATCTGGCCCATTGTCGCATATGGAATCGGATCGACGTCACCCGCAGCCGCAAACGCCCGCAGCCGCAACACGCAGCTGTCGCAGACGCCGCAGGCCTGATCCTGGCGGCTGTAGCATGACCAAGTTAAATGGAATGGCGCGCCCAATTCAAGGCCCAAGCGCACAATTTCGGCTTTGCGCAGGTGGATGAGCGGGGTGACGATTTCGATGATTCCATCTTTCGTGCCCGCCTTGATCACCTGATTGAATGCTTCATAGTACGCGGGACGGCAATCGGGATAGCCTGAACTGTCTTGTTCCACAGCGCCGATGTAGACTTTCTCGGCTCCCAGGACCTCGGCCCAGCTTACGGCAACGGCCAGGAAATGCGCGTTGCGGAAGGGCACGTACGTGACGGGGATGTCGTGGCCAGGCAAGTCATGGCTCGGCAAGTCATCGCCAGGCAAATCGTGGCCAGGCGTGTGAGCAGCTGGGTCTCCGGCGGGAACGGCGATAGATTCGTCAGTAAGCGCCGAACCTCCAATGGCGCGTAGAGCCTCGTTGCGCACCAGAAGTTTGTCGTGAATGTTGAGGCGCTGGCAAATTGCCAGGAAGGATTGACGCTCGCGGTCTTCGGTGCGCTGACCGTAGCTCACGTGCAGCGCCGCGGCAGTATAGTCGCGGGCGGCCAGGGCTGCGCAGACGCAGGAGTCCATGCCTCCGCTGAGCAGAACGACAGCGCGTTTGGCTGAGCGTGTCATGAGATTCGAATCAGGCTCCTAAACGCCCTTCAAGGCCGGGTCCCAGATGAACTTGTGAAGCTGCAGTCCGAGGCGCGCTGGAACGTCATCAGCGAGCATCCACTCAGCTAATTCCTGGGGATCGAGTAAGCAATGCGAACTGTCCCGCGCGCCGGTGGCGTCCTTGCGAAAAGCCGGGGAGAACAGGACCGCATTCACGCGCTCCGCGAGACGATGCCGGAATGTGAAGTCGCGGGCGAACTCATAATCTGTCCGCCCGGTCAGGACAAACTTGACTTCATCGTTCGCAGTCAGGGTTATGAGATTCTCGCTGCGAAATGTATCAGCCTCGCCTGAATTCGGACACTTTACATCCACGATCTTGATGACTTCCGCGGGCACATGCTCGAGTGGCCGCTCGCCGCTGGTTTCGAGCAGCAATCGATATCCGGATTCCAGCAACTGCCGCATCAGAGGCACCAGTTCCCGCTCTTGCAGCATAGGCTCCCCGCCAGTGATTTCCACTAATCCACCGTTGGGACTGAGGCGCTTTACTTCGTGCCGGACTTCCTCCGAAGTCATCTTGTGGCCGCCTTGGAATGTGTACTCGCTGTCGCACCAGGAGCAGCGGAGATTGCATCCGGTCAGGCGCACGAAGACACACGGCAGGCCGGCATGCGTTGATTCACCCTGCAGCGACTTGTAGATTTCGGTTATCTGCATGGAACAGTGGCCAGTCGCCAGTGATCAGTGGCCAGAAAGCCAGCGGCTGGCTGTAGATTCATGCCGACCGAGTCTGATTGCTGGCCGCTGATCACTGGCCATTGGCGACTGCTACTCGCTGTACTTCGCTGTCGTGGTGTCGGTTTCAAACACGGTTACATCTTTCACTCGCACGCGGCCGTTGGTCACACTCTTTAGCCGGGTGTTCGACTCGTCATAGAAATACTTGGCCAGGTTTTCCGCCGAGGGGTTGAT
This sequence comes from Candidatus Sulfotelmatobacter sp., assembly GCA_035486795.1. Classification (GTDB taxonomy): domain Bacteria; phylum Acidobacteriota; class Terriglobia; order Terriglobales; family Acidobacteriaceae; genus Sulfotelmatobacter. Next base: position 29,926 of record DATHMS010000200.1, on the reverse strand, counting down.
GACGGTAAAGGGCTCAATGTCGTTGATCATCTGGTGATCGAGGCGCTCGATCACATGCCTCATCACTTCGCGCAGGTCTTTAAAATCGAGCAATAACCCGGCTTTGTCGAGTTCGGCGCCGGCGAGGGTGACCCGAATCTTGTAGTTATGTCCGTGCGGATTCTCGCACTTGCCCTTGTAGTTGCGCAGGTAGTGTCCCGCGGCAAAAGTATCGTCAACCGTTACTTCGAACATGCATCCCTCGGCGCCTCCGCTTCAATACAGGCCGGACCGCGCTCCATCGCGAAACATCCATTGTAACGCGCAGGGACGCAGTTCAGCTTGACTGTCGACTGCCTCTAAAGATAGTTTGCCTATTCGTCTCTTTCTCCCTGACCAAGCCTGAACCAAGGAGCATTTATGCGTCGCAAGCTGTCAGTCCTGATTCTCGTCACGGCGGCGATAACCGCCAATCTTTCCGCCCAGAGCCAGCCCGAGCCGGAGTACGACGTCAAGCAGCACTATACGAAGTACGAGTACAGAATTCCGATGCGCGACGGAGTGCATCTTTTCACCTCGATATATGTTCCCAAGGATACCTCTCGCGCTTACCCATTTCTGATCAATCGAACTCCTTACAGTGTGGCTCCTTATGGCGTGGACCTGTATCGCACGCGACTCGGGCCGTCGCCCGAGTTCGACAAGGCGGGATACATTTTCGTCAATCAGGATGTGCGCGGGCGATACATGTCGGAGGGTACGTTCATCGAGATGCGTCCACACATCGACAACAAGAAATCCAAGCAAGACGTGGACGACGCCAGTGACATGTACGACACCATCGACTGGCTGCTCAAGAACATCCCCAATAACAACGGTAACGCCGGCATCTGGGGAATTTCCTATCCTGGATTCTTCACCTCGGCCAGCATCATCGACTCGCATCCGGCGCTCAAGGCGGCATCGCCTGAGGCTCCCATGACCGATCTTTTCATGGGCGACGATGCCTACCATGGCGGGGCATTCATGCTGAATGCCAACTTCGGGTTCTACAGTTCGTTTAAGCCGCAGGAGAACCCGCAACTGCCGCCGAAGACGCCGGTACCCTTCGATTACGGCACGAAAGACGGTTATGAGTTTTACCTGAAGGTGGGGCCGATCGGAAATCTTTCAAAGTATCTTGAAGGCAAGAGCGCACTCTTTGATGACCAGATGCACCACGACACCTACGACGATTACTGGAAGGCGCGCAATCTGGCGCCGCATATGAAGAACATTCACTGCGCTGTGCTGACCGTGGGAGGATGGTTCGATGCCGAGGACCTGCAAGGTCCGTTTAGCACGTTCCACGCCATCGACAAGAACAACTCTGGAATCTTCAATGCGCTGGTGGTCGGGCCCTGGGTGCACGGGGGGTGGGGGCGCTACGACGGGGATCATTTGGGGCGCGTGGAGTTCGCCTTCAAGACTGGAGACTATTACCGCAAGAACATCCTGTTTCCGTTTTTCGAGCAGTACCTCAAAGGCAACAGCGACGCGAAACTGCCGAAAGCATTCGTTTTCGAGACCGGCACGAATGTTTGGAGGCGCTACTCGGAGTGGCCTCCGAAAGAGGCTGAAGCGAAGACTCTCTATTTCCGCGCGGGTGGCGGGCTTTCCTTCGATCCACCGGCTTCCGACTCATCCGATTTCGACGAGTACGTCAGCGATCCGGCTAAGCCGGTGCCTTTTGTGAATTACGTTGCGACCAATGTGCCGCAGGAATACATGCTTTCGGATCAGCGCTTCGCGGCCAGCAGAACCGATGTTCTGGTTTATGAAACGCCGGTGCTGCAGGAAGACGTGACCGTTGCCGGGCCAATCTCTCCGCGGCTTTTCGTTTCCACCAGCGGAACCGATTCTGATTGGGACGTGAAGCTGATCGACGTGTATCCCACCGACTATCCCGACAGCAAGCTCGATCAACCCAGACCGGAAGACAAAGATAAACCGCGAACCGACGTGCCTCCGCCCTCTTTCACTATGGGTGGATATCAGCAACTGGTGCGGGGCGAGCCTTTCCGCGGAAAGTTTCGCCACAGTTTCGAAAAGCCGGAGGCCTTCACTCCCGGCAAGGTCGAGGAGATCGACTTCCACATGCAGGATGTCAATCACACCTTCCGCCGTGGACACCGCATCATGGTGCAGATTCAGAGTTCCTGGTTCCCACTCACCGACCGCAATCCGCAGAGCTTCGTCAACATTCCCGACGCCAAGCCCACGGACTTTGTGAAGGCCACGGAACGTGTGTACCACGTTAAGGGCGAAGCTTCGGGGATCGTGGTGGGGGTATTGCCGAGTCCGGGGATGGCAGAAGAGCAGAAATAGAGGACCAATTCGGGCAAAGACCCGTAGTGGGCGATGGGGTACCCTCGGGGTTTACCCCGTGCGATATTTCGGTCGGGCTCTGCGTTACAATTACGACCATTCGCTTCGCTATTGGGTTCGACCCGCGCCGGCGGGATCACTGCGAAGCCGTAAGGACAGGTGCACATGAACGTCCTGTTGCTTTCGATGCCAGATTCCTTCGAACACATGCCACCGGTCGCGATCCGCATGCCTAATGGTGCGCTGACGTCGCTGGCGGGAAACGTTGATCCGCATCACCGCGTGGCGGTGGCTGATTTGATCCTGGTTCACCGCCAGGTTCGTGAAACTGTCACCCAGTTGGTCCGCGAGCTTAACCCGGAAGTCGTCGGACTCTCCATTATGACGTTTCAGCGGCGCACCGCCGGTCGCATTATTGACCTGGTGCGCTCTCTGCAGCCGGGTGTGAAGATCGTGGTGGGCGGCTACGATCCGAGCCTTGCTCCGGAAGCTTATGAAGATATGGGCGTCGACTATCTGGTGCGCAGCGAGGGAGAAGTGACCTTCCGCGAACTGCTGCGCGCGCTGGAGCAAGGCTCCGGGTTCGAGCAGATTGGCGGCCTTTCCTACCGGAGCAACGAGAGCTGGGTGCACAACCCGGCCCGACCGCCGCACCGCCTCGAGGACAGCGAAATCCGGCAGCCGAAGCGCGATGCGCGGGTGCTCAAGGGATACACGCTGCTGGGCCGGCAGGTGGACGTAATCGAGACCTCGCGCGGGTGCACTTTTGATTGCAGTTTCTGCTCGATCATCGAGATGCGGGGCCGCAACTTCCATACTTATTCCTTCGACCGCGTGCTGGCCGACATTCGCGACGCCTACGACCACGGAGCCCGAACGATTTTTCTGGTCGACGACAACATTACGTTGAACGTTAAGCGCTTCGAGGCTTTGTGCGAGGCCATTATTGCTGCCGGACTGCACAAGATCGACTACTTCGTGCAGGCCATGACCTCGGCCATCGCCAATCACGGTGAAACTCTTGCGCCGCTCATGCGACGGGCGGGGTTTCGCTACGTGTTTCTGGGCATCGAGAATATCCTCGAAAATGATTTGGAATTCCTGAAGGCCTCGGCCAAGAACACTGAACGCACCAACGGCCACAACACAGGCAACGCCACGCTCAAAGCCATCGATTACATCCGTCGCAATCAGATGTTTGTGGTGGGCGGATTGATCGTAGGCAGTCCGGCCGACACGCGCGAGTCTATCGAAGCGAACTTGGAATTTGCCCGCCGTTATGTGGACTGGCCCTACATTCAGCATCCAACGCCGTATCCGCGCACGCCGATGACGAAAGACTTTCGCGATCAAGGCCTGATCATGAATGAGCGACTCGAGGAATACGACGGCACTACGGCCGTGGTACGCACCGAGCATCTGCCCGCCGAAGAAGTGGAATTCATGCGCTGGAAGGCCGAGCGCTGGATGAAGGTTCACCACATCCCGGCCGCGCTTAAGCATGACCCCGGGTTCGTTCTGCTGCAAGGCTGGAAGATGATGCTGCACACTTTCCGGGGAAGTTCGATCCGTTCGGCCCTGGGACTGGAAAGCGATAAGAAAGTGTTTGAACGGTATCGGGCGATTCGGCGGGCTGAGCGGGAGTACGTGTAATGGCGGTGCGTTTGGAGGGGTGCTCGCGTAGTTGAGTTAGCCCAAATTCAGTGCACGCCGAAGAACTCTTCCACCACCCGCATCTCCGTGGTCTTCCTGTAGTTCGGCAGGCTCTCGATAAACACTCGCCCGTATTGTTTCTTGAGGATGCGGTTATCGAGCAGCACCAATAAGCCGCGATCCTGCAGTGACCGAATCAGTCGCCCGAAACCCTGTTTCAGAGTGATCACCGCGGCCGGAACCTGATATTGAAAAAATGCATTGCCTCCATCGGCGTCAATCGCCTTCACCCGCGCAGCTACGACTGGATCGCTGGGCACGGCAAAAGGCAGGCGATCGATGATTACGCAACTCAACTGCTCGCCTTGCACGTCCACGCCCTGCCAGAATGACGATGTTGCAAACAGCACGGCATTCGGCGTCAGGCGGAACTCCTCGAGCAGCGCGCTTTTCGGCGCGTCGCCCTGCCGCAGCATGGGGAACTCCAACTCGCCGAGCAGCCGCTGGTAAACCTCATTCATCTGCGCATAGCTGGTGAAAAGCACGAAGGCCCGTCCACGGGTGATCTCCAACAGCTGGCGAATGCGCTCCGCTGCCTTAGCCGTAAACTGGGGCGTGCGCGCGTCAGGCAGATCGGGCGGGACATAGAATAAAGCCTGATTCTCGTAATCAAAGTGCGAAGGCAGTACCGACTCGCGCGCATGCTCCAAACCCAGGCGCTGCCGGATGTACTCGAATCCGCCGCCGACGGCGAGCGTAGCGGATGTGAGGACCGCGCACTCCAGCTTCGACCACAAACATTCGCGAAGGATCGGGCCGACGTCGATCGGGGTAGCCTGGAGAAAGACATTCTGCCGCCCTGAAAAGCCCTCTCTTGTTTTTGCTGCACCTCGATGCCCCTGTGGTGAGTTCATTCTTCCGCCCCGCCGTTCGATCCAGAACACAGTGTTGCGATCGTCTGACTCCATGGCGAAGCCGAGCTGCACTTGAATCTCTTGCGCTCGCCGCACGAAGTTGAAAATCTCCTCCGGCTTCTGCGGCAGACCTTCCAGTTCGCCGGCGAGTCGGGCAAGTGACTGATTCAGTGCGAGGAACTCATCCCCGTTTTCTTCCAGAAATTCCCGCCGCGTCTCGAAGGCAAAGCGTCCATCTCCCGGGGGAAGCAGCGAGAAGAAGAACTGCGAGCGCTCCCGCAAACTGCCGAGCGCTCCCGAAAGCGACGCCGAAAGCATTCGGTTATGCTGCAACGACGATTCCACATCCCGCGCCAGATCCTCCACACGCAAGTTGCTCACGGAGATTCCGAAGTAGTTTCCGGCCACATCTTCCAGTTCGTGGGCTTCGTCGAAAATGACTGCTGCCGCTTCGGGCAGAATCCCCGCATCGGGCGCGCCTTCGGCCTGAAGCTTGATGGCGAGATCGGCGAAGAACAGATGATGATTGACGATAATGATGTCGCTTTCCATCCCCCGGCGGCGCATTTCGGTGATGAAGCAACGCTCCCATTCGCTGCACTTCTGGCCGATGCACGCGTCCGAGCGCGCGTCGAGCTTGTGCCAGAGCGCGCTGGCTTCGGGAAGATCGGCCAGTTCCGCACGGTCGCCGGTTGCGGTCGCCTTCTCCCACGCAGCAATCGCGCGATATTGCTCAATCTCCTCGAGACCGCTGAGCACCGGCTGGTCGGTGAGGTCGTAGAGCTTCTTGCGGCACAGATAATTGTTGCGGCCTTTCATGTAACAGACGGAAAGGCGGCCGGGGCTGTGTTCAGCCTGGACAGCCGAGGCGGCTGTCCCCGCATTGTTCCCAAACAGCGCCTGCTCCAGGAAAGGGATGTCTTTGTAGAAAAGTTGTTCCTGCAGATTCTTTGTGCCAGTCGAGATGATCACTCGCTTGCCCGAGCGGATCACCGGCATCAGGTAGGCGAGCGTCTTTCCGGTGCCAGTACCGGCCTCGACGATCAGATGCCGCTTTTCTTCCAGCGCCTGCTCCACCGCCTGTGCCATCTGCAACTGACCGCGCCGAAACTCGTATGCGGGATGCGTGCGTGCCAGCACTCCTCCGGGAGCAAAGAATTGGTACAAAGAAGCGTTTTTTCCGCTGGCCGCGGGACTGCCTGGTGTTGCAGGAGACACGGGTTGGGAACTCAAAGGCACGGGAGTCTCTATAATAAACAGGTCCCGGCTTTAGTACTCGCTTGCCTCACTTTGACGCAACCCACCTACAACTCGACCAGCACTCTCGCCACCACCGCGGCGGGCGTTCCCACGCTCGCCATCGTAGGCCGGCCCAACGTGGGCAAGTCCACGTTGTTCAATCGCATCGTCGGCTCGCGGCGCGCCATCGTCGGCGACGAGCCCGGCATCACCCGTGACCGCCTCTATGGCGACGCCGAGTGGCGCGGGCGGCGCATGCGCATCATCGACACTGGCGGCATTCTCCCTGAAGAAAAGGATTTCATACCGGCGGAGATTTTCCGGCAGGCCAGAGTCGCGTTCGATGAAGCTGCCGCCATCGTTATGGTGGTCGATGGTCGCGCCGCAATTGCCGGGCCCGACCTGGAACTCGTGCGCCTGCTGCGCAAGACCGGACGCCCGCTGTTTCTCGCGGTCAACAAGGCTGATACCGAAAAGCAGGCACACATCGTGGATGAATTCCATCGCTTGGGAATCAAGCGGATGTTTCCTATTTCCGCCGAACATGGGCGCGGGATCGATGATTTGCTGGATGCGGTGCTGGAAGTCCTGCCGTCTAAAGAAGAAGCTACCTCGGAGGCCGCCGAGCTCGCCGAGGAAACGACGGCGACCGAGGCTGAGGGAGGAACTGACGGAGAGGGCGAAGCTCAAACGGTTTACGAAACCAAGGTTGCAATTATCGGCCATCCCAACGTGGGCAAATCCACGCTGCTGAATTGCCTGACCGCTTCTGACCGGGCGATCGTTTCACCAATCCCCGGCACCACTCGCGACGCGGTCGACGAAATTGTTGAACGAGATGGACGCTGCTTCCGCTTCATCGACACCGCGGGCATTCGCCGCAAGGGCAAAACTCACCTGATGGCGGAAAAGCTTTCGGTCGTGATGGCGCGCAAGCATCTGGAAGGCGCTGACATTGCGCTGCTGGTGATCGACGCCACCGAAGGAGTGAGCCAGCTCGACGCTGCTATCGCCGGCTACGCTCATGAGAGTGGGCGCTCCATGATCATCGTGGTGAACAAGTGGGACCTCGTTACGGGCGGCGCTCTGAAGCCGGGCAGGCCGTCGAAGGCCATGCGGATGCGGGAGAGCAAGCGCCCAGGCGACCGCGACCTTTACGAAGAACGCCTGCGCCACGATCTCAAGTTCCTGAACTACGCGCCCATCGTCTTTATTTCGGCCAATACTGGCAAAGGAACGGAGAGAATCTTTCCGCTGCTTGAGCAAGTTGCAACCGAGCGCCGCAAGCGCGTTTCTACCTCCGCAATGAACCGCTTCATCGAGACGGTGGATTTCGAGCGAGCTTCTGTCCCCATGCGCTCGCGCGTGAAGATTCTTTACATGACGCAGGCTTCGGTTGCGCCGCCGACGTTTGTGCTGTTCACGAACCGCGCGGTGAAGCTGCACTTTTCTTACCAGCGCTTTTTGGAAAATCAGATCCGGAAGGCTTTCGGATTCCTGGGGACGCCGATTTGGATTAAGAATCGGGCACGAAGTTAGAGGAATGAGGTAGGGACCTTGAGATTAACGTAGGTCCGATGCCCGCCGAGGCTGATCGGCCAGGAATGCAACTCGTTCAATTCCTGCAGAATGCACGCCGACGAGTACCTGCTTAACCGTGCCGTACCAGGCACGCCGATCAACCGAGATATAGACCTTCCTTTCTACGCCGCGCTTTTTCAACCGATTGAGAATCTTCGAAGGCAACTCATCGGACCTGACCCGCTCAGCGCCAAAGTAAACGGCACCGTCGCGCCTGACTCCAATCACCATCGCGTCTTCCCGGTTAACCCCAGACATGGAGACGGCATGCGAGACCTGCGGCAGGTCGACGGCAAAGCCGTGGTGAGGCTCAGATTCGGAGATCATCATTACCATGACCAGTACGAACATCACGGCGGCGAACGCCGATGCTTCAATGCTGCAAAACACTTTACTGATCTTGTGTGTTTTGGGAGCATGCAGTTCCGAGCCCCCCATTCTGCTAACGCGCAGGGCCGAGCAGTAGATCACTCCAGTAACCTCCACAATCCGCCTATTCCCCTGCAACCTCCCGGTCCATGGTGAGCAGCCCTACCCGCTGCACGCCTGCGTGATGCGCCACGTCGATCACGTCGGCTACGTACTGAAAATCGACGTCGGCATCGCCGCGCACGAAGACCACCTTCTCTGCACGCGTTAAGTAAATCTTCGCGAGGCGCGTCTCCAGATCTTCCCACCGCACATCCTCTTGATTGATCTTCACCGTCGGCGTCTGATCTTCCTTCGTCCACACGACTTGAATGATGACCGTGCGCGATTGCGATGCCTGCGCCGTCTGTTTCTGATCTGGTTGCGGAATTTGAGCTGTTTCCCCCTGCTCTTTATCCATCGACACAACCACCATGAAGACGATGATCAGTGTCAGCAGCACGTCGATCAGCGGCGTGACGTTAATCTCGGGACCGCGCGCACCACCGCCTGCCATTGAGAACGACATGGAAAGCTCCTCGGTTTGTCTTTCGTCTTTAGCACGCGCGCGCGTCTGCAACATCAGACACCTGGAGGGGTGCGAGAGTTCCATCGCCTGAGAACTGGCGAGACCTCTACTTTCTGCAGAGCGCCGGCAAACAGCGGATTCCTCGCGTTGCTCAGAATGACAAAGAAAGATTAGACGGGCTCGACAGCGGTGAGTTCTAGCCGATCGGATCGGGTATAGGCGGCGATGGCGGAGGCTCATACGGAGGCCGGGGGACCGACCCCGGAGGAACCTGGGGCGCGGCGGGAGCAGGCGGCGCGGGGTAGAGCGCCACGCCCAACGCGGGATAGCGCGCCGCGAAGAAATAGATGGAATATGCTGGAAAGAACACGATCACGGGCACCGAAATCAGCGCGATCACATATAGGAAACCGGCCAGCAAGATGCATCCCACCACGACGGCGATGGTTATCGTGTACGCGTTCCAACTCAGTCCGGCCGTTTTCCCCGTAACGATCGCAAGGATGCTGAGTAATACCGTAGGTATCGCGATGATCAACCCTAAGATCACCGTGGCAATTCCGACGATGATCCCCGCTCCGATGGCCATCACGATCTTCATTCCGATGTAACTCGCGTATGCTCCCTTCTCGGTCTTGATCATCCACCACAGTCGGCGCCATCCCTCGAACACGCCGATATCCTCCAGAGCCATTTGCGGCACCACAAAATCCTTGGTCAACACGAAAATGACCGCCAGAACAAAAACAAAAAACAGCAACGCAAAAAACAGGAGGATCCCCCCTAACACCAGGGGGACCATGTGTTCCTTCGGTTCCTTGAACCATCCTGCCGCAAGGGCAAACCCCGCTGGAATTCCAACCAGCACAATCAAACCGCCAATAGTAACCAGCAGGTAGATCAGCTTCCACAAGAAATATCGCAACCCCGGGCCCTGCCTGCGGCTCCAGCCCGCGCGGATGTGGCATTCTTTCGCCATCACGCTGTCGAACAGGATGAACCGCATCACGCTGCTTATGTACATCAGGATGATCCCTAAAACTAGCCCTGCAACTACCAGCACTGCGATGAGGCCAGCTAAGAGAGCGAAGTCAATTCCCGACAAACCCGGAAAGTTGGTTCCCCGGTGCTGATTCAGGTTAAAGGAGCGGCTGATCCGTCCCCCGCTGGAGCCCAGCTCCCCGGCCAACAGTCCCACCACCGCCAGCCGAGCCCACTGGCCAAACCGGAAAGGCTGGAAGAGTTGTTTCTTGGCGTGCTCAAAGGCGGGGGTGATGGCGTCTACGGCGGAGAGTGGCAAGCGAGCACCTCAAGATCGGTCGAATGGGGAGGAAGGTACTGCAAACGGAGTAGCGGGTCAAATGAATTCTGGATGGGACCGCCGGGAATCACTACTTAGAGACGCTCTTCTCCATGGTAAACAGGGGTGTGCCGAAGAGATCGTGGAGGCGCTCATCCGTCCGCCGAAAACCGACTTCTTGGTAAAGCCGAATCGCTGAATCGAGAAATGGAGTAGTGCTCAGGAATAGCCGGATGTAGCCTTCGCTGGCAGCCCACGCCTCTATTTGTCGCAGCAGTTTCGTGCCGATCCTCGATCCCCTGGCTTTTGGGAGGACGGCCATGCCGCGAACGTAGACCCCCTCTCTTTTTGCAACCGCAGCCACAGTGCCCAACACGATCCCCTGGCGCAATGCCACCCAAACCGGTCCCTCCTGCATACGCGCGAGGACCTGCGCTTCGCCTAGCGCTGTCGCGGCAAAGCCGCCGTCCGTGTAAAGCGGCTTGAACTCAAGGAACGACTCATGCAGTACTGCCGCAATTGCCGGGGCATCTTCCGGGCCGGCGCAACGGATCTCCAGTTGTGCAGACACTTGCATTTCTCCGCGGTCTTCGCCACTTAAGCTCTTGCCGCTTCGGCTGCGGTCCGTTCTCTCCATGCGTCAAACTGTTTCAGGGCCAACTCGCATTGTAAGCGGTGCCGCTCCTTCCGGTCGCGAATCCTCTTCTCCAGCGCAGGCAAGAGGTCAAAAGTTATGTTCGCCGGTTGGAAGTTCTTCGCCTCCGCACGAGTCACATAATGCGTCAGCGACCCGAACGCGGAAGCACGCGGCGGCGGTACCGGCTCGCTTCCTAGCGCCAGCGCTGCCGCGTGCAGCCCGGCCATCAACCCGGTCGCGATCGACTCCACATATCCTTCTACACCACAAATCTGTCCTGCGAATAGAACCCGCGGATGCCTCTTCATTTGCAATGTCTCGCGCAGCAACGCCGGTGCGTTGATGTACGTGTTGCGATGAATCTGCCCGTATCGGAGGAAGCGCGCATTCTCCAGTCCTGGGATCGTACGCAACACTCGCGCCTGCTCACCAAACTTCAGATGATTCTGGAATCCCACCAGGTTGTAGGAGTCCGCCCGCAGATTCTCCTGCCGCAGCTGCACGACCGCATAGGGCATCCGACCGGTGCGTGGATCTTTCAACCCTACCGGCTTCATCGGCCCAAAGCGCAGCGTGTCGCGGCCGCGCCGCGCAATCTCCTCGATCGGCAGACAACTCTCGAAGTAATTCAGCTTCTCCCAGTCGCGCTCCTCCACCGACTGCGCTGCCAGAAGGGCGTCATAGAACCGGTCGTAATCCTCGGGTGTCATCGGACAGTTGATGTAATCGGCTGACCCCTTGTCATAGCGCGCCGCCATATAGACGCGCGACATGTTAATAGAATCCGCTTCCACTATCGGGCTGATGGAGTCATAAAAATACAGATGAGGATTGTGTGGCGCCGCGTCATGTGGAGCACGTTCATCGGGGAGGGGACCACTCGTCAGCTCAGATTTCGATTCTTCTGCGTCCGTACTCAGCCGCGCAATCTCGCCGGTCAGCCCGTCCGAAGTCAAAGGCCCGGTGGCGATGATGGTGATCTGCGGGCTGGACTCCACAATCGAAGTCACCTCCTCGCGCCGCACGGTAATCCGCGGTTCTTGCGAAATCGCGCCAGTCACCTTCGTTGAAAAGGCAGCCCGGTCCACCGCCAACGCGTGCCCCGCCGGAACCGCGCACTCTCGCGCAATCTGCAACAGCAACGACCTCGCCCGCCGCATTTCTTCCTTCAGAAGCCACGGAGCCGTGTTCTCGCTGTCCGACTTCAGAGAATTTGAGCACACCAGCTCGGCAAAATCCGCTGACTGGTGAGCCGGTGTTGACCGCACCGGCCTCATCTCAAATAATTCCACCTCGACGCCGCGCTGGGCGCACTGCCACGCTGCCTCGGATCCAGCAAGTCCGGCCCCGATAATGCGAACCAGCGAGCTCAAGATGCCTTCTCTGCGAGGCGCCGCAGTGCGTCGTCCTTCAGCAAAACCGACTGCCACTTATCGAGGAATTCAGACCCCAGGGATTTGTAAAGTTCGATCGCCTTCTCGTTCCACTTGAGCACTTCCCACTGCAGTCCGTGACAATTTTCCTGCACGGCAATGCGCGCGACGGAAGCCAGCAACGCCTTCCCAACCCCTCGGCCGCGAAACAGCTCACGCACAAACAGATCCTCCAGATACAATCTCCGCCCCGCCCAAGTCGAGTAGCAGCCGAAAAACAGAGCGTATCCGGCAGGGTGCCCGTCCCAGTCTGCAATGAGCGCGCGAAAACTGGGATTCGCCCCAAACCCGTCCCTCACCAGGTCGGCCTCTTTGAGCATACAAAGATCCAACTCATGCTCAAACGCCGCCAGTTCGCGGATCAACGTCCGCAACAGCTCCGCATCATCGATCGTAGCAGGACGAATGGAAAGCATCGGCAAGTTGGAAACCCTAGCGGCTTAACAGTGTATATTGGCTGGCTACGCAAACCCAGTTTGTGTTGCGAAGCACCCAGGTATCGGTAAAGCGCCCACGGCGCAGGTAAGGCTTGCCCTTATCCACACCCTTTACCTGATATATCCCCGTGACCACAGCGGTATCTCCATAGACGCGCGCAGCCGTGGATTCTACGACTTGCAGTTCGCGGTTGTGCCCGGGAGCTTTCACGCCCGCGAGAAAATCGCTCTTCGTCTTCAGCGTACCATCGTAGTCGGTGTAGGTTAAAGAATCATCCAGCAGAGCGTCAAGCGTCTTGGCGTCTTTATCCTTTTCTGCGATGCCCCACGCGCTCTCGAAGGCCATAACCCTGGACCGCCGAGCCGCCGCATCGATTTGGTCTTGCGCCACCGCGGAGAGGGACGCAGCGAAAATCAGAACGAACCCGCAAGTAATCGCTTTCGCGAGGCGAGTTCCTCTGGCTCCGACGAAACGGGAAGGACTCCTTCTGAGAACAAGAGCAATCGGTAGAAATGCAGCGAAAGGCAATGTCATGGCAAGAACTCAAGCCTCAGCGTTTTCTCGAGGAGCTATTGGAATCAATCGGCAGGAAGATCAACGTCTTTAGCAGTCTTGGAACCTTTTGCTTTTCATTAGCTGATTCTTATTGCAGGAGTAACAGTGTAGGAATAACAGTGCACGATCAATGTCCTCATTGCAGATCTTCACAGCAGCACCGGAGTTGCTTCGGCAGCCACGCATATCCAGAGCTCTCCTTGCAGCATCCAGACATCAATAAAACGTCTGCGTCGCAAGTAAGGCTTCCCATTCTCCACGCCTTTGGCCCGGTAGGTACCGACCACGATGGCGGTGTTTCCAAGCATTTGCACATTCATCGATTCCGTTACAATCTGCTGCAGGTGCGACGAATCCAATTTCACTCGGTCCAGGTATTGCGCTTTCGTCAAGACCTTGCCGTCGTAATCGACGAACACGAGGGAATCGTCGAAAATCGCGCTCAGCGCTTTAACGTCCCCGCGTTCCTGCGCCTGGTCCCAGGCATGTTCCAGCGCGAGAATGTTCGACCGGGCATCCAAATGACTGTAATTCTGCGCCGCCCACGACAGCGACGACGCCACGCAAACCAGGACGCCGATATAAGAGCTGATTCTCACTCGGGTGGACCTCTACTGATCTATCGACAGTCAAGCCCCACAGCTGTGCAGGACAAGCCAACTCGCCGAATCCGAGATTCATCTATGATGAGGATTCTTCATCCCGCTCGGAGGTTTTGATGGCACGCATTAGCTTGATCACCCCGGAAGCCGCATCTGCTGAAGTTCGCGAGATTTACGACGTCACGCTTAGAGGCAAGCCGGGCAACGTGCAGAAAGCTCTCGCCCACCGTCCCGAGATGCTTAAGAATTTTCTAAGCTTCTACGCCAGCGTGGGACGCTCCCTTGACCGCAAGCTATACGAACTCGTCTACCTCCGCATTTCCTTCATCAATGGATGTCGTTACTGCACGCAGCACCACATCGCATCGTCAAAGCGAGTTGGCCTTACTGCCGACGACTGGAAGGTACTGCAGGCGGGGGATTATTCGCGTTATGGCGAGAAAGAGCGTTCGGCGCTGACTTACGTCGAGAAGTTGACCCGCGTCCCGCGCGAAATCAACGATACAGACTTCGCCGGACTCAAGAAACACTTCTCTGAACCTGAGATCGTGGACCTCCACATGCTCGCCGGCCTTGCCAACCTAACCAACCGCTTTACCGACCCGCTTGGCCTGGAATTGGAATTCCCCGAAGAAAGGATCTAGAGAATCTCGCGCGCATCCCCCACCCGCCGGGTTACGTGTTCGCGATCCAGGTACTCCAGCAGTGGGATGGCATACTTGCGAGTCACTCCGGTCAACTCCTTGAACTTCGCGACATCAATCTTCGCCGACTTCACTTTGTAGGCCGCCATCTGCCGCCGCAACTCTTCCAGCGCGCTGCGATGAAAAATCAGTTCGTCGGAAACCTTGATCAGCACTTTGTCGCGCAGCAGCAAAGTCACAATCTTCTGCGCCCGCACTTTGTCCACCTTGAGACCTGCAATCACCTCACTCAGCGCGGGAACCTTCAGCCCCGCGGAAGCAAAAACATCTTCGATCTTCTTCTTCGACTCGGCCTCTTCATCCTTCATCACCACCCCGTGCCCCGGGAGTCGCACCAGGTCTCCGACAACTTCGATTTTCTTATCCCGGACCAGCATGGCTGCAACCGCCTCAAAGACCTCCGGGACCGCGTCCACCCGCTCCAGGAGTTCTTTTTTGCTGATCCCAGCCACCAGCGGATTCTGCTTATGAAAAGCCCCAGCAGTGCGCACGATGTGCAACTTCAAAGCTTCGACCGCAGGCAAATGCAGAAAGCGCTCGCCGACGCGCACCACGCCGCCGGTCTTGACCGCCTGGGCTAAGTGCGTTTCGATCACGTTCTTCGTCCAGCCGGTTTCGGCCACCAGGCGAGATATCGATATGCCTTCATGATTCCGCCTTGCGATTCTCGCTCTCAGAATCGCTTCAGGGTCGCTGCCAGCCAGGAGTTCCAGGAAATCGCTGCGCCCCGGCATCCTCCGAATCGGTGCTGCATCCAGCACAACTCCGCCGCCAATCGTCACTACCGGCGAAAATTGCCGGATGATGAATCGGTCTCCCGGCAAGAGCAGTGCCGCTTTCGGCAGTTTGAGCCCAACGAAGGCTTCCCGGCCGGGTGAGAGCTGACGGCGCCCGACCGTCGCGCTTGCTACAAAAGTGGGATCCGGTTCATGCAGCACCACTTCCGCTACGGTTTCCATGGTGTAGGAATGGAGGTGAATCCGGGCACGGTCCTTCAGCGTCCGCGGCGCCGAGGGCAAGAGCCGCAACCGCACGTCCGCCTGCCGCGTTGTCTCGAACATGCCTGGGGGTGCCAGGGTCATCCCCCGCGACAAATCTTCCGTGCTCGCCCCTGCCAGGTTCAATGCGGTTCGTTGTCCCGCGATAGCCGCTTCCGCCGTCTGTCCATGCACGTGTATGCCGCGCACGCGCACGCGACGCCCCGTCGGAAAAACTTCCAACTCATCTTCGCGGCGAATTGTCCCAGCCACCAGCGTTCCCGTCACCACGGTGCCGAATCCCTTCATGGTGAATACGCGATCAATGGGCAGCCGGGCGATTGTATTTGAATCCCTCGACGGCACCTCGCCTGCAGCTGCGACTATCGCCCTCTTCAGGTCTTCCAGTCCGGCACCTGTCAAGGAACTCACGGCTATGATTGAATTTGGGCGACCCAGGAAAGTCCCGCGGAGAAACTCTTCCACCTCCAACCGCACCACCTCGAGCGTCTCCGCATTCACCGCATCGGACTTGGTCAGCACCGTGATTCCGCGCTTTACGCCGAGCAGCTGCAGAATGTCGAAATGCTCCCGCGTCTGGGGCTTGATCGCCTCGTCCGCCGCAATCACCAGCAGCACCAGGTCAATGCCCCCCACCCCGGCCAGCATGTTGCGCACAAAACGCTCGTGCCCGGGAACGTCGACAAAGGCCAGCCGCAAGGTCCCGCCGTCGGGTGCGGGCAAATCCATGTGCGCGAAACCAAGATCAATGGTGATGCCGCGCCGCTTCTCTTCCTCAAGCCGGTCCGCGTCGATTCCGGTCAACCCCTTCACCAACGCCGTCTTACCGTGATCGATATGCCCTGCAGTACCTATGACGATGGATTTCATCTGGGTCGCCATCTTACCGGAAAAGGCGGTTGTGTCTGGGAATCCAGTCGAAAAATGGTGCTGGTAGCCCTACCCAGCCGCCCTGCTAAATGCGACAATAGAACTTCCCCATGACCACTTCCATGACTTCTGCCTTCCCTCCGGAGACCCTCCGGCAGCATGGCCTCACTTCGGACGAATACGAAAAGATCAAGCAGCTCCTGGGGCAGCGCGAGCCCACGCTCACCGAGCTCGGCATCTTCAGCGTTATGTGGAGCGAACACTGTTCCTACAAGTCGTCGCGCGTACATCTGAAGCGCCTGCCCACGCGCAGCAAACGCGTTTTGCAGGGCCCGGGAGAGAACGCCGGCATCATCGACATCGGGGACGGCTGGGCCTGCGCTTTCAAGATCGAATCTCACAATCACCCCTCGTTCATTGAGCCGTTCCAAGGCGCAACCACCGGCGTCGGCGGAATCCTGCGCGACATTTTCACCATGGGAGCGAGACCAGTCGCGGTGATGGACTCGTTAAGGTTTGGTCCAATCACTGCTCGGGCTGCGACACAGGCTGAGATTCAGAGGAATCACTCGATCTTCGAAGGAGTAGTTAGCGGCGTCGCTTCCTATGGGAATTGCTTCGGCGTGCCCAACCTGGGTGGCGAAACCAAGTTCGAGCCGTGCTACTCCGGCAACCCGCTGGTCAACGCTTTCGCCATGGGCCTGGTCCGCAAAGATGAGATCTTCTACGCCCGTGCTGCCGGAGAAGGCAATCCGGTCATCTACGTTGGCGCCAAGACCGGACGCGATGGCATCCACGGCGCCACGATGGCCAGTGAAGAATTCAGCGAAGCCTCGGAAGCGAAGCGTCCGAACGTCCAAGTCGGAGATCCATTCCTGGAGAAGTTGCTGCTGGAAGCCTGCCTCGAAGTTATGCAGACTGGAGCGGGCGCTGTTGTTGGCATTCAGGATATGGGAGCGGCCGGATTAACCTGCTCGACTTGTGAGATGGGCGCTCGCGGCGGTGTCGGCATCGAGATCGAACTCGACCGCGTGCCCCAGCGCGAAACCGGCATGAGTCCTTACGAAATCATGCTGAGTGAATCGCAGGAGCGCATGCTTCTGGTGGCGCAGAAGGGCCGCGAGCAGGATGTGTTCCGGATTTTTGAAAAGTGGGGTCTCGATGCGGTCGAAGTCGGCAAGGTCACGACCGACAATAAGCTGCGCGTGCTCGAGCACGGCGTGGTCGTCGCCGAGATACCGAATCCGGCCCTTACTGACGATGCACCCGTGTACAAGCGTCCGCTCGCGCGCTGGGAGCCTCCCGTACCGCGTGAAATGCCTGATGGAATTCAGCTCAACGGCACCGGCGACTTGACTCAAAGTCTGAAGCAGTTACTGGCCAGCCCGAACATCTGCAGCAAGCGCTGGGTCTGGCAGCAGTATGACCACATGGTTCAGACGAATACGGTTGCGGCGCCGGGCGCGGGGGATGCGGGAGTAATTCGCATCAAGAATCCAAGTCCGCATGGATCGCAAGATGTTGCGCAGCGCGGACTTGCGATGGCGCTGGATGGCAACAGCCGCTGGTGTTATCTCGATCCCCGGCTGGGCGCGATGCACGCTGTGGCAGAGGCTGCGCGCAAGGTGGCTTGCTCGGGCGCCACTCCGGTGGGCGCAACCAATTGCCTCAATTTCGGAAACCCCGAGAAGCCGCAGATCATGTGGCAGTTTTCGCAAACCATTGATGGCATCACCAAAGCCTGCGAAGAGTTAGAGATCCCCATTACCGGCGGCAACGTCAGCTTCTACAACGAGACCCTGGGTGAAGGAATTTATCCCACGCCGGTGCTTGGGGTTGTAGGGATTCTCGATGACGTGCGCAAAACCGCCAAAATGCCATTTGCCGCCGCCGGACGCACGATCGTGCTATTGCGCGCGGGCGAAGCAGCCGATATCACCGATGTAGAGAGTGAGTTCGGCTCGTCCGAATACGCAAAAGAAATTCTGAGCGCCCTGTGGGGATATCCTCCAGAACTCGATCTGGAAAAAGAAGCTGCGCTGCAGAGGGCGGTCATCGAATTGATTCAGCAGGGGGTGGCGGAGTCCGTGCACGACTGCAGCGAGGGCGGACTGGCGGTTGCGCTGGCAGAAAAGGCGTTTGCGAAGGGCATCGGCGCACGAGTGAACATCGCGTCGAATGGGCTTCCCCCGGAGTTTGTGCTGTTTGGGGAAGATGCAAGCCGCATCGTGCTTTCGTGCGACCTGGCTGACGTTGTGCGACTCCAACAGATAGCGGAGAAATATGGAATCGCTGCCGATGTGCTGGGAGAGACGATTCCGGAGCGGCTGGAGATTTCGCTCGACGGTAGGGTGGTTGTGTCTGCGTCCGTTTCTGAGTTAGGCGTTGCGTATGAGAGTGCCTTGGAATCGGCGCTGCGGACAGACCCGGAACTCGTAGCAGCAGATTGAACGATGTGTTGACTGAGTACTCAATGCTAAGAACTGACAAATTCCATGACGAGTGCGGCGTGGTGGCGATCTTCGCTCACCCCGAGGCGGAGAAACTCGCTTACCTGGGACTGCATGCGTTGCAGCATCGAGGACAGGAGTCGGCGGGGATTGTTACCTCCGATGGCCTCACCTCCCGCGTCCATAAGGCTATGGGAACCGTCGCGGATATCTTTACCGAAGACGTGCTTTCGAAGATTCGGGGCACGCTAGCCATTGGCCACACTCGCTACTCAACTGCCGGCGATTCAGCGTTGCTGAATGCTCAACCGATTTTGGTGCAATCGAACAAGGGCTCAATTGCTGTGGCGCATAACGGCAACCTGGTTAATGCCATGGAAGTACGCAGCCGGCTGGAACGCCAGGGATCGATCTTTCAAACCAACAGCGATACCGAAGTGATCGTCCACCTGATCGCGCTGTCGCAGGAACACACTCTGCCCGAGGCAATCGCAGACGCGTTGCGGCGCGTGGAAGGCGCATTCTCGCTGGTGTTGATGACTCCCGACCGGATCATCGCAGCGCGCGATCCGCGAGGGTTTCGGCCCCTGGCCATGGGACGCATTCCCGCGATGGGTGGGCAAAAACAAGACGGGCAGAAGCGCGATACCATCGTCTTTGCCTCGGAAACTTGCGCTTTCGATCTAATCGGCGCAACTTATGAGCGCGACGTGAAACCGGGTGAGTTGGTCGTTGTTGGTCCGGAGGGAATCAGCTCCCGTTTCTATTCGACCGATGCGCCGCAGTCGAGCTGCATTTTTGAACACGTCTATTTTTCGCGGCCTGACAGCGTCGTCTTTGGCCGTGCCGTACAGACCAGCCGCGAAGAACTGGGACGTCAGTTGGCGCGCGAAGCGCCGGTTGAGGCTGACCTTGTCGTCCCCGTACCCGATTCGGGTGTGACTGCTGCCGTCGGTTACGCGGCAGAGAGCGGCATTCCGTTCCGCTTTGGTTTGATCCGCAATCACTACGTGGGGCGCACATTTATCGAGCCCAGCCAGAGCGTGCGCGACTTTGGAGTCAGGCTGAAGCTGAATCCCGTGCGCTCGCTACTGGAGGGCAAGCGCGTGGTGCTGATTGACGATTCGATTGTGCGCGGCACAACCAGCCGCAAGATCGTACGCATGATTCGTAATGCCGGCGCGAAGGAAGTTCATATGCGCATCTCGTGCCCGCCCACAATTTCCCCGTGCTACTACGGGGTCGACACGCCTTCGAAGAAGCAGTTGATCGCTGCCAACAAATCAGTCGATGAAATTCGCCAGTACATTCGAGCAGACTCGCTGGCCTACCTCTCGCTGGAAGGGCTCAAGAAAGCGTGCGGTGAAGGCGAGAAGATTTCCTATTGTTCGGCTTGCTACACAGGTAAGTATCCTACGAGTATTGTTGACGTAGAAGAAATTCAGCCCGCGATTGTTCCGCGCTAGCTATTTCCGCGCTTGCGCCACGCGCGGGATCGATTGCAGGTCCGGCCGGATTTGCACTTCGTTCCAATCCTTCAGCAGCCGTTGTACCTCTTCTGAGATTGTTCCGCTGATCTCCATGACCAGCCAACCCCCCGGCCGGAGCGCCCTGTAGGCCTGCGGAATGAGACGCGCGATCACCTCGATTCCCGTGGAACCGGCAAACACAGCGCCGCGCGGTTCGAACTTGCGGACTTCGAGCTGAACCTGATCTTCCTCCGATTCGCCGACGTAAGGCGGATTGGAGACGATGAAGTCGAAGGAGTTGTTCTCGAATCCCGCCAGCAGGTCGACCTCGTGGAATTGAATACGCGATTCGAGTTGATGGCGGACGGTGTTGATGCGGGCGACTTCCAGAGCCGGCACAGAAATATCAGTACCGTGGACTTCGGCTTGAGGCAGTTCTTTCGCAAGAGCCAGGGCGATACAGCCCGAGCCGGTGCCGACGTCGGCGACGCGGAAACGGGTCGTGCAGGGTGACCTCCGTTTCTCGCCGCTGTCTCCCTCCACGCCAGCAAGTTCGACCACGGTCTCGATCACATGCTCAGTCTCGGGGCGCGGAATTAACACAGCGGGCGTGACGATCAGGTCCATGCCCCAGAATTCCTGATGCCCGGTGATGTATTGCGCGGGTACGCCTCTGGCACGCTCGACGAGCGCTTGATCGTAACGGGCTTGTTCGTCATTCGTGAGTTCACGCTCGGGATGGGCGAAAAGATAGGAACGGTCGCAGTTGAGGGCGAACATCAAGAGCAGCTCGGCATTCATTCGCGGCGAGGGCACATGATCCGCTCTGAGACGAGTGATGGCAGAGGACAGGGTTCGCTTTAGCTGCACGAAATCATTTCACCAGGCAAGCGCACTGACACCGAGTAAAACGCCTTGAAGAACTGTTTCATCTCGTCCCGTCTTTCGCTTGCCGCCTCAGCTCACAGCCAAGATAGATCATCTGGCCAATGTGGTGCTGCATGTGGGCGGCGCAAATGACCACGATCTCGAAACGGTTCTTGGCATCGGAACCAACTCCGGAGTATTCTCTCGACCAATCCTCAGGCGTCTGGTTGCCGATAGTCTTGAGAACCATCGCTACGACATTTTCGAAGCTTTCAAAAGCTTCCTCTTTCGACGGAGGATTCGGGTCATTGAATTCGCGCGGGCGTTCGCGAACGTAGCCGGTCCCGGCGATTTGCGCCCCGATGTAGTAGTTCAGGTTGCCGGTGAGATGCAGAACTAAATGGCCGAAGCTGTTGCCAAAGGGAAACAGCCTCTGCCAAAACTGAGCGTTGGTGAAAGGCCCTGCCAGTTCGCGAACGCGGGCTGCGTTCGCCGTGTAGCGTTCTGCCAGAACCGACGCAATCGTCTGGTCCAGTTCGACCATAGTTTCTCCTGCTTCGTGGTCGCAAGTGACCACGCCACGCTCCTAAACCACGCTGGCCGCTTCCTGCTTCAGCTTCTCGGCCTGGTAGTGCGTGGTAAGCGCTTCGATCAGGGGCTGAAGCTTACCGTCCATTACAGCTTCGAGCTGGTGGAGGGTGAAGCCGATGCGGTGATCGGTGACGCGGTTTTGCGGGAAGTTATAAGTGCGAATCTTCTCGCTGCGGTCTCCGGAACCTACCATCGCCTTGCGTTCCTTGGCCAGCGCCTGCTGCTGCTTCTCCATTTCGATTTCGTAAAGGCGAGACCGCAGCACGCGCATGCCTTTCTCGCGATTCTTGATTTGCGATTTCTCGTCCTGGCAGCTGACCACCGTGTTAGTGGGGATATGTGTGATGCGAACGGCCGAGTATGTCGTATTCACCGACTGGCCGCCCGGACCGGACGAACAAAATGTATCAATGCGCAGGTCCTTGGCCTCGATCTTTATGTCGACATCCTCGGCTTCAGGCAGCACTGCAACCGTGACGGCCGAAGTGTGCACCCGCCCCTGCTGCTCAGTCGCAGGCACGCGCTGCACCCGGTGTACGCCGCTTTCATATTTCAGCTGAGAGTACACGCGGTTGCCTTCGATGATGGCGATGACTTCTTTCAGGCCTCCGGCCGACGATTCCGAAGAGGAGAGCACTTCGACCTTCCAGCGCTGCACTTCGGCATAGCGGGTATACATGCGGAAGATCTCGGCGGCAAAGAGCGTGGCTTCGTCCCCGCCGGTGCCGGCTCGAATTTCGAGGATCACGTTCTTCTCGTCGTTCGGGTCTTTGGGAAGAAGTAGAACCTTCAACTCTTCTTCGATGGCCGCTACCCGAGGCTGCAATTTGTCGAGCTCCTCCTGGGCGTAAGCGCGCATCTCGGGATCCTTTTCCTCCGCGAGCATGGCCTCGCTCTCGGCGATACCGCGGGTGAGGTCCTTGTATTCGCGATACTTCTCGACGATGGAAGCGACTTCGCTGTGCGCCTTGGCGGTCTTCTGGTATCTCGCCGAGTCGTTGACGATGTCAGGCGACGCCAACGCCTTGGTAAGCTCTTCGTAGCGGACTTCGATTTGGTCTAAACGTTCAAACATCGGGATCCTTCGTAGAGGCGTAGCTTGCTACGTCTCGTTCGTGCGCCGGACCCGGTTCATGCAGCGGGCTGGACGTAACAAGTCACGTCCCTACGGCATTTTAGTGATATTGGATGGGAAGAGGAAAATATTCGCGGCGGGGCCGCTAGGCAATCACCAGTTCGCCGCCATGTTCTTTTTCCAAACTCATCGCGTGGTCGAGAGCGGTGATGGCACACTGTGCTTGCTCGTCCGACGGAGGCTGCGTCGTGATGCGCTGCAGCCACAGCCCGGGAGCGGTGATCATGGCAAAGAGCGAGCCGCGGTGTTTGGCGGCGAAGCGAATGATTTCGTAAGAAACGCCCGCGATTACCGGCAGCAGCGCAATGCGCGAGGCAAAGCGCGCCCAGAACGTGGTGAAAGGAATCAGCATGTAGAAGCCGATCGAGATCAGCATCACGGTCATCAAGAAGCTGGTTCCGCACCGGGGATGGAACGTCGAATATTTCTGCACGGCTGTGGTCGAAAGCGGGTCGCCGTTTTCGAAGGCGAACACAGTCTTATGTTCAGCCCCGTGATACTGATAGACCCGCCGAATATCCGGGAACAGTGACACTCCCCAGATGAACAGCAGAAACAGGATCAAGCGCACTGCCCCATCGATCAGGTTGAACATGATCTGTCCGCCGAGCGCGGGATTGAACTTCTTGAGCTCCGTGGCCGCCACCAGCGGCAAGTACTTGTACATGAAGATGAAGAAGGCGAGCGAGATGACCACATTGACTGCTGCCAGCCAGCCGCTGATGGCGGCAGCTTTTTCGCGAGCTTGCGTCTTGGAAGACTCAGTAGCGGAAGGTCCCGCCTCGCTTCGCTTCGACGGGACAGCCGCAGTGGCGGTCTGCACATCCTTGGCGGCGGAGTCCTCGCTCTGCATCGCGTCTTCGATAGCAACGTTGGCCGAGAAACGCAAGGCACGGTAGCCCAGAGACATGGCGTAACCGAGCGTCATGACCCCACGGATAATCGGCCAGGCCATCCATTTGTGTTTTTCCGACGGCCGCTCGATCGGCTCACTCATGGTGACCACTTCACCCGACGGCTTGCGACAGGCGATCGCCCAGGCGTGCGGGGAGCGCATCATCACGCCTTCGAGCACGGCTTGCCCACCGACCAGCGTTTCTTCGCCACTTTCAAGCGCAGGCAGAAGTTGCACGGCCACCAGGAAACGCACGAAATTTCGTAGAGAACGCACAGTGCTTAGATGCTCCAGACGCCGGAAGAGCGCCAAACACTAGGTTACCACAGGCCACCAAAGCTCCGCGGCACTGCGCTCTAAGTAACAGAAGTGGCAAGATTTAGACAACTGGACATCGGAGATCGTCGGCAATCCGCGGGCCTTTCGTCTATTCTCAGAATGTATTTTCGGAGAGCATGAGAAAACTTGCCGAGACCTGCGAGGCGATCTCCGCCACCACCAAGAAGCTGCTGAAGGCGGCGATCGTTGCCGAGTACCTCAAATCACGCACACCGGACGAGGGCGCAGTGTCCGCGGTGTTTCTCTCCGGAAGGGCGTTTCCCGCGTGGGAGGAGACGACGTTGCAAGTAGGCGGCTCGATGTTGTGGCGGGTGGTCGCGAAGCTTTCGGGGAAAAGTGAAGCCGCATTGACTGCTGCCTATCGGAAGCATGGCGATCTGGGCGCCGTGGCCGGCGAGGTTCTGCCGGAGAACTCCGCACCGGGTCTGAACGTTCTCGAAGTTGCCCGCAATTTCCGGCAGATCGCGGAAGCCCGAGGGCCGGCGGCCAAGGCCGCGCTGGTTCACGACTTGCTGGTACGCTCCACACCGCTCGAAGCCAAGTACATCGTGAAGGTAATCACAGGCGATTTGCGGATTGGGCTCAAGGAGAGCCTGGTCGAGGAGGCGATTGCCAAAGCGTACGGGGCATTGGAGGAGGTGCAGCGGGCAAACATGCTTCTGGGAGACATCGGAGAAACGCTACGTCTGGCGGTCGAGGGAAAGCTGGCCGAGGCGAAAATGCGAATGTTTCATCCGCTGGGATTCATGCTGGCGAGCCCGGTCGACTCGCCCGATGAGGGGTTAAGTTATTTCGCAGACGCTGCCGTGGAGGACAAATATGATGGCATTCGAGCGCAGGCGCACGTGTCGGGTGGCGAGGTAAAGTTTTTTTCGCGGACGCGGGATGAGATCACGGAGTCGTTTCCGGAGCTGTCCGATGCGTTTGCCGGATTGCCGCAGGATGCGATCCTCGACGGCGAGATCGTGGCCTGGGAGGAACCGGGGCGGGCGCGGCCATTCAGTGTCCTCCAGCAGCGATTGGGACGGAAGAAAGTCAGCGAGCGGATGCTGCAGGAGATTCCTGTCGCGTACTTGGTGTTCGATGTTCTCTACGCGGACGGGGACTTGCTGATCGACCGTCCGTTGCGGGAGCGGGCGCGGGTGCTGGATGGGTTGCTCTCGAAAGACAGAATCCACAACAGGAAGACGCTACGCATCGCCGGCGCGCAGGGGAAGTTGACGTTCGGGGAAGACGAAGAGGCTGGAACCGGCAGCATCATCCGCGCACCCGAGCTTCACGCGAGCTCTGCCGAGGAACTGGACGAACTGTTTGTGGCTGCCCAGACACGAGGCAACGAAGGGCTGATGATCAAGGATCTCGACTCGACGTACACGCCAGGGAAGCGCGGCAAGTCATGGCTGAAGATGAAGCGCGAGCTGGCTACGCTCGACGTGGTGGTAACCGCGGTCGAGTTTGGGCACGGCAAGCGCGTCGGAGTGCTCAGCGACTACACTTTTGGCGTGTGGAACGCTGACAAGCTGGTAAACATCGGCAAGGCGTATTCCGGACTGACCGATGCCGAGATTGCAGAGATGACACGGTGGTTCCTCGATCACACGATCGAAGATCAGGGCTTCCGGCGCACCGTCGAGCCACAGATTGTGTTGGAAGTAGCTTTCAACAACATGATGCAATCCGATCGTCACGACAGCGGCTACGCGCTGCGCTTCCCAAGGATCGTGCGGCTGCGGCCCGACAAGACGGCGGATGAGGCGGACACGATCGAACGGGTGCGGGAGATTTTCCAGGGTCAGACTGGTAAACCGCAACACCGGCGCGTCGGACCCTAAGATTTACGCGCAACATCGGAAGGTCACTGCGATCTTCAAGTATGAAAAGAGCAGTAGCGATAGGCGCACGACTCGTGTGGCTCGCGATCTGCGCTACGGTGCTCATCGACTCGTACCGGGATTACAAGGGTAGTTCGGATTGGAAAACAGAAGAGTACCTAGTGTTCCGATTAATGATTTTGTCATTTCCTGCTTCTTACTTGGTCGCCGGAGGATTGTTCCTGGTTGGAGCGGGCCTGGGTGTGGTCGGACTCGCCCTGCCCCCGTCGAGCAAATCCGAAATGACAGTCGGTTGGCTCTTCTTCGTTGTAGCTGGTTATGCCCAGTGGTTTCTTCTGGTCCCTAAACTGTTCAGGTCTCGGTGCAAGAAGGCCAACCGCCGTCCGAAGGATACTTCGCCATGACTGGCGCTAGTGGCTGTGGTGGTGGTGATGCTCTTCGCTCTCCCCCACCGGAATCACGCATCCATGTGCCACTTCGCATTCCACGTGCTCGAACTGGATGGTGGTGTGGTCGATGCGGAAGCTGTGATGCAGGCAGTCCTTGACATCGCGCAGGATGCGCTCGCTGACCGACGGCGGAATGTCGGCAATCGAGATGTGGCAGGAGAGAGCGCGAGTTTCCGAGCCGATGCTCCAGCAATGAAGATCGTGCACGTCGTTGACGCCTTCAATCGAGCGAATCGCGGTCTCGACTAATTCGAGCTTCACGCCGCGCGGAGTGCCTTCGAGCAGAATATTCAGCGTCTCGCGCACGATGCCGAATCCTGACCATAGAATCAGCGCTCCGATACCAAACGAAAGCGCGGAGTCGATCCAATAATTATTCGTGATCAGAATTGCCCAGCCTCCGGCGATGACTGCGGCGGTGGAAAGCGTGTCGCCAACTTCATGCAGCAGCGCGCTACGGATGTTGACGTCGTTGCCGGAACGCCGGCCCGAGCGGTATAGCAGCAACGCGATGACTCCGTTCATTACCACGCCCGCGGCGGCAACCCACATCATCACCGAGGCCTGAACGTGTTCGGGATGCTGCAGGCGCCGGAATGCCTCATAAAAGATGAAAAAAGAAACGGCGAGCAGCGACACGGCATTGACCAGCGCGGCCAGCACCCCGGCGCGATGGTAGCCATAGGTCTTGGTAGAACTGGCCGGGCGCGACTGCAAGTAAACCGCAACCAGAGACAACAGCAAAGCCAGAAAATCTGAGAGATTGTGCCCCGCTTCGGAGAGCAGGGCCAGCGAATGAGCCCGGACGCCGGCCACCACCAGCAGCACGATGTATGCCAGGGTCACGCCGAGCGAGATCTTCAGCACTCGCTTGGGACCGCCCGCAGCATGAACGTGGACGTGCATACTTTAAGTGTAAGCGGGGCCGGGACGGGCTTCAAGCGTAGAGCTGTGTTCAGTGTTCAGTGGTCAGTAGCCGGTAAACAAGCAGTTCCCACTAGCTACTGATCACTGGCCACTGACCACTGATTTTCAGCGCTTGAAAAGATTCTGCAGGTAGCGGTCGTTATAGACTGTGGTCGAGTTCTGGACGAACTCCAGAATGCGGTACATCTTCTCTCGCGACTCCCGGCTCATCTCCTTGAACTGGATCGCGACGCCCGATCCAGGATGGATCCTGGCAACACTGCCTTCTGAACTCAGGGTGCCGTCGTCGATGGAGAACACCAGCCTGACATTGGAACCAGGGGTCAGAATGGCGCTGGTTTCCACGTAGCAGCCACCCAGGCTGATGTCGATCATGTTGCCGAAAATCGGTCCAGGCTCGGACTGGGGATGCAACTCGATGGTGAGCCGGCATTTCATCCGCGTGTGCAGCCGCTGGTCTTTCTGCGAGGGTTCTTTCTGTTTCTCGAGATACATGCGGCGGTCGGCCTGGGTCAGAAGTTGCTCGGCGTCATTGCCGTCGTCTGGAGACACAGCCATACCCACGCTCAGCGAGAGGATCTCTTCTCCGCAAACATCGAACCCGGCTTGCCGGGCAAGGGGACGAATCTGCTCAACCTTTTTGGCGGCGGCGTCGGCAGGCAGGCCCGGAGCAATCACCACGAACTCGTCTCCGCCCATGCGGGCCACATAGTCGTACTCGCGGCAGCTGTCTTTCAACGCCTGGGCAAACAAACGCAAGACCCGGTTTCCTTCCAAGTGTCCGAAGCGGTCGTTGATCTTCTTGAAGCCGTTCATGTCGCAGACCATCAACGTGAGTGACGCGTTATCACGCTTGCAGCGGGCCAACTCGCGGTCCAGCTGCAGAAATAGCGACCGGGCATTGGGCAGACCAGTAAGGTAGTCGGTGGTGGCGGAGCTTTCCGCCTGCTGGTATTTGAGAGCATTCTCAATGGCCAGCGCCATCTTCCCGCTCACCGCCAGGAGGATGCGCAAATGGTCGGAGGTAAACGCGTCTTTCTCGGCGCGATAGAGGGCGAGAACTCCGATCACGCCGGACACTCCCTCCAGAGGCAACGCCAGGGCTGAGCGCAACGTGCTGAATTTGCCAGGATCGTTCAGGTAACCCGGCTCTACTGATGGATTTCCGTTCACAATCGGTTTCTTATTCTGCGCCACCCAGCCCGAGAGCCCGTGCCCCACAGGAATCCGCAAAGATGCGAACAGGCGGTAGTTGTCGCCATTTACATATTCCGGAATCAACTCATCGCCGCGACGGATATAGATGGCAATCGCGTCGTAAGGGACCGTCAGTTTAAGTTTTACCGAGAAAACTGAAAGCGTTTCACCCAGGCTGAGCGACGCTCCCAGATCCTGGCTCAACTCAAACAAAGACTGGGCCTCCTGCCGGGCTGCCGCAATGGAGGATAGAAACGTTGCCTCCCGCCCCGGCGTATCGGAAACCGTAGCATTCTCAAATCCCGCAGCCGGCGCCGGTCCGCGCGCCATCTTGAAATCCGTCGAAAGAATCAGGTTGCCATCTTCCGCCGATCGCGCCAGGGCCAGATTCTCCAGAGTCCGGTAACGCCGCTTCAGGACATCCACTACCTTAGGATCAAACGACTTGCCCGACTCCGCCGACAGTCGCGTCATCACTTCATCCAGTGGCATGGCACGCCGGTACTGCCGGTCGGAAGCCAGCGCATCCAAATAGTCCACCGCGGAAAGAATGCGCGCGCCGATCGGGATCTCCGCCCCTTTCAATCCGTAGGGATAACCCGATCCATCAAACTTTTCATGGTGAGCACGCACGATCGGCACCACCGGGTACGGAAAGCGAACTCGCTCCAGAATCTCTGCTCCCACCACGGTGTGAATCTTCATCTTCTCGAATTCCTCCGGAGTCAATCGGCCGGGCTTCGAGATGATATGTTCGGGGACGGCCAGCTTGCCGATGTCGTGCAGCAGCGCAGCGGCATGCAAGGCTTCCAATTCGGTTCCGGTCATGCCCAGTTCCTTGGCTACCTCGATCGCGTAGATGCGGACGCGCTGCAAGTGATCGTGCGTGGTCTGGTCTTTGGCCTCGATGGCCAGCGCGAGGGCCTCAATGGTTCGCAGATGCAGGTTCGCGATCTCTCCCACATGCCGCTTTTCATCCTCCAACTTTCCGAGATACAAGCGATAGGAACGGTAAATGAGGTAAATCGCAGGAACGAACAGCAGCGAAGTTTCCCAGTTGAACGCGTTGTTGAACCAGCCAATCACGCCCGCGATGCCGGCTCCAACCAGATAGTAAGGGAAAGACCAGAAATAGCAATCCACCAGGATCTGCCGCAGCGGCTTGCCTTCGGTAAACGAAATAACGACAGCAATGCACCCGGCGTTGACGATGAAATACGTCGAAGCCGCCAGGCACAGAACCAGAGGCCGGCTGCCAATGATCTCCATGGCCAGAGGAAAGTGAAAGACGACGTAGGCCAGCGCGGTCGAGAGCGCCCCCGCACAAACGTTAAACGTCAACTGGATGGCGCCCGGACGGTTGGGGTGAACGCTCTGGGCCAGCATCGAGACCGCGCCCAGGGTAAGCGCTTCCGAGTAGCTCAGCTCCGCCACCGCCACCAGGATGAATAGGAAGTTCACCGAGAGCGTGCCGGTTATTCCGGGCAGTGTGACGCGCAACCGCGAAGCCAGGATCGCGATCCCCAGATAGCAAATAAACTCGGCGATGTTCTTGCTGCTCTGGTGAA
>DATHMS010000199.1:0-3309 GCA_035486795.1 Candidatus Sulfotelmatobacter sp. | reverse complement strand
TTTGCCAAGGATGAGTCGACATTGTTCTTCCGGATTGGATCGCGGCTGCTGACCTCGCGGCAGCTTACGGGACAGTTTCCTAACTTTGAGGCGGTTCTGCCCAAGGACAATAACAAGAGCATTGTGCTGAACAACTCTGATTTGAACGCGGCGATTCTGCGCGTAGCGCAATTTGCCGACGAGCGGTCGCGGGCCGTGCGGTTGAAGCTGGAAAAAGGTGAAGTGAAGATTTCTGCATCGTCGACGGAAGCGGGCGAGTCGGAGGATTCGATTGAGGCTCCTTACGATGGCGAGACGCTAACCATCGGCTTCAATGCGGTTTACCTGGTGGACTTTTTGAAGGCTGCCGGGACCGATGACGTGCGGCTGGAGTTGAAGGATTCACAATCGGCAGGGCAGTTGCGGCCGGCTGAAGGTGATGATTATAAGTACCGGTACATTGTGATGCCGATGCGGATCTGAACGGATTCGCTTTTAAATTGTATTCCCCCCCGATAGCCCGAATGTCCTGCTGGGCTTGACCTGCGAGTGTTCCTGTCATACATTTGCGACCGATCTTTGTTGGAGGTGTCTATGCTCGATGGGTTCAAGAAGTTCATCCTGCGGGGCAATGTTGTGGACATGGCGGTGGGCGTGGTGATTGGTGCGGCGTTTGCCAGCGTAGTTGGCGGACTGACGTCAGCGTTTCTGAATCCGCTGATCAAGCTCGCCACCGGCGGGGGAGAGAAATTCTCGTCGCTCCAGTTCACGGTTCGCGGCGTAGTATTCCCTCTCGACAACTTCCTCAACGCCTGCATCTCGTTTTTCCTGATCGCGGCTGCGGTTTACTTCCTCGTTGTTCTTCCGGTGAACGCCTTGGTGGCACGGATGAATCGGGGAGAGAAGCCACCTGACCCCACTACGAAGAAGTGTCCGGAATGTTTGAGCGAGATTCCAATTGAGGCGCGGCGCTGTTCGCATTGCACGCAGCCGGTGCTGGGTCGGGCGGCCTAGAGTTCGACGAAGTAGAGAGTGGTATGAAGCGCAGAATTAAGATCGTGGCCTGGTGTCTTGTGCTGTGCGTGGGAACTGTCCTTGCTGCGCAGGAACCTGCGCCAGAAACGAATGGCGAACCGGCTTCGCAGCAGCCTCCTCCGCCACTGCAGCAGCGGGATAGGCCGATCCGCATTGCTCGGAAACAGAGCCCGCAGGGTCCGGGAGTGAAATGGGTGCGGCCGGTGTATCCGGCGGTGGCGCGAGCCGCGCAGATCCAGGGCCGGGTTGTCTTGAAAGTCACAATCAGCCCGGATGGAGAAGTCGAGAAGGTAGATCTACTCTCGGGTCATCCGATACTGGTTGCGGCGGCGATCGATGCGGTGAAGCAGTGGAGGTATCAGCCCAGCACGGTGGACGGCCAACCGGCCGGCAGGGAGACGGACGCTGTCGTCGACTTCAGTCTGGAGTCGCGCGAAGGGACCGGCGATGCTGAGGCGGCAACGGGCGCCGCAGTTGATGCTCCGAGCGAGATGAGCGGCTCCTCGCCGGCCACACCCCACATCGCAACTCCGCAGCGTATACGCGTTTCTCAGGGAGTGGCGGACGGATTAGCCGTGAAGAAGGTCACTCCTGAATATCCTGCAGAGGCACGGAAAGAACGAATTCAGGGAACAGTCTTGATGCATGCCATGATCGACAAGGCCGGCGATATTGTCGAGCTCGATCTGGTCACCGGGCATCCCATGCTGGCACCGGCGGCGATCGACGCGGTCAAGCAATGGCAATACAAGCCCTATCTGCTCAATGGGAAACCCATCGAGGTGGATACGCAGATCACGGTGAACTTTAGGCTTACCGACTAGAGTGCGATGGTCGCGTAACATGGTGGTATGAGTTTCCGGCGAGTTTTCTGTGATGGTCTTGCAATTGTGCTGGTAGCGCAGGCGCTTTGGGCGCAGGCGCCGGTGCAGTCTTCCTCTTCGTCCTCGACATCGTCGTCCTCTACATCTCCGAAGCAGGTCAGAAAACCCTTGTCAGGTGCTGGTTCTCCGCTGGACGCTGGAGCGATCAGCAATGGTGTGTATCGCAACCCGGGGTTTGGATTTACGTGCAAGATTCCGCCGGCTTGGGTGTTGCGGACCGAGGAGATGAATGCTCGAGACGATGCGACGTCGGCAAAAGAAGATCGAGCTGCGCTCGATCGGACAACCGGGGGCGGCTGTCCCCAGACAGGCGCCTGCGGGCGCGTGCTGCTGGCGGCGTTTTCACGGCCTCCGGAGGCCCGTGCGGAGGATGTTAATTCGTCGATTCTGATTGCGGCGGAGAGTGTTGAGGCTTATCCGGGGCTGAAGGATGCGGCTCAGTATTTCGGGCCGGTGACAGAGATCGCTAAGGCTCAGGGCTTCGCGGTGGTCGAGGAGCCGTATGAGTTTGTGATTGGGACTAAGACTGTGGTGCGGGGGGATTTTCAGAAGGATGTGGGGTCGCGGGTGATGCGGCAGTCGACGGTGGCGGTGCTGGCACGGGGGTATGCGGTTTCGTTCACGTTTATTGGGGGGACGGAGGATGAGGTGGAGGAGTTGGTGCAGGGATTGAGCTTTGCAGGACAGGCTTCGGCCACGCACAGGTAAAATCAGGACTTCCCATGCCCAGCACGCTCACGCACGCAGCAGCAAGGAACGCGGTGCTAGTTGTTATCGACGTCATCGCCACGTCACCGGGCATTAGCGAACTCGAATTAGTGGCGGTGCTCGAGCGGGAGGGGTTTTCCCTTCTTCATGCCGAAAAGCTTTGCGTTTTTGTTCCTTCCGCCTTTGCTTGGGCCCTTCTCAAGCGGATGGGTCTGCAATCCTTCCCGAGCTACTACGTGGCCCTGGATAAGCTTGGGAAAGAAGCCAAATTGCCGATCGCGACGGAGCATTACTTCACGGCTGCGCTCGAACTAGCGTGGGAAGCCTTGGAGCATGGCTGGACTCCAGTTCTTACGCGAGAGAGATTCGAGAGTTTGGTTAACCGCAGCGCCGAATTGGGCGCTGCCAACAGGTTGCTAAATTCTGGTAAAGCCTTGGCGGACGCGAAGCTTCTACCTTTGCGCCTTTTCCGGATATCCGCTGAACTCGCCCGCGAGGAGTAGGCCTCTAGTCCAAGGGTTCGGGTTCGAGGGCTATGTTGGTTTCGCCGGCGGCTTTTTTCTGGGCGTATTTTTTCATCCAGGCTTCCCAGCTTTTGCCGGCGGCGGTGTCGCGTCCGGTGAAGGCGAGGGCGGCGATTTCGGCGTAGGAGATGGAGACTTTTTCGTTGGCGTCTTTCGGGTAGAGGCGGACTACGGAGTCT
>DATHMS010000198.1:0-16825 GCA_035486795.1 Candidatus Sulfotelmatobacter sp. | reverse complement strand
CGCTACTGGTGGATCACTTCGGCTATTCGGGCAAGGTGGAGGCGCAGAAAATGCTCGAGCGGCGCGCCTTCGAGAACAAGCGACTGCTGGGCGCATTCAACGTAGATGTCGACAACTGGATGGACTTCTTCACCTATACCGACTTCGTTGATCGCGACGGAAAGTTCCAGTTGCAAATGCTGAAATACTCCGCGTTCGCCCCGCTGGGACGGTCGATGTCCTACATGTTGCGCGAGGAGGCGTTCCACATGGGGACGGGCAATGACGGCCTGCGGCGCATCGTGGAAGCTGGTGTAATACCGGGCTGGCTGATCCAGAAATATCTCAACAAATGGATATCGAGTTCTTACGATCTCTTCGGGACCGACCATTCTTCGTCAGCGCACTGGGCTTACGTGTGGGGGGTTAAGGGAAGGTATGACGAGCCCAAGAACGAACAGGTTCCGGACCTTGATGATTTGAACGATTACAACCGAAATCTCTATCGTGATGAAGTGGCGGGGCTGATCGAACGCTTTAACGGCCCGTTGAAGCCTGGGCAGCCTAAGTTGTATGCACCGCATATCAAGTTTAATCGCGAGATCGGGCGTTGGGCGGGACAGAAGTTCCACGCGCAGACCGGCGAAGCGCTCGACGATCGCGCCTATGAAGAACATATGAAAGAGTACATGCCGTCTGCCGAAGACAAGAAGTTGCTGCTGGAGATCATCGGTACTGAGAAGAAATGGATCGCCGAAAAAACCGGCGCCCGCGATCCACTGGCGAGCATTGGCGAGGTCAGGAAGTCGGCAATTAACTTATAGCGCGAATGGCTCTCACCGCCGAGGCACAGAGGAAGTCTGGATGACGACAAGCGTGGAATCCAAACTCGGCCGGCTCATGGTTGATATCAGTTCTCCCGCGGCGCGGATCGTATTGCATCATGCTCCGTTGAATGTCATCGACATTGCAATGATGGAGGAGTTGACGCGGGTGCTGGCGGAGATCGAGGCGCGTTCCGATGTCTCTGTGGTCGTGCTGAGCGGCGAGGGCAGGGCCTTTTCGGCTGGCGTAGACGTGGCGGCGCACACTGCCGACAAAGTCGAGGCAATGCTGATCAAGTTCCACGCGGTGATTCGGGCCCTTGTCGCCAGCAAAACGGTAACGGTTGCGACTGTGCACGGGCACTGCATGGGCGGGGGCGCGGAGATGGCGATGGTTTGCGACGTGGTGTACACCGCGGCGTCGGCGCAGTGGGGATTTCCCGAGATCAAGCTGGGTTGCTATCCGCCGGTGGCGTGCACGGCACTGGCCGCGCTGGTGGGGCAGAAGCGGGCTGCGGAATTGATTCTGACCGGAAGGACGATAAGTGGCATCGAGGCTGCCGAAATGGGCCTGGCGAATCGAGCCGTTGCCGAAGAAGATCTTGCGGCCGCGGTCGAGCAAACTGTGCAGGAACTGGTCAGGCTTAGTCCAGCGGCGTTGGCTGTAACCAAGAAAGCCTTGTACGCTTGGGACGCGATGCACTTCGACAAGGGGCTGGCACGGGCGGAAAAGATTTACATGGAGGAGTTGGTGAAGACCGCAGACGCGCAGGAAGGCATCCGCGCCTTTATGGAAAGACGCGCGCCGAAGTGGATAGGGAAGTAACTACCCGGCCCTGCGGACATTGTGACGGCACATTCTTGCGAATGGACTACGAAATTACGCCCGAAGAAGTGAAGGCCAAACTCGATCGGGGCGAAGAGTTTACGCTGCTCGATGTCCGCGAGCCTTGGGAGTTTGAAACGGCGCACATGACTGGCGCCAAGTTGGTGCCGATGGGAGATGTCCCATCTCGCGCGCATCAGGAGCTTGATCCAGAGGCGTACATCGTGGTGGTTTGCCACCACGGCGTTCGGTCGATGAATGTGACGGCGTGGCTGCGGCAACAGGGATTCGAGAAGGCGCAGTCTATGCGAGGTGGCCTCGATGCCTGGTCGCGGCAGGTAGATGGGACAGTGCCGGTTTACTGAAGCGATTGGCAATGCTGATTGCTGAGATGGTTGAAGTTGCAAAGCGGGCGGCGCTGGCTGCCGCAAGCGATTGAGGGTAAACGAGTGAGCCACCTCGAATGATCACAGACTGCCACATCCACATCTCGCCGCTGGAGATGTTCAAGCCCCACGCGCTGGAACTCATGAAAAAGAAGCGTACGAACTTCGAGCAGATTGCCGAGTTCTGCCGCTCGCCCAAGGCGTTCCTGAAGTATCTCGATGCCTGTGGCATCGACCGTGCGGTGCTCATCAACTACGTAGCGCCTGAGGTAATCGGCTTCACCAACGGGGTAAATCAATTCATCGCGGAATATGTCAAGGAAGATCCGAAGCGGCTGTTGTCGTGCGGGAGCCTTCATCCGCGGCATACCACGAACGTTTTAGCCGATATGGAGCAGATTCTGCGGCTGGGAATCCGCATGATCAAGATCCATCCTCCGCACCAGCTTTTGTTTCCTAATGACTACCTGAACGGGGTCAAGGAACTGGAAATCATTTACCGCGCCGCCGAGGCCAACGGGGTTCCGGTGATGTTTCATACGGGAACGTCGATCTTCCCCGGTGCGCGGAACAAATACGGCGACCCCATGTATGTGGACGACGTCGCGGTCGATTTTCCCAAGCTCAAGATACTGCTGGCGCACGGCGGCCGTCCGCTGTGGATGCAAACCGCATTCTTTCTGATTCGACGCCATCCCAACGTTTATCTCGACATCAGTGGCATCCCGCCCAAAACTCTGATGCAGTACTTCCCGCGTCTCGAGGAGATCGCTCACAAGACTCTGTTCGGCACAGACTGGCCCGGTCCGGGCGTGCCCGACGTCAAGAAGAACCTTGATGAATTTCGTGCGTTGCCGCTGAACGACAGACTTCAGCATCAAATCCTGAGTAAGACAGCTTTAAGCATTTGGCCCGCTTGATCCGCAGCTCCCGTCTTCTGCTTGGCTGCCGCTGCGGCTCCTCAAACCAAGCATGGAGCGGTTGTCGAGCAGGAGCAACGCAAAGAAATCACCCAGAGCCGTGTGGAATGTGAGCGGCCTTTTGGAGTATAAAAGAAAGTTGCGTGCCCCGCGCACCTGGCGCGGTTCGGGCAACGGTAATCAATCTGACTAAGCGAGAGACTATGCCCGGCGTGACCAGCGCTCCTGCCCCGAAAGGACTGGAAGGCATTGTTGCCACCAATTCCAGCATTTGTTACATCGATGGCGACCGCGGCGTTCTTGCCTATCGTGGCATCGACGTTCACGAGTTGGCGGATCACTCCACATTTGAAGAAACTTGCTACCTGCTTTGGTTTGGACGTTTGCCGAATCCCAGTGAGCTTAAGGATCTGCAGGAGCGCCTGGCACAAGAGCGCCACCTGGACCCAGGGATTATTCAATTTCTTCGGACAGTACCCAGGGCTGCGCTGCCCATGGATGTGTTGCGTACGGCGGTTTCGGCGTTGGCTTTTTACGATGTAGACGAGAAGAATAACGATCACGATGCCAATGTGCGCAAGTCTATCCGGCTGACCTCGCAGATTGCGATGATTGTTGCCGCCTATGACCGGATCCGCAAAGGCAAGCCGGTCATCGAACCTGACGGCTCGCTGTCGCACGCCGCCAATTTCCTGCTGCAGTTGAATGGGGCGAAGCCTTCTCCCACGGCCGAGCGGGCGCTCGATATTGCTTTGATCCTTCATGCGGACCATGAACTGAATGCATCTACTTTTGCAGCGCGCGTGACCGCGGCGACATTGGCCGACATGCACGCGGCTATTACATCTGCCATCGGTGCGCTTAAGGGTCCCCTGCACGGCGGGGCGAATGAAGCGGTTTTCCGAATACTGGAATCGATTGCCAGCAAGAAATCCGACCCAGTCGATTATGTCCGCGACATGCTGGTGCAAAAGAAAAAGATTCCCGGCTTTGGTCATCGCGTATATCACACGGAGGATCCAAGAGCCACGCATCTGCGCGTCATGTCGCGCGATCTCGGCCGTTCCAGCGGGCAGCCCCAGTGGTATGAGATGTCAGAAAAAATCGAGAAGTTTGTGAAAGCGGAGAAGAAACTTAACGCCAACGTGGACTTCTACTCTGCTTCGACCTACCACGTGCTGGGCATCGACGAAGATATGTTTACGCCCGTTTTCGCTGTCTCCCGCATCAGCGGCTGGGCAGCGCACGTCATCGAACAACTCGACGACAATCGCCTGATTCGTCCGCGGGCTGAATATCTCGGGCCGGATTATCCAAACCATTACGTGGCGATGGAAAAGCGGTAGCAGCAGCCCAAAATGCCCAACCACGTTCTCCTCAGCTAGAATGGAGGAGTGAGCGCGATGCCCCGGATCTACCTTGACAATAACGCCACCACGCCGGCTCTGCCGGAAGTGATCGAGGCGATGCGTCCATACTTTGGCGAGCGCTTTGGGAATGCGTCGTCGATCCATCATCAGGGACAGGAAGCCCGCGCTGCGGTGGAGCGGGCGCGAGATTCCGTGGCAGGCCTATTGGGTTGCCGAGCTGCCGAGGTCGTCTTCACCAGC
The DNA here is from genome assembly GCA_035486795.1 of Candidatus Sulfotelmatobacter sp. Taxonomy (GTDB): domain Bacteria; phylum Acidobacteriota; class Terriglobia; order Terriglobales; family Acidobacteriaceae; genus Sulfotelmatobacter. The sequence continues at coordinate 12,280 of DATHMS010000198.1, read as the reverse complement.
GGTGGGACCGAAGGCGACAATCTGGCAATTGCAGGATTGACCAGCGCCAGCAACCACGTTATTACTTCCAGCATGGAGCACCACGCCGTGCTACATGCCTGCAAACATCTCGAGGAAATGGACTGCGAAGTGACAAATGTGCCGGTGGATGGCCGCGGCCTGGTGGATCCTGATGATGTGCGGCGGGCATTGCGGCCGAACACAACACTGATTTCGATCATGATGGCTAACAACGAAACTGGAGTGTTGCAGCCGGTCGAGGAAATCGGAAAGATTGCCGCCGAGGCCGATGTTAACTTCCACACTGACGCCGTGCAGGCTGCGGGCAAGGTTCAGATTGATGTGAAGCGGATTGGCTGCGACGCGCTTTCGATCTCCGGTCACAAGATGCACGCGCCTCAGGGTGTGGGCGCGCTGTTTGTGCGCAAGGGAACGCGTCTTCAGCCGCTGTTTTACGGCGGGCGGCATGAGCGCTCGCGGCGTGCCGGAACTGAGAACGTTCCTGGAATCGTCGCCCTCGGTAAGGCTGCGGAGCTGGCAGTGCAAGGCTTCGAGCGTGGTGACGACAAGAAAATGTCCGCGTGGCGCGACCGCCTGCAGCAGAGAATTCTCGCTCAAGTGGAAGAGGCCGGCATAAATGGCGGGGGCGCGCCGCGCGTGCCGAACACGTCGAGTATTTACTTCGATCATATCGATGGCGAGGCGATGGTCATTTCACTGGATCTGAAAGGTCTCGCGGTCTCCACTGGCGCCGCATGTTCGTCGGGCGCGGTTGAGCCGTCTCATGTACTCCTGGCAATGGGGCTCCGAGCCGATCGGGCGCGTGCCAGCATCCGCTTCAGTTTAGGGAAGCAGAACACGGCGGAAGACATCGACATCGCGGTCGCGTTGGTGCCGGAGACGGTGGCGCGCTTACGAGAGTTGTCGCCGATGTATCGGAGGCAAGCTATTAAGGCTTGATATGACGAGTCCTCAAACCATTGCCGTAGCCATGTCGGGCGGAGTCGATTCCTCCACCGTCGCGGCGATGCTGTACGCCCGGGGACACAACGTTATTGGCCTAACCATGCAGCTCTGGAACCAGCGGCGGATGGCCGGATATGAAGGTATGCCGGAGCAGGTAACAGGACGCTGCTGCTCGCTCGACGACGTTTACGATGCTCGCCGCGTGGCCGAGCACATCGGCATTCCGTATTACGTGGTCAATCATGAAGAGCGATTCGAGCGTGACGTCGTTCGCCCGTTCGTCGCCGAATATCTTTCGGGCCGCACGCCGATCCCTTGCAGCCTCTGCAACAATCACTTGAAGTTCGATCAGTTGCTCGTGGTCGCCCGGCAGATCGGCGCCGATTGTGTTGCCACCGGCCACTACGCTCGCGTGCATTACGACGATAACCGCGGACGCTGGCTGCTGAAGCGTCCCACCGACCGCAGCAAGGATCAGACTTATTTCCTCTTTGGTCTCAGCCAGGATCAGCTCAGCCGCACGCTCTTTCCGCTGGGCGGCATGACCAAGCCCGAGGTTCGCGAAATGGCGCGCAAGCAGGGCCTGGCTCTGGCCGAGAAGCCCGACTCGCAGGAGATATGCTTTGTTCCCGGGGGTGACTACAAGCGCTTTATCGACGCTTATCTTGCCGAGAGTGGCGAGGCCCTGCCTAACACTGCAGGCGAACTGGTGACAGCGAGCGGGGAAGTGATCGGCGAACATACTGGCATTCATAACTTCACTGTAGGCCAGCGCAAGGGGCTGGGTGTTGCAACTGGATCGCCGCTCTACGTGATCCAGATTAATGGCGCTGACAAGCAGGTGATCGTAGGCGGCGATGAGCATCTTTATTCGCGGACGCTGCGCGCCCGCCGCGTGAATTTGATCTCCGTCGACGACCTGCGCGATCCCATGCGCGTGTCTGTGAAGATTCGTCACCGCCACGAGCCAGCTTCGGCAATGCTCGAGAAGGTCGGCGACGGCGAGGTTCTGGTCACCTTCGATCAACCGCAGCGTGCCATCACTCCCGGCCAGGCAGCTGTATTCTACGATGACGATGTCGTCGTCGGCGGTGCTTGGATCTCCTAGAGAGTCAGGCGACTGGGCCACAGTTCGGCTACGACGAGCGCGACCGCGATTCCCAGCGACACTTCCACAAAGCGATGCAAAGCCACGATCCACGGCGGACGCTGGTGTGCGATCAGAAGAATGATGCTCAAAGTAATGGCCGCAAAACGGTAAGCACCCCCGAATCGGAGAAGTGCGCAGAGCACTCCGCACAGGAAAATTGCCACCGCGTACACCAGCGCTGTGGTGGGGAAAAATGTGGCGATCAAGGCTCCTAGCACCGCTCCCAGGGCGGTCCCTGCAAACCGCTGCCATGCCAAGGTTCTCGGATCGATGGTGGACTGAATAATCACGATAGCGGAAATCGGCGCCCAGTAATACTCGGGAAGCTTCAGAGCGCGAGCCAGCAGCATTGACGCTACCGCCGCTACCGTGGTTCGTGCCGCGTCCAGAAGCGTGTCACGCGTCAGCTTGTAAGTGTTTGTCATTGTCGAAGCGATTGCGGTGCCCACACGAGTTTAGAATGGACCCGAACTCCGCGCCACCCACTCGTGAGGGCTCGGGTCGGTACCTTATTGAACGGCGTTTGACTGGACATCGAACGTCCACAGGAAGAGAATTAGAGAGTCAGAGAATCATAGATATGCCAAGATCAGCCATTTGCGAAGGGGGCGGACTTCGGCCGTCTGCGCGCAGCGTTCGTGAGTTTGAAGGCGGCTACACTCGCACGTCAGCGGTTGCCCGCCTGGCTCGACTCATACTGCTCGCAATCGGAGCATATTTATCTTCGGGTGTCGCAATTACAGCGCAAACGTCCGATTCCCAACCAGAGGTCACGAGCAAGTCCTGGACGAGCACAGCCGATTCGCAAAGTGGCAGCGTGAACCCGACGCGCACCGTCGAAAGCCACACCCAGAGCGGTAATCGCTCGGTAGACAGTCAATCAATCCAGCGCCGTGGCGCTGATGGAGATTTCGAACCGTACCAGGATATCGAAAAAACGACTGTGCGGGTGGATTCGACCACCGTGCGAACTACCACGCGGACCTTTGGTCGCGATGCCGATGGCGCAAAAACACTGGTGCAGGTAACAGAAGAAGAGAGGCACACGCGTGCCGGCGGTGACTCTTCCGTTGTCCGGTCGACCTCGAATCCAGATGCTGACGGCAAACTTCAACTAGTTCAGCGAGAAATCGAGGAGACGAAAAAAACTGGTAAAGATGTGGAGGAGACAAAGACCACGGTGATGCTTCCAGGCGCCGATGGTGCTCTGGTTCCGGTGATGATGGTGCAAGAGCGCCGTCAGCAGGGAGCGAATGATACGGTGGCATCGCAAAAGACCACGCTGCTGCCTGATCTCAACGGCAACTGGCAAGTGAGCGAAGTCAAGCAAGCTACCACGAAGCAAGACGGAACGAACCGGAGCACCGAGGAACGCGTCTCCCGTCCAGATGCTGAGGGCAATCTGAGTGAAGTCTCTCGCACCGTGAGCAAGGAATCCGAGAGTTCAGGCGAAAAGAGCAGTACAGTGGAAAGCTTTTCCGTTGATGTTCCAGGGGCGGCCCGGGATGGCAGCCTGCATCTGGTTGAACGCTCAACTACCACTCAGAAAACCGGTGCAACCGGCCAGCAAGACACTGCGCGCCAAGTAGAACAGCCTGACCCCGGCAATCCGGGCGGGGGGTTGCGAGTGACTGTACTCACGACCGACTCCGTGCGGGCCGGTGCTTCCGGAGCGCAGGCCACGCAAACCATTCAAATGCGAGACGCGAACGGCAGTCTTGAAGTGGTGTCCGTCGATACCTCAAAATCTGACAATGTTCACGCTATACAGGTTCAGATAGCCCCTTCCGAGAAGCCAAAATAAACCGGAGGGGAAACGTGCCGATTCACTTGAACTTCCTGGATTGATCCGGCACCCGTGCATCCAGTGGTGTCCGATGCTCTTTGATCTATCAGACACCTTGTTTCTTCTGTGCGCACAGTGAGTTCAGAAAGGGCGCGCCAGACGTCCTCAGCTTCTGCTCTAACCGCGCCGTACAATCGCAGTCGCCGCAGGCCCAGGGTTCGCTTCCGTTTTCATCGCGGCATTTGCGCCGGTCGTGTGCATCCTGTACGCGGGTCAGATCGAAGTATTTTTCCCAGTAAGGTCGTTCTTCCTGCAAAGGAGTGGGGCAATAGCAGACCTCGACCCAGCGTATGGTCTGGTCGTCGCAGATCCGTGCTTCGCTCATGTTGCGCAGATATTCGCCTTCAGCAACTGAGCCTTGGCCAAGCGTTTCGTTCTCGATAGCCTGAAGCAGATCGCATTCCTGGCCGGGTTTAACGCGGGCTCGAACCAGATATCGCATGGGAGTGGAAAAACACGTTCTCTCGCTGACGACTCAATCGTGAATCGCCCGGCGGGAGCCGGAAGCTTCAGATGAACATCTCGTCCTGCGGCACCGGTCGTCGCGCTTCGCGGCTGCCGCCGTTTCTGCGGCCGCGGTTACCGAACAGGAATTCAATGCCCGCCGTCACGCCCTGAATCAAACCCGAGAATTGCCGTACGGGTGAGACGACGGTGTTGTGCACCATATCGGAGGTTTCTTCCACCCGGTCCAACGTACGGCTGAGCAGTTCATCGGCGCGGATGATTTGCAGGCGAGCTCGATCCACGACGTCATTGACTGTCGCATCCATGCGTTCCACCTGCGAGCGCACGGAGTGCGTGGTCTCTGTAAGGTTGTCGGCAATTACCATCAGCTGTGGGCGGAGTTCCGCCAGCATAGCTTGCGCGGTCTCAAGCGTAGGCAGAGCTTTGGTCTTGACTTCGACTGCCAGCGCTTCCATGCGGGCGCTGCTTTTGCGCATGGCGAGATACAAAGCCGCAAGAATTCCCGCTTGCAGAAGCACAGCGGCGCCGGTCAGGGCGATAAACAGTGGAGTGAGATTTTCCATAAACGCTCCCGAGCCGGACCGCCGGCTCCAAGAGATTACAAGCCCTTCGGTACTCCGGTCTCGGTTGTAGCTTCCTGATAGGCCTGCCTGCCCGCTTCATAGGCGGCACGGAACTGCTCTTTTTGCTGACTCACGACATCGCGGCCGCGATCAACCCACTCGGAAGCCTGGCTGCGAGCCTCGCGCGCCCGGCTGCGCATGTAATCGCGTCCCTCTTCGGCTCGAGCGCGGAGCACGTCCCGCGTCTCGCTGCCCGGCCGCGGCGCGTATAGAACTCCCACCAACGCGCCCAAACCCAAACCGGCCAGGAACCATACAAAACTATTGCTTTCGCGATCCGACATAGCAGAACCCTCCCGGCTTACAACTGCCGATAATCGGATGGTAGCACCCGCATGATGGAAATACAATTACGGCAAAACCCGTACGCAGGCGTCCGCGACGCTGCAATTTTCGATCTTCGGTAAGTCAGCCTACTTCGTCGGCGGAGGATTTGCAGGTGTTGGCGCGGGAGTTGCGGGCTGCGTCTTAACGGGCGCGGATTTCACCCCCTGCAGCACGGACTTTGGCCCCCCCTGTTTGACTGCATTGATGGAGAGCGTCACGGAAGTCAGCATGAAAATGACGGCTGAAATGGTCGTGGCTTTGGAGAGCGCCGTGGCCGCGCCGCGTGGGCCAAAGGCAGCCTGACTGCCTTGTCCGCCGAAAGCCGCCGAGATGTCTCCGGCCTTGCCGCTCTGCAGCAGAACAACCACAATCAGAAACAAACAAACGATTACGTGGATGATAGTGACAAGAATAATCATGGAATCAAGAGATCCTAATGCCTCAGAATGAATGTGTTGGGCGCGGAAAAGGGGGTTTGAACTTCCCCATCACATTGATAACACATAACTTACTGATTCTGCACTCGGCCTGAACGTTCTATTGTACCAACGCACCGCGCAAGAGAGATCACCGCCATTTTCTCTCTAGCCTTCAGTTCGCTCATTCGTACCTCCGATCAACTCTTTGCACAGGGCACGTCGCGGCTAGAACCACGAAGATGACGAACCGTTCTAGTCTCTGCTTTACCAGAGAACAGTTTGACATCCGACCCTCCCATCGGTCAAGGCCAGCCCGGCGACTCTTCAAGAATGAACCGCGAACGTACTCTAGCTCGACGCCGATTTCAGGAACCGCGAGCGAAAGCCTGAAAGAATCCTGATGTGTTAGTCGCTATTTTGTTATAGTGCCTATCACATTGCCTGATGAAGTGGCGGTCGCATGCCTAGGCAATCTATGGGAGAACCGATGCCTCGAGTGAGAGCACGGAGAATTGTAGTCGAACGACCTGAAAGCGATATCGCGGTGGGACTTCGTGAGCGTAAGAAAGCTCGACTCCGTCAGCAGATCATCGATACCTCGATCAAACTATTTCGCAAGCGCGGTTTTGAGAACACGCGCATAGATGACATCGTACAAGTTCTCGAGATTAGCCAGCCGACATTCTTCCGGTATTTTTCCAGCAAGGACGCGGTTCTACGCGAGGTCGGGGAACGCGGATTTGCCTGCATAAGGGACCGGCTGCGCTCGGAGTTATCTACCGATGCGAGCACGGCGGAGCGCTTGCGCCGGTTGTATATCAGCATGGCAAAAGAAGTAGAGGCGGACCGCAGCTTGTGGCAGGCGGTTGTGCTGTCGGGCGCGATGGATCCCGTACGTTGCCCCAATATGCGCGGACACGAGGAAGCCACGGTTGGCTTGCTGAGAGAGATTCTGGCGCAGGGACAAAAGAGGGGTGAAATTGCACAAGATTTCCCCGTGGTCCATTTGGCGGAATTCATGGAGGGCCTCTACAACACTGTCGTACGGCAGTGGGCGGTTGATTTGACCGGACCACACAAGCTCACAGATCGAGTGCGCAGTGCAGTAGAGTTTTTCCTTCGAGGGCTCCAGGCCTGAATCCTTCGAACTTCCAGTCGATGCGCTGTTCGAGGACTAATCGTGGTTCCCAGGAGAGGAGCAGATGAAGGCCGCCGTACTTCGCGACTTCAAAACTCCACTTACGGTTCGAGAGGTCTCTGCTCCCAAACCCACAGAGAGTGAAGTTCTGATCAAGGTTGAAGTTTGCGGTGTGTGCCACTCCGATTTGCACGTCGCGGATGGTGACTGGTCTCAGCTCGCAGGAATCGTGAAGAAGCCGCTGATCCTAGGGCACGAAGTGGTCGGTGCTGTTGTTGAGGCCGGCTCGGCTGTGCAGGGTGTGAAGGTCGGCGACCGCGTCGGCGTGCCCTGGATTCATTGGACTTGCGGAAAATGTGAGTTTTGCCGACAGGGCAACGAGAACCTCTGCGTGCGGCAGCAAATTACCGGTGTGACTGTGGACGGTGGATATGCAGAATTTGTCAAAGCGCCCGCTACGCATGTCGCCAAGATTCCAGCTAATCTCGCCTCGGAGCAGGCCGCTCCTCTGTTATGTGCGGGCGTGACTGTCCATCGCGCCCTGAAGCAGTCACGCATCGCGGCCGGGCAACGCTTAGCCGTGTTTGGAGTAGGTGGTCTGGGGCACCTCGCTGTGCAGATCGGCTGCGAACTAGGAGCTGACGTCACCGCAATTGACATCAGCGAAGAGAAACTCGCTCTGGCCAAGTCTCTCGGAGCGTCCAGGACGCTGAATGCCTCATCTGACAAGGTTGTGCAGCAATTGCGGTCACAAGGGGGAGTTCATGTCGCCTTGGTGACGTCCGCGGCAAAAGCCGCCTATGACATGGCGTTTTATTGTGTTCGACCCACTGGAACCCTGCTGGCCGTGGGCCTGCCCGCTCAAGACATTTGTTTCCCGCCCATCCTGATGGCGGCTGGAGAAATCCGGATTCAAGCTTCCGCCGTTGGTACGCGACAAGATCTGCAGGAAACTCTGGCCATGGCTGCGGCCGGGAATATCCACTGTGAAGTTGCGACACAGCCGTTGTCCCAGGCGAACGAAGTGCTCGAGCAACTGCGCCGGGGGCAGGTTTCCGGCCGGCTTGTGTTACGCATCAACCCGTAAGAGGGTCTCAAACGTTCGCTTCGCTTGCTCCCTGGCCGGTTCCTCAGCAGAACGCAATATACGTTGACGTTAGTCGCTATATTGTGATATTGACTATCACTTTGCGAAAGGCTGAAAATTCACCTAGGAGCTTTCCACGTCGTGAATGCCAGGCAATTGTTCGATCTCACCGGGCGCGTCGCCATCATCACCGGTGGCTCCATCGGACTTGGTCGCCAGATGGCTGAAGGGTTGGCAGAGATGGGAGCAAACGTTGCGCTGTGTGCTCGTAGGAAAGAGCGCTGTCAGGAAGCGGCGGACCAATTGGCCGAACTGGGGGTGAAGACGCTCGCTCTCGGTTGCGATGTGAAAGACCCGGCCGCTATTGAGCAAGTGGTGGCCTCGACTCTGCAGAATTTCGGCCGCATCGACATTCTCGTTAATAACGCGGGCGTCTCTTGGGGGGCTCCGGTCGAAGAAATGACGCTGGAGCAATGGAACAAGGTCATGGACACGAACCTCACTGGGACTTTTCTGTTCTCCCAAGCGGTGGGCAAAGCCATGGTCCGGCAGGGACAGGGGAAGATCATCAACATGGCCTCGGTAGCGGGGTTGGGCGGAGCTTCTTCGGATCTGCAAGCCATCGGTTATCACGCTAGCAAAGGCGGGGTGATCGCATTCACTAAGGATCTGGCGTGCAAATGGGCGGCGCACAACATTCAGGTCAATGCCATCGCTCCGGGCTGGTTTCCGACACACATGTCCAACTGGATTCTTGAGCACCGCAAGGAGTCCCTGCTGGAAAAGATTCCTCTTCACCGTTTTGGCAGCGACCATGACTTGAAAGGAGCAGCAATCTTTCTGGCTTCTGATGCCTCGGCCTATGTTACCGGCCATGTTCTTGTCGTGGACGGAGGCCAGACTGCCTGGTAGTCGTTACCCATGAATATTCCCCTCACGCCAGTGCGCTTCCTCCGCTATGCGGAGCAGCAGTTTCCGAACAAGACCGCAGTGGTCTGCCAGGACCAGCGATTTACTTACGCGCATTTCGCTGATCGCGCCGCCCGGCTAGCTGGCGCGTTGCGCGCTGCCGGAGTGAAGGCGGGGGATCGCGTCGCCTTTCTCAGCATGAATTGTCATCGGCTGCTGGAAGCCTACTTCGGAGTCCTTGATGCCGGGGCTGTCCTGCTTCCGCTCAATTACCGCCTCGCGGCGCATGAGCTTGCCTACATCCTGAACGATTCTGGCGCGACCAAGTTATTCCTGGCGGAGGAGTTCCTTGGCATTGTGGATTCCTTTCGTCCGAAACTCACCAGCGTCCACTCTTGCCACCTGCTCGATGCTGCGCCCCATGCCGAATGGCTAGCTCCCCAGAACTACGAACAGCTCCTGGCTGCCGCAACTCCGCACCGCGCCGACATCAATTCCTTCGACGAGAACTCTCTCTGCGAACTCTTTTACACCAGCGGAACTAGCGCCAACCCCAAGGGAGTAATGCTTACCCACAGGAACATTTATCTTCACGCCCTGCATATAGCTCTGTTTCACCAGAGCAAGTATGAAGACGTCTTCCTGCATACGATTCCGTTATTCCACGCCAACGGCTGGGGAGCGGCGCACACAGTCACTCTCGTGGGAGCAACGCATGTCATGAGTGCGCGGTTCATCCCGCAAGAGATCTTTCGCCTGGTTGAGCGGGAGCGAGTCGGTTCACTCAGCCTGGTCCCCATTATGGCGGCCGCATTGGTGAATTGCGCGGAGCGTTCCAAATTTGATTTGAGCAGCGTGAGGTGGGTTACTATCGGCGGCGCCGCATCCTTTCCTTCTCTAATGCGCGAGGTCGAGCAGAAACTCGGTTGCAAGTGTTTTTCCGGATACGGCCTGACCGAGTGCTCACCTTCTCTCGCCACGGCGGAGCTCAAACCGGATGTCGCGTGCGAACTCGAGGAGCGCTACGTGCTCCAGTCGATGACTGGCTATCCCTATCCGGGAGTAGAACTGCGGGTTGTGGATGTCGATGACAAGGACGTACCTCGCGATGGCGAGACAATGGGTGAAATCATTGCCCGCAGCGATAGCGTGATGGCCGGCTATTGGCAGCAGCCCGAAGCCAGCGCGGAAGCCTTGCGCGGCGGGTGGTTTCACACCGGCGACATGGCAGTCGTGATGAAGAACGGTTACATCCTGATCGTCGATCGCAAGAAGGACATTATTGTCAGCGGCGGCGAAAACATCTCGTCGCTGGAAGTGGAGAAAACGTTGTTGGAGCACCCTGCGGTGTTCGAAGCCGCAGTGATCGCCGTCAGAGACGACAAGTGGGGGGAAGTCCCTAAAGCTGTGGTGATTCTAAGATCAGGGTGCGTCGCGACGGAAGCGGAACTCATTGAGTTCTGCCGCTCTAACATGGCGCACTACAAATGTCCCCGATCAATCGAGTTTTGCGAGACATTGTCCAAGACCGCGACTGGAAAAGTGTTGAAGAAAGAACTGCGAGCGAAATTCGGTAGCGTGGCAGGAACGCTTACCCGGGAATTGTGATCACAGCCGCAAGGAGATGGAGTGGACCTGAACCTGACATCCGAGGAAATGCAATTCCGCGACGAATTGCGGTCCTGGCTCACGGCCAATGTGCCCGCCGACTGGGCCGAGAGGCGCGAGGAATCACTGGAATCACGCTTCGAATATCTGCGAACCTGGCAGCGCAAGTTATTCCAAGGCGGATGGGCGGGAGTTTCCTGGCCTGAACAATACGGCGGCCGAGGAGCGAATCTGATGCAGCAGGTCATCTTCTGGCAGGAAATGGCTTTGGCCAGTGCTCCACCCATGGCCAACACGCTGGGCTTGGGTCTGATCGGCCCCACCATCATCGCGTTCGGCACCGAGGCGCAGAAGACGCGCTACTTGGCGAAGATTCTCAGCGCCGAAGAGATCTGGTGCCAAGGGTTTTCAGAACCCAATGCCGGTTCCGATCTCGCGTCCTTGCAGACCGAGGCCCGTCTGGATGGCGATTTCTACGTGGTGAACGGCTTGAAAACGTGGAACAGCTATGGTTGGGTTGCCGACTGGTGCGAGTTGGTTGTGCGAACCGATCCGAATGTTCCAAAGCACAAAGGCCTTACTGTGCTGCTGGTGGACATGAAGTCGCGGGGAATCAGCGTTCGCCCGCTTCGCCAGATTACTGGGGAAAGTGAATTTGCCGAGGTCGCGTTCCGGGATGTGCGGGTTCCCATCGAGAATGTCGTGGGCAATGTGAATCAGGGCTGGGAAGTTGCGATAGGGACCCTTATGCATGAACGCGGCACCTTCGGCGCCGGCCTGCAGATTACCTTTCGCCGGAACATGGAGCGTCTGATTGAGCTTGCGGGGAACTTGCGGCGAAACGGAAGATCGGCCGCGCAAGATCCCCTGGTCCGTCAGAAGCTGGCCCAGTGCTATGCCGAAATTGAAGTCATGCGGTGGAACCAGATGCGCGCTTTCAGCCGCCTTAACGCAACCGGAGTGCCCGGCCCGGAAGGTTCCATCCAGAAAATCTTCTGGAGCGAGTTGAACCAGCGATTGCAGCAGGCGGCGCAGGAATTGCTCGGTCCCTACGGGCAGCTTGCAGGTTCCTCCCGACACTCGGTCGACAAAGGCACTTGGGCCTATGGATACCTGCGCTCGCGGGGCAATACCATTGAAGCCGGAACCTCGGAGATTCAGCGCAACATCATCGGACACTTCGTCCTGGGATTGCCCAGGAGCTACTGAGAACAGGTCATGCAATTTGGATTGAACGAAAGCCAGGAAATTCTCAAACAGAACGCGCGCCAGTTCTTTGCCGGGGAATGCCCCATGACGCACGTGCGGCGCTTGGCTGAAAGTAAACAGCCTTACGATCCTGCTCTTTGGTCGAAGATGGCTGCTCAGGGATACATGGGCATCATTTTTCCGGAGGAATACGACGGGCTCGGTCTCGGAAAAGTGGAGCTTATTCTTCTGATGGAAGAAGCAGGCCGCGCCCTGTTACCCGGTCCTTTCTGGTCGACCGTCGCCCTAGCGGGCGCGGTAATCGACGCGGTTGCGAACGTCGCGCAGAAGACGAGATATCTCGCGCCCATCTGTCGTGGCGAGGCGCGCTCGACTCTCGCCTTACTTGAGGGCGGGGCCACTTGGGACTTGGCCGACTCGAAGCTCGCCGCCTCCAATGACAGGTTGACCGGCGAAAAACTCTTTGTGCTCGACGCTGACGTGGCTGACTTTATTCTCGTTGCCGAACAGACCGGCGTCTTTCTGGTGGA
>DATHMS010000197.1:0-5168 GCA_035486795.1 Candidatus Sulfotelmatobacter sp. | reverse complement strand
GGGCTCACCCTCGGCACCGGCGGTGAAGGCGCGTGCATCACATCCAGAATATTTTTCGGAGGCTGGTTATATCCGGATACACCTTCGGTCGCAGTCGCCGCTGCCGAGGTCGCGTCCAACGAAAAAGGCGCGTTGAACTGCGGCGCCATTGGCCCAGCGCAGGCAACCAGCGCTCCGACCAAGAGAAAGTGCGAGGCGTTCCGGACTGGCATGAGTTCCCTCCGCTGCAATTCACCGGCAAAAACCGATAGGCAAGACAACGCTTCGTGCGGGTTGGTGATCGATCACTGGCCGAAAATCTTACGTTGGTGAAACCGTCAAGTCAACGAAGGCCGTGGAGTTGTGGTCAACGCGTGTAGTCGCACGGTTACCTCAACAACTCGAAGATGCTCGTGCGCATCGGACACTTTCAGCGTCTCAAAGCTCGTCCACGAAGGCGAGATCGCGCGGCACTACATTATCGCTCATAGCACTTCTCGCACATCCAGCGCTCTCCGGGGTCACAATACCCGAACATCCCAACGTCGATATGCTCGTTGCACAACTCGCAGTGCTCGTGGCCCCAGCCCGAAGGAACCAACCGAGTCCCAGGGCGAACAGGCAAGCTCTGGTCGGTCGCGGGATAGTGTCGACTCTGCCCCCTACTTTCTCCTGTTGGTTCCAGTTTCGTCCATACCCTGACCTCGCGATCGCCTACGATGGATACATCCTTAGCTTCGTAATCTTCGGCGACAGCGTCCGTTCCCTGGAATTGCTTTCTTTCCCATCCCCAGTTCGGGTCAAGCACCATCCAGACATCGAAAGCCTGCCGGTAGGAACTGAGATAAGCCAACTTCAGTCCGACTACTCTTGGTTCTTCTTTTTCCTGACAAGTCAGAATCGCGGTCCTCGTTTCTTTATCGAAGGACTTCAGCATGGGGCTGAGGTATCCGCGCTCGCCGAACAAAAGCCAAAACCAGCGAGGGCCCGTGCCCTCGATGACGTGGTCGAAACTGCTTGGAAGGATGTCGAAACCGCCCTCAAGCTCGAACGAGGTATATCCGGTCTCCGAGGTCGCGCCGCGACGCACCTCGGTGACGACAAACTTAGGGAAATCTTCGAGCGTCTTTCGTCTATGGATTTCCATTTTCTGCCGGCCTCGCTAATGTATAGTTCACCGGCCAACGGCATCCTGGGAACTATTTACGGCGTAACCAAGCTGCCGCCGAGCAGCACCGGGGCCAGATCCACCCAGCAGTTCTGCGCATCTTCCCGTACAAACGTGAGCCGGTCGAGCAGAATGCGGCGGCTTCCCACGTACTGCAGCCAGCGTTCGCGGGCGGTGCGCAGGGCTTGTTCTGCCATCGGCTCGGTGGCCATTTTCACGACCGTGAGGTGCGGGATGTAAGGCCACTCCTCGGCGAATGCGAGCGTTTGCTGGTTCAGTTGGTCGTGCAACTCCTGTAGGCGCGACGCACCGTAGGTCACGCGGATATAAACCGTGGGCGTAGTAGGAACGAAGGATTGCATGTCGCCCAAGGTCACTTCAAAGGGCTCGGCCTGGCTGCAGATCCCCGCCACCATCTGCAGCGCGGCAGCTTCGGTCCCCTGCAGCAGACGCGGCGGTAGAAAAGTGATGTGGGCGGCGAGATGAGGCAGGTTGGGATGCAGCTCCCGCCGGAGCTTCTCCACGAACTCTCCCACTGGACTCTTTACGTACGCAACCAGCGCATACCGCAGGCTCTGCATATCCAGTAAAAAATTATAGCGCGTTCCGTCGTTTATAATTCGAAGAGTAGTTGATTCAGTAGAGTCACTTACTTATAAAAGTCGGGGCGTAGCGCAGCCTGGTAGCGCACCTGCCTTGGGCGCAGGGGGTCCGCGGTTCAAATCCGCGCGCCCCGACCAACAACTTCTTCAGCAACAATACATTGTCGAAGCGCGAGTTTCAGTTTTGCCGACACAGGCGTTGGCGAGAGACATTCCGCAACGGCTCGCTGCTACTGGACGAACCGCCGGAAGAAGCTGTCTTGTTTCCACTCCGGGCGGTGATCTGCGTCGGCGACACGTAACGCCAAATGTTCGAGGATAGCGTTGAATTGCGCGGCGGCCGCCAGGTCGACGGGCTGGCTCAGGTCATCTGAAGGCGCGTGGTAGCGCTCGGTGTACCAGGCCTTGAAGATTTTCTCCTCCGGCGTACCGGGAATGTAACCGAACTTGAACGCAAGCGCCGGAACGCCCTTCTTAATAAAGCTGTACTGATCGCTGCGGATGAAACGATTGTGTTCCGGTTCCTTGTCGGCCTGTACCTGTACACCCGCCGGTCCAGCAACCGCACGCACATCGTCGCCCAGAGTGGATTCGCCGAGTCCCTGGACTTCGAGGTATTTCAGCGGAAAGAGCGGGAGGTACATATCCATATTGATATCGGCGACGATCGTGCCGGATACGGTGGGATGCCCGGCGAAATACTCGGAACCGAGCAGACCCTTTTCTTCGCCCGTGACCGAAAGAAACAGAATCGAGCGTTTCGGTTTTGTTCCTGAATCTCTTATCGCTCGGGCGATTTCGATCAGCGAGGCGTCGCCCGAGGCGTCGTCCATCGCGCCATTGTAGATGCGGTCACCGTTCACGGGCTCGCCGATTCCGAGATGATCGAGGTGCGCGCTGACCACCACATATTCCTTCTTGAGCTCTGGATCGCTGCCCGGCAGAACCCCCACAACATTCTCGGATTTCGCTTCAGAGCGAGTCATCGCGACGCGCGCATGAACCTTCACTACGAGTGGAAAGTGCGGCAAAGGCTTATCTGCATTGAGGGTAGCGAGAACCTCCTGGAAGGTGTGGCCGCTGCCCGCGAAGAGCATGTCGGAACGCTCGGGATTGAACAAGATGCCCACTTGGAGCGGAGGTGTGACACCCGGACCTGGATCGCGCAGTTCCATTCTCGGCTGGAACCGTGATGCGGCAACGCGCGACCAGGGGACTTCAAGACTCTTGGGATTCGGTATGGCAATGGTGCCGATCGCCCCTGCTTTTAGAAGCGCCTTCCGGCGTTCCTCACCCGATTGGTAATGCGCCTTGATCGCGCCGGACATGTCCGCGGGGCCGCCTGTCACAAACACCGCTATTTTTCCCTTAACGTCCTGGCCAGCCAAATCGTCGTAATTCAATTCGGGGACTGTGAGCCCGTAGCCGACAAACACAGCGCTGGCTTCGACATTTTCTGCCGCGTGCGAACTGACGCCGAGCACCGCATCGTCGCCGAGTTTCACGGATTGCACTTTTCCGTCGCGAAGCAAATCGAGCGAGCAGCGAGCTTCGTCAATCCGCACAACCTGAAAATCCATGGGCTGCCGGTAACCCTCGGTGCCGGCAGGCTGCAGGCCCGCAGCATGGAATTGCTCCGCCATGTAGTCAGAGGCCTTTTCGAAACCACGGCTGCCGACGTCGCGACCCTCCAGGCTGTCGTCTGCGAGAAACTGAATGTGTGACCACCAGCGTTGACCGGTCGCATCCCCAGTGGTGCTTTGCCCCACAGCGGCGCTGCTGGCGAAGGTTAATGCGAGGCAGACCGGCACCCAGTTGAGTCGTTTCACGCGAAATGACCTCCGATTTGAGAGTCGAAATGTGAGACGCGCGCCAGATGTCCAAATCTGCCGCTGCGCCAGGGAATCCATTCTAAACCGACACGGAAAGGGCTGGCTTTTCTTGGGGACGCACTTGACTCCGACGGACCTTCTCACGGAACACGATTACTCTCATTCGCCCAGTTGCGAATGAAATGGCGATCGGAAGGTCAACAACAATGTCTGGCAAGGTGCGGAGTGGGCAATGAAAGAAGCAGTCAAGATTTCGTGTGCTTACGCCTAACTCTATTGGCGAACATGCACCCGAGGGCGAATCCTAACAAGGCTCCGACAAAAGCGGCACTGGGCAGGACGCCCGGTGACGAATGACCGTTGCTTGGAGCGAAGTGGACAAAGAGGAGGGAAACGTATGCCATCGACCCAGTCCAAAAAGCGAGCCGTAGATACATGACGACCTCCGTCGGAATTCTACCACGACGTCTCTCGGATCGTAAGCGCGATAAGGAAGGGTTTGACTAAGTCTCCATGTGCCAAGTCGAGGCGAGGTGCAGGCCTGGGCGGGCGGCAGTCCGATTTCCCCTTTGGAGGAAGCGACCTTCGTCCGCCTGGCGAGCGGAGCCTGAACTTTGACCTTGAAGATTAAACTCGAAAGGATGCTCGAAAGCGATTGCAACCGCGAAATCTCCAGTTGCTCTCGGTTGAACGCGAAGCACCTTGCCGCGAGCACGTAGTTGTGCGCCAGCCTGGGGCAGTTGCGCAATTCCAAGCGCCACCTCTACCGTCGAACCCTCGGGAATCGGAAAAGTGCTGGAGAGCAAAATGCCCCCGAGGCTGACGTTCTCCGAGCGAGCGTGTAATTCCCGGTGAGCCAGAGTGAGCGAAACGGGCAGGTTAAGAGGGTAGCGAATGCTGAGCCGTTCTAAGTGTTGAGGGGAGTCCATTCGGAAAGAGTAAGCTGAACTCTGTATCGCGGACAGGTGACGGTGGTCCACCCAGGCATCGGCAAAAGGCGGGGGTCAGGGCAGTAATCTGTTACGGAGCTTGACGGATTGTCTCGGCGTGGGCCGACGCCGCTTCCACCGCCAACCATGATGGATGATCAGCGGCAAGTACAAAAAGGAACGGCCACCTCGAATGGTGGCCGTTCAATTTTATCGCTGTTGCCCTGGTTTAACGATCTTTCTCAGGCTTCGCCGTTTTGTTGTTGTGTTTCTCGTTGTAGATCTGCTTGCTGTTTTTGTTTTCTTCCTTGTTGGCTTGTTGTTTCTCTTGCTTGGTTAATGCGCCCCCGTTGGCGGTGCGCTCGTTGTGAACCTGCTGGGCGACGGCGGCCTGGTTCTCGTTGGTCTTAGCCGCTTCGCCGGAAGTCATCTGGCCGCTGCGCAGCCCTTCGGCGGTGCGCTGCTGCTGGTTGGCTTCCCGGTTGTCGACTTCGTTCGGCGTCACGGTATTCCCGTTGTGCTTTTCGTCATAGATCTGGCGGCTGGCGGCGTTTTGCTCGCCGTTGATCTGCTGACGCTCCGCGCCGGTGAGCTTGCCACCGTTCGCTTCGCGATCGTTGTGCACTTGCTGGTCAATGTTGGATTGCGTTTGCTCGGC
>DATHMS010000196.1:0-7432 GCA_035486795.1 Candidatus Sulfotelmatobacter sp. | reverse complement strand
GGTAGTCGAACATTCGATCGAAATCTACGGTGGACTGATCGCGGCGACCTTTGCCGTTCTTGGCATCTGGCTCGGCCTCAAGCTAACCGGAAGGCGCCAGACAATTGTTGTGAAGGAGATCCCTGTCCCTGCCGGGGGACCGTTCGTCCTGGACGAGAGAAAACGAGAGGATCTTCATATCACCCGCCGTGAGCTTGAGATCCTTGAACTGATAGCCCAAGGCCTGAGCAACCGCGAGATCGCCGAAAAGCTCTTTGTGAGCGAGAACACGGTTAAAACCCATTCCAGCCGTGTTTTCGACAAACTTGGGGCTAGACGAAGGACGCAAGCGGTTCAACTCGGCAAGGAATTCGGCCTCCTACCCTGATTTACTCGCACGAGCACTTCTGGCCCCCAAGAACTACTCACTCGTACGAATGATTTTTCCCTCTGCAGCCAAAATCACCCGAAAGGATGACGACAGAGACCCCGCCTGATGCGTTATGTTTCGTCCGCGTTGCGAGTTTTACCACGATTGATCCCGACGGGAGCCCAATTTTAGTCGATCAGCAAGTCTGAATCTGAGTGGAGATATTCACTAAGTCGAAACCTACTTCTTGAAAGGAACGAACATGAAGCCTATGAATTGGAGAAAGGGTTTTCTCGGGGTCCTGTCGATTGGGGTCCTGTCGATCGGTGCGGCCATCCAAGGGAGGGCCCAGGAACTTCCCAAGGTCTACGACGCCTCCGTCCCGCGCGAGCGTCAGATCGCACTCGCCGAGAGCGCAGCTCCGCCCGAGGTATCGAGCAAGGCCACAATTTACGTTCTTGGCCTCAAGGGCCATGAGAAAGTTCGCGAAGGCACCAACGGTTTTAGTTGCTTCGTTGGCCGGCATTTCGTAAAGCCCACAGAAACGACGGTCGAGCCGGCGTGCTTCGACGCCGAAGGCAGCCGTACCCTTTTGCTTGTTTACATGCACGGTGAAGAACTGCGCGCAGCAGGCAAGTCAGAGGCAGACATCAAGGCAGACGCCGCCAACGGATATAAGGAAGGCCGCTACCAGTATCCCAGCAAGCCGGGATTCCTCTACATGATGTCGAGCGAGAACCGTTTGGGACCCACTTCTGACAAAAGCACTGGCATTTTCCCCCCGCACTTGATGTTTTATGCGCCGAATATGACAACGAAAGACATAGGATTTGACTCCCAACCGAAGCTGAGTTATCTGGGGATGACGCACCCCGGGGAGGGGGATAATCTAATCGTCGTACTCCCCAAGGCACCGGCGCCGGCTGACCCCGCTGGTCCCTGAGAGCGCAAAGGGAGAGTTCCATGAAAAAGACCATACTGACCTTCGGACTGATTTCTGGCGCTATCTCTTCGCTGGTGATGGTGGCCATTCTGCCGTTCAAGGACAGGATAGGCTTTGAACGGGGCCCAGTCATTGGGTACACAAGCATTGTGCTCTCGTTTTTGCTGGTTTTCTTCGGCATCCGGTCCTACCGCGACAACATCGGCAACGGCCAGATTACGTTCTTGAAAGCTTTTGCCGTGGGGATCTCCATTACTGTGATTTCGTGCATCTGCTATGTCGTGACGTGGGAAATTATCTATTACAACTTCCTGCCTGATTTCTGGGACAAATATGGTGCTCATTTGGTAGAAAAGCTCAGAGCCTCGGGCGCGAGTCCTGCAGCCGTGCAGGCGAAGCTTGAGGAGGTGACAAGATACAAGGAGTTGTACAAGAACCCACTTCTAAACGCAGTGCTGACGTTCATTGAACCCTTCCCGATTGGGCTCGTCATCACGCTGATCTCCGCGTTGGCTCTGAAGCGAAAGCCCCAATCGCAACCGGAACAATCGCCTTTGCCGGCATCCTGAAGCTGTTCCGGCCGCCTTCCCCGGCGGAGTCCGCTAGGCGGCTTTTTCGTGGAGGTTGGGCTCTGGGTGGCCGAGGAGATCCTTGCGGAGTTGTTCGAGTTGTGCGGTTGCCTCTTTGATCTGCCGGGCGCAGGCGTAGCCGAGCGGGGGCAAGAATCCGTCGTACTTTTCGAGCAGGAGTCTGGCATTCTCTTCGATGACTGCAATCTGGGCGCGAGTCTGGTCGCCGGCGGCGGACATCTGCCGGATTAGTTTCTCCAGTTGCGAATCGCGCTCGGCTAACGCTTGCCGGCTTTGTGCAGCTTGCCGTTCGAGGGCACGCTCGTGGAAGCGGATGAGCAGAAAGAGGCCCGCGGTTAGCGCAAGCAAACACAAATTGACAGCGATGGTTCGTGACATGGCTTGGCTGGAGTCGGCGTCCCTCTGTTGTTCGCGTGCGGCGAAGCGGTTGTTTTCCAGGGAAGACAATGAAGACAGCAGAGACCGAGCCTGATCCGAGTATTGTTTGCCTTGGTTGGTTTGCACGAGTTGGAAGGCGCGGTGGCGGTATCCCTGCTGGCGCAAAGCGATGGTTCGCTCGATCTCGGCTTGCTTCGAGGCGGCGAGGGATTCCAGTTGGGTTTCGAGCGCCTGCTCGGATTGGGGGCGATTGGTTAAGGTGGAGCGAAGATTGGCAAAGTCGGTAGCGATCGCGTTTTTCGCATCAACGTAAGGCTGCAGGTAAGCGGAGTCGTCAGTGAGAAGGTAGCCGCGCTGACCGGTCTCCATGTCGGTGAAATCCTGCCAGACGCGGGCGATGCCAACTTGCACACCGGAACTCTCGAGGCTGAGCGCCGCAGTCGCCTGGATTCGCCGTAAGTGATCGATGGCGAGATAGGTGTTGAACCCCATCAGGATGAGCAGCGCCACGGCTGCAATTTGAAAGGCAGCTTTCCGGATTGTCACGTTGGGCTCCTAGTGCTTTTAAGTTGAGCCTATCCTAGCGCAAGTGGCTGACGGGTGGCTTACTCGAGCCCTATTTTTTGGGTTGAGATCCCTTAGCTTGCTCGGGATTTCGGCGTGCGGATGAGAGGCGGCGCAACCGACCCAACTTGCGTGGGGATGTTCACGTGTCGCAGACTTAGCCCTGGCTTGCCCGCACTCACGTGCGATGCGGAAGGGAAGCATCTGGCTGGCGCTTTGGAATCTGGAGGCTTGGCACTTGTTGCGGCGCTGGAGAAGAGGGCCGTACGCTCGGAAGAGTGGCGTGACCGCGCCTAGAGGCCGCGAAACATCAGGTCTTCCAGAGCCATCCGCCGGACCTGCCAAAAGTCGCGCTCTTCGCCATTCACTTTCAGCCTGCACTCGCCGCCGTCGCTGAAGGTCGCGGTCACCTCAAACATGGGATTGCTTTTATCATCCCTCACTAAAATCGCGTGGTCGGTGAGGCTGAATGCGACGGACTGCCGCAGTTGCTCAGCCCCCAACACAACCGCAAATTCACCGTTATCCTCCTTCACGGAAAATTCGTAAGGAGAATTGCCGGGGCGCAGGCCGTTGCGTGTCTTAACGTCCGCTTCAACCTGCACTCTAAGAGCAGTGAAAACCTTCGGAAGGGAACAGGAGGAACGTTCGGTTACCCAGTCGAACTTTGCCGAGTCGACCCTTGCCCATTCGACCCTTGACGCACCATTCCCGGCTTTGCCGTTGTTTCCGTTGCCGTTCTCCACTTTGCCGTTGTCGTCGCTCACATGCCTCCATGCCTTTCTCGGTGCTGGACTTTGGATCGGCGTAGGTACCTGTTGGCTCCGCTCAGAGAAACAGTAAAAATCTGAACTTCACAGCCCTATACCCTCCGCCGATCCTCTGACACTGTTCGTCTTCGATAGTCCGGCCCCGGATTGTCCGACCGAATAGTTCAATCCTTATAGTCCAATCGTCCGACCCTGCGAAGTGGCAACTTGCAGCACATTTCAGATGCTATCGGTGGCGAATTGGTATAGCTGATCAAAACCGCACGGTATGAAAATAATTCTTGAGGTTCGGAAGACGAATTATTGCTTCGGAGTCGGATTCCGGGTCGTACTGGAGAGAACGTCACTGGAAACGTGCTTGAGGTAACGAAAGAAATGGGGCCGTCCCCACTGTGACCAATAAGGCGAGTCCCAGGAATCGACCCCGGGGCCTGAACTCAGCGTGCTGAAAAAGGAGTGCTGCGCGGGATTGACCACGATCCCGGCATGCCCGTGCCAGACGGCCAGGTCGCCGGGGTGCGGATTTGTTACTCCCCGGAATTCGTCAATCCCGGCGTAGAGGTCGGAAGATGGGGCATAGTCGTATGGGAAGCCGGCGCGCTCGTACACGGAGTGGACCAAGTGGGAGCAGTCAGCAGCGCGATGGCGGGATTGCAGTGCGGCATGAACAATCGCCAAGCCCTCATGCCGAGTCAGCGGACGAGGCGCAGTCGTCTTGTGCTGACTCTCTTGTGCCAGAACGGGCGGGACGGCCGGCAGACAGAGCAGAACGACTGACAGGGCGACGTTGGCACAGAACTGCATCGTCTGTTTATAGCGGGTTTTCATGGGGTGGCACAGATCACGGGAGTGCCCCTGAGTCACGAAGAATGCTCCGACCGCTGATGCACCTTGGGGTCGAGAGTTTTTTCTGACGCGCGGGTTGATGCATGGACTCGCGTTCTGTTCGTTTTCGATAGTCCGGACCTCCGACCTAGCTAGAAGGGCACTGTTGCCCCAGTTTCTGAGATGCCATATTTCAGGGATTGGTGCAACTCCTAAGAAAGGCAGTCCGAAACACATCCGACGGTAGGCCGCTCGCTGTCCGGGTGGCCCTGAATCCCTGTGGCTTGGCCTCATGAAGAAAAAGCAACCAGGCCACGCACGTTCGCGTCAAAAAGACGGTTGATCGCAGTCGTCTCCGAGTGTCAGGGCCAGATCGCAGGCTGCGCGGAAAATGCTCCCAGGAGAAGAAAATTATGGCAAAGCTAACCAAACCAACTCGTGATCGGATATCCACCAGCAAGTTCGCTTTCCCCAAGCAACGCAAGGAGCCTTTGGAGAACGCCTCCCACGTACGTAACGCGGCCGCACGCTTCGATCAGGTGGAGGGCGTTACGGAGGCAGAACGTCGCGCGGCATGGAAGCGGATTGAGGCGGCCGCAAAGCGCTACGGAGTAGAGCTGAAAAAATCAGCGTAACGCGAAAACGGATGTATTGCATGGGGGGAACGAACGTACAACGGCGAGTTCCTCTGCGCCGTACTATCGCCCATCCCCGCAAGGGGTTTTGGCATCAGAGTTTCATGCCAAACTTAGCGCGACTCGAAACGTCATCGCCGGTTCACTTCGGACTACGGACGCCCGCAGAGCCTTTCCCGCCCCCGATCAAAGAGCCGCCGAACCCTCCCGAAAGCCCGGATGCCCCGGTGCGCGAGCCTGATCCGGATGATCCGGAACAGATTTGAATCGCTCGTCGGAGCTAATGCGCGATATCTCTAGTCTTTAGTCGGAGCTGCGGCACCTCCACGACCTCGGAACCTGCGTCGGGTGGCTGCCGATGTGCTGCGCCTTCCGTCCTCTTCTGGAAAACTCCCATGTCCGCGTACACTGATGTCCAGCCGGGGGGCGAGCGCAGGTTGTGGTAGAGCCTCCTGCCGCTTAAGGCGAGGGCTGAACCATGACGCTTGAGCACGAAGAACTGGTCCGGGGATTTCAAGACTTTGCTCGGACCGCCCCCACGGCGAAGTCCGTGATGGAGCATATCGCGCAGCGACTGCATGAGAAGATGACGCGCTACAACTGGGTGGGCTTCTATCTGGTTGATCCGGCGGACGACGGCGTTTTGCTGGTCGGTCCTTTTGTCGGCAGCTTTACGCCCAACGCCCGCATTCCCTTGAGTTCAGGACTCTGCGGCGCCGCGGCTAGCAGCGGGCAGACCGTGGTGGTGCATGATGTGTCGAAGGATCCGCGTTATCTTTCGGGATCGCCGCTGGTAAACAGTGAGATCGTGGTTCCCATTTTCCTGAGGCACAAGCTTGCGGCTGAACTCGACATCGAAAGCTATTTTGCCGGCACCTTCACCCGGTCGGAACAGGAGTTTGTCGAAGCATGCGCTGCCCTGGTTGCAAAGCATTTGGCGAAGGGATAAACATTGGAGATTGGAATTGATCTCGTTGACTAGCGGATACCGCATCCGTAATATGGGGCGACTCAAAAGCCGGGTTTCTCGGAAATGATCAACCAAACTATCTCCCACTACCACATTATTGAAAAACTCGGCGGGGGCGGGATGGGCGTGGTCTACAAAGCCGAAGACACGCGGCTGCACCGTTTTGTGGCGCTGAAGTTCCTGCCCGATGAAGTAGCCAACGATCCCCAGGCACTGGAGCGCTTCCGCCGCGAAGCGCAGGCGGCCTCGGCGCTCAATCATCCCAACATCTGCACCATCTACGACATCGGCGAAGATCAGGGACGTCACTACATTGTGATGGAGTACCTGGAAGGCACCACGCTGAAGTACCGCATCGAAGGGAAGCCGATTTCAGTAGAGCAGTTGGTGGATTGGGGGGTGCAGATTGCGGACGCGCTGGATGTGGCGCACACCGCCGGCATAGTTCACCGCGACATCAAGCCCGCGAACCTGTTTGTCACCAAACGCGGACAGGCGAAGGTGCTCGATTTCGGACTGGCCAAAGTGGCGGGGCGGCGGTTGCCGCAGATGGAACCCGGCGCTGCGACGCTGGCGACGGCGGCGGTCGATCCGGCGAACCTTACCAGCCCGGGCAGCACTGTCGGCACCGTGGCGTATATGTCGCCGGAACAGGCGCGCGGCGAAGAACTCGACGTGCGCACCGACCTTTTTTCTTTCGGCACCGTTCTTTACGAGATGGGCACCGGACGGCAACCGTTTACCGGAAACACGTCAGCGGTGATTTTTGATGCCATCCTGAACCGGGCGCCCACGGCGCCGGTGCGGTTGAATCCGAATCTTCCGGCCGAACTGGAACGCATCATCAACAAAGCGCTCGAGAAGGAGCCTGACCTTCGTTACCAGGTTGCGTCAGAGATGCGGGCCGACATGAAACGCCTGAAGCGCGAGATAGACTCGGGAAAAAGTTCGGCTGCGAGTTCGGGGGCAAGCGCAGCCACGATCGTAGAGCCGACGACGGCGCCCAGTTCGAGTTCGTCATCAGGTTTGTCGTCAGCGTCGGCGACGATTCAGACGGCGGCCTCCGCATCTGGACAGACTGCATCCGGACAGACCGTGTCCGGAGAGAGATTGAGGGCCACCCCAGCGCTGCCGAGTGCACGCAAGCGCTGGCCTTGGGTTGCTGCGGCGTGTGTAGTCGTAGCCCTCGTCGCCGGTGGAGTATTTTTCTACAGCCATCGAGCCCGCGCTCTTACGGCGAAGGATTCCATCCTGCTCTCCGATTTTGTGAACACTACGGGTGACCCCGTGTTCGATGGAACTCTGAGGCAAGCGCTGGCGGTGCAACTGGAGCAGTCGCCTTACCTGAATATTTTTCCCCAGGAGCGCGTGCGCGACACGTTGCGCTATATGGGGCATTCTCCGGACG
>DATHMS010000195.1:0-13167 GCA_035486795.1 Candidatus Sulfotelmatobacter sp. | reverse complement strand
AGAATCCCGCCTGATCCGGGGGAAACGCGCCGGATCGAGCGCTGGCTGGCGACTGCCCGGGTGTTTCTGGCAGTTGCCACGCTGGTGGCGATCCGAATGGATCCCACCGAACTGGGGAACTCGTGGGCGGCATACGGCCTTTTCGTATTTTATTTGGCGAATGCGATTCTGATTCTGATGCTGCTGAAGCGCAGGCAGCAATCGACCGCAGGCTTTCGGCTTCTGGTGCACGCTGGCGATGTGGCCTGGCCGGCCTTGATTTCGATCTTCGCGGAAGGGCCAAGAGCGCCTTTTTATCTTTTCTTTTTTTTCGTCCTGGCGGCAGCTGCGTATCGGTGGGGACTTTGGGAAACGCTAGCGACGGCGGCGGCGGAGGTCGCTCTGCTGTGGATGGAAAGCTTCGTGCTTCTGCACCTCCATCTGGGGCCAGGGGGCGCTTTGCCCTGGGCGGTGTTGAACGGGCTGCGCGTGAGAGTGCCCGAGTTCGAGCCTCAGCGACTGTTCATGCTGTCGGTCTATCTGCTGGTGATGGGTTTGTTGCTGGGATATTTGGCCGAGCAGCAGAAGCATCTGCGGGCAGAAAAGGCCGTCATTACTGGGACGCTGTCGCGGGTGCGGGTGGAAGCCGGCCTGACGGGGACAATTGAACAGATCTTCCACGAGGCTATGTCGATGTATGGGGCATCGCGGATGCTGGTGGCATCGCAGGAAGCGCACAGCCATCGGGTCTTCGTGGGCGAGTTGAACCGGGCCAAAGAAAACGCGCCGTCCGAGTTCCGCTGGCTGGAATCCGGATTGCGCGACGCGAAGATTTATCTGGACGATTTTCCCGGGGACGTGTGTTACGCCTCCATCAAAGGCGATCGCTGGACCACCCTGGCACTGGATGCGACCGGTCACGCAGTTCCGGTGGCGAACCTCGCATCCATTTCGCAACTGCGCGAGGTTCAGACATTTGACTCGATGGTCACGGTTTCGTTTCTGTTTGGGGGGGAGTGGAGAGGCCGGGTATTTCTATTCGACCCGGTGTGGCGGGGCGAGAAACAGGAGGAACTGCGCTTTCTGCTGGATCTAGTCCGCCAGGTTGGTCCGGCGGTCTACAACGTTTATCTTTTGCACCGGTTGCGGCGCCGCGCGGGAGCGGCCGAACGGGCGCGCTTTGCGCGGGAACTGCATGACGGGGCGGTGCAGTCGCTGATTGCAGTGGAAATGCAGGTGGACGTTTTGCGGCGGCAGTCCGACGCCGGCAAGCCAATCGGATCGGAGCTAGGCCGCATCCAGGGACTGCTGCGCGAAGAAGTGCTCAAGTTGCGCGAGCTGATGCAGCAGATGAAAGCCATCGATGTTGACGCACAGCGGCTGCTCGGGGTCTTGAACGACACCGTCGAACGCTTTCAGCGGGAGACCGGAATCCAGGCGCGGTTTGTCACCGAACTCGAGGAACTGGACATGCCGCAACGCGTTTGCCGCGAGATCCTGCGCATTGTGCAGGAAGGACTGGTCAATGTGAGAAAACATAGCGGGGCACGGCACGCGCTGGTGCGTTTGGCGTCGAGTAAGGAAAAATGGAACCTGACTATGGAAGACGATGGTAAAGGTTTTCCGTTTGCCGGCCGTTATAACCAGGATCAGATGGAAGAAGCAGGAAAAGGGCCTATGATCATAAAGGAACGGGTGCGTTTAATTGCCGGGGGACTCACGGTAGAATCAAATCCCGGACAGGGAACGCGTCTGGAAATCAGCGTGCCTCGCGGCGGGGAAGTGCCTCATGAATTTTAGAAAAGCGCAGCCGGTTCGTCTCGTGATTGCCGATGACCATCCTATCTTCCGCGATGGCCTGCGGCGGTTGCTGGAAGCCGAGGCCGACTTGAAAGTTCTGGGCGAGGCTTCGGATGGCGCCGAAGCGGTGAAGCTGGCGCGGCAATTGAAGCCAGACATTCTCCTGCTCGATCTGGCCATGCCCAAGCACCCGGGACTGGAGGCTCTGCGGGATTTGAGTATGCCGGCGAATGCGACTCCGGTGCGCGTGATTCTTCTGACTGCGGCTGCGGAAAAAAGCCAGATCGTCGAAGCGTTGCAACTGGGCGCGCGTGGCGTGGTGCTCAAGGATTCCGCGACGCAGCTTTTGTTGAAAGCGATCCATACGGTAATGGCCGGCGAGTATTGGGTGGGACGCGAGAGCGTTTCGAACCTGGTGCAGTACCTGCGTACGCTGATGCAGTCTTCGCACGACGAGGCGCGGCAGAAGAAATTTGGCCTGACCCCGCGCGAGCTCGAAATCGTGTCGGCCGTGGTGGCGGGGTACTCTAACAAGGAAATAGCCGAATATTTCAAGATCAGCGAAGATACGGTGAAGCACCATCTCAGCAACATTTTTGACAAACTGGGCGTCTCAACTCGGCTGGAACTGGCGCTGTTTGCGGTGAATCAAGCTTTGCCGCTGAAAAGCATTGCCTGAGCAGGAGTTACGCCTCAGGCCATGCGGAATGGCGCCGTGGCACTTCCGTGCCATTGGCGGGGGTAGGTTGGAATACTACAATTCCGTTACAGATCAGCTTGGGAAAACTGTGGGTAGGGTACGTGTGAGCGGCGGCGGGGTCCTTGTTGGAATAGGGACATAGCCGTCATAGAGTGAGAAAGAGGAGCCCCGTGGTGAAACGGTTAAAGCAGCTCTGGAACGATGAGCGTGGACAGGACATTGCGGAATACGCAGTGATGTTGGCAGTGATTCTGGTCATTGTCGTGGGCACGATCCGGCTCATCGGTTCGAACGCGAACAACGTGTTTTCTCAGGTCGGAAGCGCCATTCAGTAGGCGGCGATCGCGGCTTATCTGAAACAAGCGCTGAAGGCTGCCAGATGCGGGCCCAATCCTTCTGCGTGCGCAAGTTGTTCCGCCCTTCCCTTGCGTCCCTAAAAGAAGGTTTCTTCCGAGAAGGTCCCCAACAGCTTTTCCTAACGAGATTTCCAAAGCAAATTATTTCTGTTGAGTTTGTGACGGCGATCCGGTCGTGAGCGCAACCTTGTCGGTACCATTGGCAGACAACCGCATCAGGTAGGGGAAAAAGGGAGTGATTTCGAACTCCATTTTCTCGCGCGCTGAGGTCAACGCTACCGGCTTGGACTTGTTAAGTTCTACCTGATCCGTCCAAGGATCGACTTTGATGCGGCCGCCCAGCGGCAGAGCCGCAATCTGATCGAGGCGCTTCTCGTCCAGGCTCGGGGCCGAGGCCAGCAGGGCTGCCATACGGACGTTCTTCTTATCGGCAAAGCTGTTTCCCAGGTGAGGGCGAATCAGGTGTTGCAGGTCGGGCGCCTTTTCCTGAAGGGCCTTCAAGAATAATCCGGCATTGCCCAGCTTGTCCTTGTACGGAGAATTCTTAAGCAGCTCAAGAGCCTTGGCGTCGGCGGCTGCTTCTTCCACCGGGTTGCGCTTGAAGTCGAGGCGTTGAAAGGACTCTTCATCGGGGAAGAACATCTTGTCGTTGAAAGCGAGTTTGGTGTCGAGACGATGTCCCAGCACAATGTGGCTAAGTTCGTGCGACAGCACCATGGCCAGGGAGGCTTCATCCGGAAGAACATCGATCAAGCCGCGGCTCATGACGATGGTGTGGCCAATGGTGAACGACTCGAGAGGAGCCGTCAATAGAGTGCGGCAGTGAATGTCTCCCTGCAGGTCAATGTTGTTGGTGACCAGCAGATTGTTGACAACCGTAGAGAGAATCTTGTCGACCTCGCCGGGAGGCGCCAGCAGGCCAATCTTCTGCAGGCGGTCTACGGCGTTTTCTTCGGCCTGTTGTTCCCACATGCGCTCGGCGACAACCGGCGTGGCATCGGAAGCCGTGGCACTCTGATCATTCACTGATTGCGGAGAATCGATCAGAATCTGAGTGAACTCCTCGTTCTTCCCCAGACTTTTCAGGTCATAGCCCCAGAGCCGGGTCTGCGCCTTGAAGTGCAGAGTCTTGGTCAGCCCGGTCTTGAGGTTCGATTCTTCGGTGTAGACATAGGCCGGCAGCCAGGTTCCTGGGCGCATGTTCAGGCGCCAACTGTCGAAGTGGAAAAAGAAATTAATCTTGGGCTGCGGATAATAGCTTCCATTGAAGCGAACGATGTTGTAATCCTGGTCTTCGACCCAGATCCTGCCTACGAAGCGCGAGACCTTCTGACCTTCCTTGGGCTGAATATCGATGACGAGGCACCGCACTTCACCCAGGAATTCGCGCCGGACGAAAGTGTAGTTGTAATACTTTTTCTGAAAATCGGAGTCGACCACCACCATCTGGGCAAAGCCCATCGGTAGGAAGTGCAGGGAGTAAACACCGGTCAGCTTCGCGACCATGCGATGACCGAACCCCGGTTGCCCGACGAAGGAAACGTCCTCAGGGCCGTCGGACATGTCAAGCCGGCCAAGGAAATACTGATCTTTCACGGGAGTGGTGTTCCCGTCTTTGTCGTCCTTCAAATCCTGTAGGTAGGTCTCGATCATGGGATGCATGTGACGCATCTGCGCCATGAACAAGTGCTCACGCTGCACCACGCGATCCATCACGTCGTTGATCGTGGCGGCTGGAGTCGGCAGCGATTCGGTGTTTTGAGTAGGCGCTGCTTGAGCGGGTGAAGCAGCGGGCGCGGTCATCGCAGTGGTAGCGCCAGGAGCGATCGCTGGTTGCGCCATCGCCGGCTGCGCCGCCGCAGGTTGCCCCGCTGGAGGCGAGTCTTGAGCGGTGGCGGCGAAAGCGCAGACCAGCACCACGAGAACCAATATCGAGCCCGAACGAACAATCTGCATAAGAACCTTCTGGGACAAGATCACGCTAATTGAAAAATGATGTGCAAAACGACCGTCGAGTCTGAAGGTTGGCCGTCCTTCAACGCCGGCTTGAAGCGGATCTGCTCGGCGGCGTGCACCGCAGCGTCGTCGAGTCCGTGCCCGAGTCCGCGGACTACCCGCAACACGTGTATTTTGCCGGATGCTTCGAAGATGGCCTCAAGCAGCACCTCACCCTCGATGCGTTGGGCCTTGGCTTCGTCTGTATAGATGGGCGTCGGCTTGGAAAGGATTTCCGCGGGCACAATTTTCGCCGCGGCCTGGGCGGCAGGATGCGACTGAACCGTGGGAGGAGCGGCAACATCGGCATCGCCGAATCCCGCCTGGCGCACAGCGCCGCGAGAAGCATGCGGATCGCTGGTGGCAACGCCGCCGCCAAATCCTGTGCTGGCAACTACGCCGCGGACACCTTTGGCTCCGCCGCTTCCATTGCCATAGCCTGGCCCGGTGGGCATGTCGAATCCGCCCGCCTGGGCAATGTTGACGGCTCTCGTCTGCGTTGTTTTCGCGGGGACACCGTTCGGATCGCCGAAGCCACCAGTCTGCACCTTCTCCGGGGCGCGGTCGATGGTTTGGGGCGCCGAACTGCCGGTTGAGAAGAGGTTCGTTGCTACGATTTTCTTGGGAATCACCGGCGCCGTAGAAGGCGGCAGGTCAAGTTTCTTTTCGGCAATCTTCACTTCAGGAGCGGGCGCTACCTCCGGCTTGATTCTCGGCTTGGGCAGAGGTTGAGGAGCGGGCAGGCTGATATCTGCCGGCGGAGGGTCAAGCTTGGCCACCAGAACCGGTTTCGGAAGCTGCCGCTGCGGCGTGTGATTGACCGGGACCGGGGTTGGAACCAACTCGATGGCGTGGTAATCCTTCTTCGGGCCTTCCATGATCTCAGGATGGAGGACCGGAATCCAAACCAGAATCGCGATGGCAACCGTCTGAACGCCATAACTCCAGACCAGCTCAGACCATGGCATCTTCCATTGCGGCAGCGGGGTGAACAGGTTTGATTGGTTGAAAGGCAACGGCATAATCAACTCTGATGGTACAGAATTCTGATGGTACGAAAAATGAAGCCCCGAAAGATGATGTTACAACGATTTCAATGCGTAACGGTTCAATGTGTAAATGGTTGGTGCAATGTTTGGTACAACGGCTCAAACCCCATGGACTGCGTAAAAGTTCTCCTGCCTTTTCGAAACGCTGGGGGACCTGGGACGGCAGGACAACTAAAAGTGTACTATCCCACCTTGGGACATGCACGATACAGGCCATTCTGTAGGGCCGAGGAAAACTGACAAAACCCGTAGCATCAGCCGGTTACGAGATATTGGTCGCGTCGCGACAGGAAGTCGGGGAAGGGGGATGCACTAAACTACACCCTGTGTGGACAGATTTCCCACTGCCACGGAGGCGGCCCTAGGGCACGCGACAGGCCCTTTAGCAGCGCACGATTTTGTCGCTCTGAATGCCCCGGGTGGCGTTGCGGGTGTCGACCACGAGTTTGGCCTGGTCGACGATGTGGCGATAGTCGTAATCGGAGTGGTCGGTCACGATCACAATGCAGTCATATTGCCCCAGATCCTTCAACTCCGCGCGCTTCATCTGCAGATCGTATTTCCGGCCTTTGCCAATGATGGGGAAGTAGGGATCGTTATAGCTAACCTGGGCTCCATCTTTTTGCAGAAGTTCGATGATGGTGAGTGCCGGCGACTCGCGCAAATCGTCGATGTCTTTCTTATAGGCCACGCCCAGGATCAGAACCCGCGCGCCATTCACTGCCTTCTTGTGGCCGTTGAGCGCGTGGCCCACCGCGGAAAGAACGTGGTAGGGCATATTGTTGTTAATCTCCCCGGCGAGTTCGATGAAGCGGGTGCGGAAATCAAATTCTTTGGCTTTCCAGGAGAGATAAAAGGGATCGATCGGGATGCAGTGCCCGCCCAGTCCGGGCCCGGGATAAAACGGATGGAAGCCGAAAGGCTTGGTGGAAGCGGCTTCGATGACTTCCCAGATGTCGATGCCCATGCGCAGGCTCAGCAGCTTGAGTTCGTTGACCAGAGCGATGTTCACGCAGCGGTAAATGTTCTCGAGCAGCTTTGTCATTTCCGCAGCCGCGGGCGAAGAGACCGGAACGGTGCGCGCGAAAATGGAGCCATACATCGCCCCCGCGAGTTCCGACGCCTGCGCATTTAATCCTCCGACGACCTTCGGAATATCACGGCGTGCGACGGTCGTGTTGCCGGGATCTTCGCGTTCGGGAGAGAATGCGACAAAAAATTCCTTTCCTGTGGAAGGCCCGTTGCGCGCGGCTTTGAGACCGGCCCGGTTTTCCTTTTCGAGGATGGGGATCATTACTTCTTCGGTGGTGCCGGGATAGGTCGTACTCTCAAGCACAACGAGTTGTCCGGCGCGCAAGTGAGGAGCGATGGAGTGGGTTGTGTCGGTGATGTAGCTGAGGTCGGGCTCGTGGTATTCATTGAGCGGTGTGGGAACGCAGATGATAATCGCGTCCATATCGGTGAGTTGCGAATAGTCAGCGGTGGCGGAAAATCCGTGCGCCTGGGCAGATTGGATTTCCTCCGCCGCGATACGGTAGATGTAGGAACTGCCCTTGGCCAGACTGTCGATCTTGCGAGGGTCGATGTCAAAGCCGGTGACCCGGAACTTCTGTTCGCTGTACAGCAAAGCCAGGGGAAGTCCTACGTACCCAAGGCCGATGATGCCAATGCGGGCCTGGCGTTGCTGGATTCTGGTCTTGAGCTGATCAAAAGACGTGTCGGCGGCAGAGGAAGTCGTCATGAAATATTTTTCCGGAATGAAGCTTGGATGAACTGCACGAAGCGCTTCAATTCTAGCACGATGAAGCGGGGCGGCCTTCGCGGCGAGCGGCAGGCAGCCGTCAAAGTCTCGGGCTTCAAACAGGTAAGTTCTAAAGAGCTGAGTGCAACGAAGTAAGAAAAAGATCGAAGAGAGGGTTGATCGATTGACCAAAGACTTGGGCCAGAGAAAAAGAATACGACTTTGGACCGTCGCTCTCGTGCTGACTGCGATGTTGCTGGTGTTCGCTGCGAATGCCGGTCGACTGCTGGTGGTGGATGCTCCGGAACCCTCAGATGTGATTCTGGTTCTGGCGGGCGAGACCGATCATCGTCCGGCGCGGGCAGTCCAGCTATTGGAGCAGGGCTACGCCCGCCGCGTAGTCATTGACGTTCCTGCGGAAGCTATGATCTTTGGATCGAGCGAAGTACAGCTGGCCGAGAAATATGCGCAGGGTTCACCGCAAGCAGCGGCAATCCGAATCTGTCCGATTGAAGGGCTCTCGACGCGCGATGAAACGCATGACGCTGCCAAATGCCTGGTGGGTGAGGGCGGGCATCGAATCTTGATTGTCACCTCGGAATTCCATACGCGGCGCGCGCTGAGCATTTTCAGGCATGAGCTTCGGGGGTATTCGTTCTCGGTATCAATGGCTCGCGACGACGCAGAGTTCGGAACTCGCTGGTGGACGCATCGGGAGTGGGCGAAGACTTGCTTGGGCGAGTGGGAGAAGCTGGTTTGGTGGACAGTCTTGGAACGGTGGAAGTGAACAGAATCGCTTGTCCAGAGCGGCAATTGCGGCTAAAGAGTTGATAAGTTTTCCACCGGAAAACGGGTTTCCAGGCACAAAAGGCATTGACTCACAACAACGAGGAGGGTACGATTCGGGGCAAGGTCACCAAAACAGTTATTAACGGAGTGTGGGAATGGGTAAGTCCGCGTTTCGCGGTATGGTAAGTTGCGTGCTATTGATTCTGTTCCCCGGTTCGTTGTTCGCGGCCGATTCCAATGCGGCCATGCTCTACACAAACGGAGCCGCCTGGGTGAACGGCGTGCACGTTCCTCGCGCTTCTTCCGCAATTTTTACCGGCGATCTTCTCCAAACCCGTTCGGATTCGGTGGCGAATATCAATGAGGCCGGCTCAAGCATCACTGTTCTTTCCGACTCGCTGGTGCAGTTCCAGGGTGTGTCGGTAGATATTGAACACGGGGGCGTCACCGTATCGACGTCCAAAGAAATTGCCGCGACCGCTGGGGATGTGAAAGTAACACCTGCGTCAAATGCGTGGACGGAATTTAACGTCACCGATATCGACGGAACTGTGCGAATCTTTGCCCGCAAGGGCGACCTGACCATCAGCGATGGCAAGAATGTTGTGACGCTGGCTCAAGGGCAAGACACAACTAAGCCCGAAACTACTGACACCGCGGATAATGACAATACCAAGGGCAGCAAGAAGAAGGATCGCAAGCGGATGGCTGGTGCAATACCGGCAGCGGGTGGTGGGATCCTGAGTTCTCCTTACGCTGTCGGCATCGCTGGCGGAGCTGTCATTGGCGTCACGACGTGGGTTCTGATTAAGAGCGACAACCCCGCCAGTCCGACCAGGCCATAAGCGGCGGCGGCGAGCTTCGCTTCGCGCTCCTCAACTTCTCGAGCAAACTCATACACCGGCCCACGGTTGTGCCTGCGGTGTTGCAACCGCACCTTAAGTTTGCGCTCGTCCCTCCATCCAATTAATTCCGTGCTTGGCTGAGGGAACTCAGGGCCGGCTAGACCACTTCCGAAGCGGGCAACATATCTTCTTGCTCGGTAGAGGCTGGCTTACGTTTGCGCGAACGCTGCAGCAACGGGGGAGCGGCCGCGATAGTGCATAGCACATAGAAAAGCGCGGCATTGCCTGGAATCTGCAGGTTGAAGTCGAGCACGCTGTGCACCAGGATTCCGGTGAAGCCCAGAGTGCAAGCCAGAGTGACGGCGCTGCTCACGTCAGAAGCCCAGTTCCGGATCTTGCGCAGGGCCGTGCGATAAAGCACGATGAGAAACCAGACCATGGTCCCGAAGCCGAGCACTCCCATCTCGCACAGCAACTGGAGGTAGTCGTTGTGAGCTTCGTTCACAAAAAAATTGGTATAGAAGCTGCGGTACTGGGGATAAACCACGGGGAAGGTTCCCAGGCCCCATCCCAACACCGGCTTGCTCCGGAACACGCGGATGGAATCGCGATCAATGGAGAGGCGCATCCCGCCGGAAAGCTCAGTGCGGGTTTCCGTAGAGATGCTGGAAACGCGAGAAGTCAGCTCTTTTCCTCCCAGCCACGCGAGCAAACTGACTAGCACGATGACGAAGGCAGCGGCGCCGACGGCAATCCGGAGGCTTTTTCGCTGGCGCAGCAACACGGTGACGAAAAACGCGAGTTCAACAAAAATCGCGAGCATGCCGCCGCGGGAGCCGGAGAGAAAAATTGTAACCACCATGACGGCCGCTGTGATGCCGGCTGCGATGCGTTCCTTCTCTGGCGCCAATCGCGATAGGGACATGACCAAAGGAATGGGAACGAGCAGTTCCATTAGCCCGGCGTAGTGATTGTGGTTCACATAGGGGCCGTAAATCCATCCCCCATGACTCACTGGGTAGAACCAGTAGAGCTTTCCGTTGGAAGAAATCCCCTGTAGCAGGGCAAAGGCCGCGATGGTGAAACCAAAGATCGCGAGAATCACGGCGACCTTTCGCGCCTGTGAGCTGCGCAACAGAGTCTGCCCCGAAAGGAAACAAAGCATGCCATACGTGCAGTAAAGCAGGGCGCCTGAGATGGTGTCGTGCCTGTAAGCGCTGGTGCCGAGAACGATTTGAAGAAGGATGAGAAGGCCGAACCCCGCCATCGGGAGGAACAGCGGATTCCAGTGGATGGTCAGTTCTCCGTCGAGCCATTGTTTGCGGAGCCAAAGGAGCATGAGGAGAACGGTGCCAGTTTCCAGGACGAACGTCGACCAGGGTTCGACCGCGCCGAACGCGGCTGGACCGAACATGAGCAATCCAAACGTCCCGTAAAGCAGGATTTCGTTGAGCCTCGTGTCCAGCCATTGACGGCTGATAACATTCTTTTTTTCCCGCTCTTTTTTCTTGTGATGATGATGCATGAAAGTTGCTGTTTTTCCCGGTGTTCCGCTCGCCTAAGACGCTTTTCTGGTGAGATGAAAATCGTCGATCCAGAGCTTACCACGGATTGGACTGCCAGCTGGAAGCCGCCGGACATGCAGCACCACCAGTTTGCATTCCGGGCCGGTAGTGAACTCGCCATCCGCGGACTTCCAGAAGCTGGCGTCCTTCAATTCGTCGCTCTCGTAGTAGACCGCCTGAGTGTACATATCCTGAATCGTGAAATGGGGCCCTCCGGCGCCTTCCATGTCCGAGGTCTTGTAATACGCTGAGAAGTCGTAGGTTGTATTTGGTTGAACGGCCACGAACTGATAGATCCCGGCGTCTGTGATTCCGGGTCCATCAAAGGTAATGGTCAGGGAACGCAACCCGGCATGAAAGTCGCTGGCATCGAGCGTTAAGTCGACTCCGGATTGGGGTTGATATTGCCAGTCAAAGCCGGCGTTTAACAATTCAAGACTGAAACTGCCATTGATGATCAGATTGTTTGACGACGGCAAGTACGAAGAAAGCCCGAAGCGATCGACGTTCTCGTGCCAAACCAGCACTGCCTGGTCGACTTCTTTGTGCTGGAGTAGATATTTTATGTAGTCGTAGGCTAATCCCCGCTCGAAGGGCAGATGGGCCTGCATCATTGCGTTCCACACTTTAGCCGCGCCGGCGGTTTCCTGTTTTGTTTCCAGCAGGCCAAGAAAGGCTACGTAGGCTTCGCTGCGGGGTGGGATGACGTCGCGCAGAAGAGCGTCCACGTCGGGTTCGATATGCCAGCAGAACCGGATGGCGGCCGGAGCGAGCTCGGGGTCGCCTGCCATCACGACTCGAAACTCACGCAGAGCCTTTTCGTTCTCGCCCTGAACCAGGTAGAGGTTAGCGGCTTCCCAGGCCACATCGGGCGTCATGGAATCGGCCTGGATTGCTCTTTCCAGGGCGGCGCTCTGATTGGCTGTGTCTGCCAGAACCTGATACGCTCCGGCCAAGTCGAACCAAAAACGTGCGGAGTGAGGATCGAGTTGTACTGCCGCCCGGTATTCCCCAACCGCCAACGCAGGATCGCGGGCGACGAGATCGTAGAAGCGGCCTAAGTGATTGCGATAATCGGCATTGCCGGGATCGAGCCAGGCAGCTTTTTTAAGGCTGGATAACTCAATCCGGTTTCCCAGCCACGAGGCCGCGAACCGGCTCGCCACCAAGCCAACGTACGCAATAGAAAACACGACCGCAGCGGCCGTGACCAGTTGCTTGCGAGCGGAACTCTTAAAAGGAATTTTCATGTCGCCTGGCTGGAAAGCCTCTGGCTACGCACTGCTCGACGAGGGAGAGATCTCGTCCCCTTCGTCGCTTTCCTCATCGTGACCGGACGAGTTTTCCTCGCGGTAGTAAGCGGCGTACTTGCCCTGATACTCGTAATAATAATAGTAATCCGGAGACCTCAGGTCGACCGCATTGAGTAGTACTCCTACGACCTTGGCATTGACCTGCATGAGGATGTCGCGCGCGCGGCGCAGAGCCTGCTTTGAAGTCTGGCCCGAGCGGATGACGAGCACAACGGCATCTGCGCGCGGGGAAAGCACGACCGCATCGGTTACAGATAGTGACGGAGGCGTATCGATTACGATGTGGTCATATTCCTGACTCAGCTTGGCTAGGATGTCCTTCATGTTGGCAGAGGCCAACAGTTCGGCCGGGTTGGGTGGAGGAGTTCCCGCCGCCAGCACGAATAGATTGGGAAGGACCGCGGTGCGGGTGATCGCCTCCTCGAGCGTGGTGCTTCCGGTCAACACATTGCTCAATCCGCTGTGCG
The DNA here is from genome assembly GCA_035486795.1 of Candidatus Sulfotelmatobacter sp. Taxonomy (GTDB): domain Bacteria; phylum Acidobacteriota; class Terriglobia; order Terriglobales; family Acidobacteriaceae; genus Sulfotelmatobacter. The sequence goes on along the minus strand of DATHMS010000195.1, from coordinate 568 downwards.
GCCCCATCCCCAAAGTCTTGTGGATGCTGGGACGGCGCAAATCGGCGTCGATCAGCAGGACCCGCACGCCTTTCTGCGCTAATACCACGGCACAATTGATGCTGGTTGTGGTCTTGCCTTCCTGGGGCAGAGCACTCGTCACCATAATGACCTTGGGAGGCGCTCCCAGGTTGGAGAGCAACAGCGAGGTGCGGAGAGCGCGGTAGGATTCCGCCATTTGTGACTGCGGCCTGACCTGGGTCACAAGTTCTACCGCTTCCTTGGAAGTCGCGATGACCAGTCGCTTCGGATTGGGGCCTTCGCGGGCAGACCTGGAACCGAGCGGAATCATTCCCAGCGACGCCAGGCCGGAAATCAAGTGTGCTTGTTCTGTAGTGCGCACAGTGTTGTCCAGCGCCTCTAAAAGAAATGCCAGTCCAATGCCGGAAGTCAGGCCGAGGACAATCGCAAAAGCTAAGTTTCGGGGTACGTTCGGCTCGACCGGAGCCGTCGGTGGGCGCGCACTATCCACAATGCGGAAATTATTGGATTTCAATCCCGCCGAGACCCCCGCTTCTTTCAGTTTTTC
>DATHMS010000194.1:0-11377 GCA_035486795.1 Candidatus Sulfotelmatobacter sp. | reverse complement strand
CCCTCGCGTTGACAAAGCCTTTTGGAGTTTATGGTACCCACTTTCACTATCGGGATTGAAGAGGAATTTCAGACCATCGATCCCGAGACTCGGGATCTGCGGTCGCATATCCAGGCCGAACTGCTCGAAAAGGGCAAGCTGATCCTGCAAGAGCGGGTGAAGGCGGAGATGCATCAGTCGGTTGTCGAAGTGGGGACTGCGGTTTGCACGAACATCAAGGAAGCGAAAACCGAAATAAAGTTGCTGCGGCGCAATATTATCCGGCTGGCCGCGGAGAATGGATTGCGGCTGGCCTCGGTAGCAACCCATCCGTTTGCGGACTGGAAAGTGCAGGAGATTCATCCGGACCCGCGCTACAAGAATATTGTCGAGGATATGCAATTGGTGGCGCGGGCGAACCTGATTTTTGGGTTGCACGTGCACATTGGGATTGAGGATCGCGAGACCGCGATCCACATGATGAATCATGCGCGATACTTTCTGCCGCACCTGCTGGCGTTGTCGACGAATTCGCCGTTTTGGCTGGGGATGAATACCGGGCTGAAGTCCTACCGGTGCAAGGTGTTTGACAAGTTCCCGCGCACCAACATTCCCGATTATTTTCCCAGCTGGGGCGAGTATGAGAATTTCATCAAGCTGCTGATCAAGACGAACTGCATCGATAATGCGAAGAAGATCTGGTGGGACATCCGGCCGCATCCGTTCTTTAATACGATTGAGTTCCGAGTGTGCGACATTCCCATGCGCGCGGATGAGACGATCGCGCTGGCCGCTTTGATTCAGGCGACGGTGGCAAAGCTGTACAAGCTGCATACGGCGAATCAAGGGTTCCGCCTGTACCGGCGGGCGCTGCTGATGGAGAACAAGTGGCGGGCCGCGCGTTACGGTATGGAAGGCAAGCTGATCGATTTTGGCAAGCAGACGGAGGTACCCGCCAAGGATTTGATTCTTGAGTACCTGGAGTTTGTGGACGATGTGGTGGATGAACTGGACTCACGCGAGGAACTAAGCTACATCCACAAGATGCTTGAGACGGGTAGCGGCGCCGATCGGCAGTTGCGCGTGTATCAGGACACCGGGGATTTGAAGAAAGTTGTCGATTACATCATTGAGGAGACTGAAGCGGGACTGGCGGAAGTTGAGCCGGCTTCTGTAAGAAAAGTAGGCTAATGACGATTCCTGCCGACGAAATCAAAACTCGCACCCCTGCGGCAAGCTCAGGGCTGAGTCTCTCGCAAAAGACGCAAGAAGGATGGGGCCCCCGCATCACTCAGGTTTCTTTTGATCCTGAATTTACCCCTGGTGCGCATAATGCCGTGAACGTGTGCCTGCGGGTGCAGCCGAGCGAGAAGGTCTGCGTGATCACGGATGAGGTAACGCTGGAGATTGCGGCGGCGATTGTCAGCGAACTGGAAAAGCTGGGCGCGCCTTACCGGGCTTGGATGCTGGAAGATCTGGCGGAGCGTCCTTTGAAGGACTTGCCGTTGGAGATTATTGAGGACCTAGAGACCAGCCAGGTTTCGATCTTTGCGGTGCAGGCACAGAGGAATGAACTGCATTCGCGCATGCAGATGACGGATGTGGTGAACCGGCGGAAAATCCGGCACGCGCACATGGTGAACATCAACCGGCAGATCATGCTAGAAGGCATGCGGGCAGATTTTCAGAAAGTGGACCGGCTGAGCGCGAAAGTTGTCGCGATGGTGCGTAAGGCGCATCGGGTGCGGGCGAAGACGGAGGCGGGGACGGATCTGACGGCAGAGTTGAATCCGAATTATAAGTGGCTGAAGACCAGTGGGATTATCACTCCAGAAAAGTGGGGGAACCTGCCGGGCGGTGAGATTTTCACAACGCCGGGCGAAGTGAATGGAACGTTTGTCATTGACGGAGTGGTAGGGGACTACTTGTGCGCGAAGTTTGGAAGTTTAAAGGGCACTCCACTCACTATCCGCATGAAGAACAACCGGCTCACCGAGGCGCACTCGGAGAATCGTGAACTGGAAGACGACTTCTGGAAGTACACCCACACGGATGAGAACAGCGATCGTGTAGGCGAGTTTGCCATCGGCACCAACATTGACTTGAAGGAAGTGATTGGGCAGATTCTGCAGGATGAGAAGTATCCCGGCGTGCACATTGCGTTTGGAAATCCCTATGGAGCCCATACCGGGGCGGAATGGGATTCGTCGACTCATATTGACGTGGTGGGGAGGAAGTTTAACATTTGGGTGGACGACGAGCAGATCATGCGGGATGGGAAGTTTTTAGTGGAAGCGTAGCGCGGTCTTGCTGGGAACGAACAGCAGGTTCCTCGTTTCGCTCGGTATGACAAATCTTTAGCCGGCGACACGCCGGTGCTACAGAGTACGTCGGCGCCACGATGATCCCTTCCCTTCGAAAGCAGTTTAACGCCAACTTTACTCCCGAAAAATATCAGACATTCTTGCGGCGGATCGATGACGCTTGCGGGACGCATGTGTCGTTCCGGCTGGCAGAGACTCCGTGCTTCTTTCCTGAGTCTTTGCTGGAGCGGATGGCGGAGCATGGGAAGGCGTTGATTCGGCAGTTGGTGGAGAGTCCGGAGTACCGGGCACGGTCGGAAGCGTCAATTCCGGCGGAGTTTCGAGTTCCGAATGAGCCGGCGCATCCGATGTTTGTGCAAGTCGATTTTGGGCTGGTGCGCGATGCCAGCGGCGAGTTGCAGCCCAAGCTGGTCGAGTTGCAGGCCTTCCCTTCCCTTTATGCTTATCAGGTGACTCTGGCGCAAAGCTACATCGACGTGTACGGGATGACTCGGGCTTCGGGCTCGGGCTTTAAGGCTTCGGCTTCTGACGGGCGGGGGCTGGATTTCTTTTTAGGTGGGCTCAATGCAGAATCTTATTCTGAACTCTTGCGACGGGCTATTGTGGGTACGCATGATCCGGAGAACGTGGTTCTGATGGAGATTCATCCGGAGGAGCAGAAGACTTTGCCGGATTTTCTGCTGACCGAGAAGATGTTGGGAATTCGGACCGTCGATATTACGGCGATCAAGAAGGACGGCACGCGGCTTTATTACGAGCGGAATGGAGGGCGGGTGCCGATCCGGCGGATTTATAACCGGGCGATTGTGGACGAGTTGCAGCGCAAGCACGTGGAGCTCGCGTTCGATTGGCGCGACGATCTTGATGTGGAGTGGGCGGGGCATCCGAACTGGTATTTCCGGATCAGCAAGTTTTCGATTCCTTATTTGCAGCATGAGTCGGTGCCGAAGACGTGGTTTCTGGACCGGCTCGAAAAGATCCCCGACGACTTGCAGAACTACGCGTTGAAGCCTCTTTATTCTTTTGCCGGGCTCGGGGTGGTGATTGCGCCGACGAAGAAAGATATTGAGGCGATCCCGGCGGAGAAGCGCGGGGAATACATTCTGCAGGAGCGGCTGCACTTTGAGCCGGTGATTGAGACTCCGTTTGGCGGGACCAAGGCGGAGGTGCGCGTGATGTATGTGTGGCTTGATCAGCTCCAGGCTGTGTTGACGATCATCCGCATGGGGCGGGGGTTGATGATGGGTGTGGATCACAACCGGAATATGGAGTGGGTAGGGGCTTCGGCCGGGTTATGGATCGGGGGGTAGCAGGAGCCGATCACCCAGCCAGAAACCGTCGCAGAAATCCCCTGCCGAGCCGCCGGCGGCGCAGCAGTGAAAGGGGTCCTTCGACTCTGTATGCGCCCACAAACGTGGGCGTCTTGCTCCCCTCAGGATGACAAAGCTAAGGTTCGCTAGCCGATTCTCTTTACGATTGTGGTTTGGAGTTCCTTGCCATTGGGCCGGCGGAGGTAGAGTTTGTCGCCCGCGAGGCGAACGGGAACGGGATCGCCTGCTTTCCACTCGCCGGGAGTGTAGCCCTCGGCAGTTGTAGCTTCGTATTCCCCGGTGTAGACCACGCCCTGGAGGCTGACGACAACAGCGCGGCGAGTGGGGTTCGTGGCGGATTCGCGAAGGATCTCGGCTTCGGCCTGGTACCAGTTCTCGGCGTCACGGCCTTCGAGGGCTCCGCCCTGGTGGTAGAGTTCAGTGGCGCGGCGTCGAATGGCCTCTTGCATCTGAGGAGAGTAGTTCCAAGACCTCCGCGCCATATCAGAACCGCCTCGCTATTTCAGGATTGCTAGCTTCATAGTAGTCGCCGCAGGGCAACCCGGAACCGAACGGCGGACACAAAAGGACAGGGCATTTGTCAGTTTGGGAACGATAACAGTCAAAACGGGCCAGTTGACCAGAGCCGTTGGCGGGGCCTAACATTACCGCGTTCGGGGATTGGGTCTTCTCATGATTGGCCAGACTGTGTCCCACTACCGCATCCTGGGCAAGCTCGGGGGCGGCGGTATGGGTGTGGTGTACGAGGCCGAGGACCTGAAGCTGGGGCGACACGTTGCCCTGAAGTTCATTCCCGAAAATCTTGCGGGCGACCCCAAATCGCTGGAGCGCTTCGGGCGGGAGGCGAGGGCGGCGTCGCTGCTGAACCATCCCAATATCTGCACCATCCATGGCATTGAGGATAATAACGGGCATCCTTTCATCGTGATGGAGAAGCTGGAGGGCGAGAGCCTGAAGCAAGCCATCTCGGGACAGGCAATGCAGACCGAGAGGGTGCTCGACATCAGCACCCAGGTGGCGGATGCGCTGGCAGCGTCGCATGCCAAGGGGATTGTGCACCGGGATATCAAGCCGGCAAACATCTTCCTGACTCCCAGCGGGCAGGTGAAAGTGCTCGACTTCGGTCTAGCCAAGCTGTTGCACAACATTGGAACGGACAGCGACGGAGCGGCGGCGGACAATTCCTTGACCGCGGTAGGGGTGATTCCGGGGACGGCGGTCTATATGTCACCCGAGCAGGCGCGGAGTGAGGAAATCGACTTCCGCAGCGACCTGTTCTCGTTTGGTGTGGTGATGTACGAAATGTCGACCGGGAAGAAGCCGTTTACCGGCAAGAATTCGCTGATGACTCTGGATGCGGTGCTGCATGAAAAGCCAGTTCCCCCCGGAGAGTTGAATCCGAAGGTGCCGGTGGAGCTGGAGGGCATCATCGGCAAGGCGATGGAGAAAGACCGCAAGGAGCGGTATCAAAGCGCCACGCAGATGAAGGCGGACCTGCAGCAGCTGAAGCGGGAGCAGGAATCAGGGCAGATAAAGAGTGGATTGCACTCGGCGAAGCTCCGGGTTGCGAGCAACACGTTTGGGCGGCCGACCGGCAGCCGGTGGCAGTTGTGGGTGCTGCTGGGAACGGCAGCGCTGCTGGTGACGGTATTGGCCGCGGTAGGTGCCTACTGGGTAAAACACCGGTCGGTGGTAAGCCTGGAACAGGCGAATGCGATCGCGGTATTGCCTCTGCAGAACATGAACGGGGATTTCGCGGTGGATTACCTCCGCTTCGCGCTGGCGGATGAATTGACCAGCGTGCTGACCTATTCGCGGTCGCTGGACGTGCGGCCTTCTTCGGTGACGCGGAAGTATGTGGAGGTGGACCTCGATCCACGGAAGGTGGGTCAGGAATTGCATGTGGGCAAGTTGCTGACCGGGCACTTCATGCGGCAGGGCGAGCAGCTAACCGTGACGCTGGAAGCGATCGACGTGTCCAATGACCGGCTGCTGTGGCAGGCCAACGTCACAGCTGGAGTGAACGACTTGATTTCCCTGCAGAATAAATTGACCACACAGGTGCAGCAGGGGCTGTTGCCAGTGCTGGGCGGTGGGGGAGGAGAGTTGAATACGGCGTCGCGCCCGAAGAATCCCGAGGCCTATGACCTCTACCTGCACAGTCTCGCGATTTCCCACGATGTTGCCCAGAACAAGGACGCAATCGCGGTGCTGGAACACGTAGTTGGAGAGGATCCTAGCTACGCGCCCGCATGGGATGCGCTGGGATACAGGTACTATTACGATTCCTATTATGGCGGAGGCGGCGAGGAGATTTTCCAGCGCTCGAATCGTGCATATGAGAAGGCGCTGGCCCTGGATCCGAACCGCGTCGATGCGGCGAGCAGTCTGATTGCCCACCGGGTGGAACGGGGCGAATTGGGTCGGGCTTATGCTGCGGCGACGGATCTGGTACGGCGGAGACCGCAGAGCGCCGACGCACATTTCGCGCTCAGCTACGTGCTGCGCTACGCGGGCATGCAGGAGCAGTCGACACAGGAGTGCAACACTGCGCGATCGCTCGATCCGGGGAACTCCAACTTCCGGTCGTGCGCATGGGCGTTTCTAGAACTGAACAAGACCGACGGGGCGATGGACTTCGTGCATCTGGACGCGGGTACGGAATGGGCAGCGTGGGTATCGACTTACGTTCATTTGGCCGCGGGGAATGTGGCCCAGGCACGCGAGAGCGTGAGGAACATGTCTAAAGCTCCGATTTACCATCGCGACTTGCTGGCGGCGTGCACGCAAGCGCAGCGCCCGGCTGACATGGACCGGATTGTGCGGGAGGCGGAATCGTCAGCGATGATAGAACCCGATCCGGAGGCGTGGTACCACGTGGGGGCGCTGATGGCGTATTGTGGGCAGAAGGATGCAGCGTTGCGCCTGCTGAAAGCAGCGGTGCAGCAGAATTATTGCTCGTATTCGGCTCTGCTCGCGGATCCTCTGCTGAAAGACTTGCGCAAAGACACCGCGTTTAATCAAGTACTGACGGCGGCGAGCGCGTGCCAGGACGCGCTGAAGGAAGTGCGGCAGTAGGGCAGTAACCAAGTTCTCAGTTAGTGGACCTTTAGTGAACCTTGTTCGTGGCTTCGGAGATTACTCTTTATCCTTGCCGGCGTCTAATTTGATCGAGGGGAAAGAATTTGCGTCGGAGCGGGGGTAGGGCCCATCCTTGTAGGGTGAAATCTTCGAGACTTGACTACCTTCCCAGGCGTTTGGGACGTTTCGTTCAGGCGGTCTCCCAGCGCTTGATCACTCAGTCGATTTTCATACTTCTCTTTGTGGTCCTGCCCGTTCTGCTGGTGGCTTCGCCGCAGCAGACCGGGGAAAGCTCGCCGCCGGTTACCTCGGCTACCCCTGTGAGTCAGCAAGCCCTCGCTACGGATTTTCCGCAGCTTCCTTACCAGGGCACTCCGCCTAAACTTCCTCAAGATCGGGGGATCCTCGGCCTGCGGCTGACGCTGCGGCAGCTGGCGACGACCGCGCGGCTGATGCAGACGGTCGCGCATCCAGATGATGAAGACGGCGGAATGCTGACGCTAGAGGCCCGGGGGCGCGGGGCAAGTGTGCTGCTGATGACATTGAACCGCGGCGAGGGTGGACAGAACAAAGTTGGAAGCAATTTGTCGGATGTGCTAGGCGTGCTTCGGACTGAGGAACTGCTGGCAGCCGATGAATATTACGGAGTGCAGGAACGCTTCTCGCGTGTGGCCGACTTTGGCTTCTCGAAAAGTGCGGATGAGACTTTCGCTAAGTGGGGCGGACATGATGTAGCGCTCGCCGATATGGTGCGCGTAATTCGAACGTTCCGTCCCGATGTGCTGGTGGCGCGGTTTTCTGGGACATCGCGCGACGGGCACGGTCATCATCAAGCTTCAAGCATCCTGACGCAGGAGGCATTTCGTGCGGCGGCAGACCCGAAACGGTTTCCAGAGCAGATCGCGCAGGGGCTTCTGCCCTGGCAGGCGAAGAAACTTTACATCGGGAATGTGTGCGGCTTTGGAGCAGCGACCTGTCCCGATGCGAACTGGACTCTGAAGCTGAATACCGGCCAGTCGAACGCGGATCTAGGAGGGTCGTATGTACAGTTCTCCATGCAGGGATTGCGGCACCAGCTCTCGCAGGGATCCGCGAACTGGACTGTGGAGCCGGGAGACCGGTTTACATTTTACAAACTGGTAGATTCGGTGGCACCGGCGAAGCTGGATAAAGACGGGCACGAGAAAGATTTCTTTGACGGGATCGATACCTCGCTGCCGGCGTTGGCAAATGGGGTAGAAGAATCCAAGGTTCCAAAGTTGCGGTATGAACTCCAACAGATCGCAATCAGGATCGCGAAAGCCACGGAAAACGCGAATCGAAACGATGCGCCGGCCGCGGTGATCCCACTCATGGGACTGGCTGGAACATTCAAGCAGCTTAGCGTCGATGTGAGAGCGGCTGGTTTGGGCGCCAGCGCGGAGTCCGACTTAATCGCCCGGCTGGAACAGAAGAGCGAGCAGGCAGCAGTGGCTCTAGATCTGGCTCTGAATGTGACGCTGCAGGCGACTGTAGTTTCTCGAGTGGGGCCGAATGGTGAACCGGTAAAGGAGGCTCTGAAAAAAGAGGAGGACGCGACGACCACTGTTTCTCCGGGACAGGAGTTTCTAGTTGCCGTCGACTTTCACAACGGGTCGAATGACCGGATTTTTATTGACGGCATGAAGCTGGAAGTCCCGGAAGGTTGGGCAACAGTTTCGGACAAAACGAAGCGGCAGGCGATCAAGCCGGGAGACAACGAGCGCGTGGTTTTTCGCTTGCGGGTGCCGAAAAACGTTGAGTACACGCACCCCTATTGGCACCGTGATGATCCGGACACCGAGAGTCTGAATCACGTCGACAACGAGAAATATGCAACTCTGCCGTTCCCGCCTCCGGTGTTGCGCGCGCGCGCGAACTATTCGGTTGCCGGAGCAGGCGGTGTGGCGGCGAAGAGCAGTATCGGGGCGACCGTGGTCACAGAGTTCGTCGACGAGGTGGGCAAGGCAAGCGCGCGTCCGGTGGCCGTGGTGCCGGCATTTTCGGTTGCGCTTGAACCGGGGACGCAGGTGATCTCGACACACAACGGCGCGAGTACATCGGTGACGGTGGGCGTGACTAGTAATTTGAGTCGCGAAGTGCGGGGTGTGTTGCGACTGGAATTACCCGAGGGCTGGCGGTCCGAGCCGGCGCAGTCTGAGGTGCAGTTTATTCGGCGTGGACAGAAGCGGGATTCCGAGTTCAAGGTCTTCCCTGCTGGATTGCAGGAAGGTCGAGCCAAAATTCGGGCTGTGCTGGAAGCCGACGGCGAGAAGTTCAGTGAAGGTTATTCGCTGGTGACCCGGGAGGACTTGGGCAGCTTTTATTACTACCAGCCGGCGGTGCAGCGCGTCAGCATTGTGGACGTGCAGGTGCCGCATGCTTTGAAGATTGGCTACATCATGGGCGCCGGCGATGACATTCCCACGGTGCTGAAGCAAGTGGGGATGGATTTGACCTTGATTCCGGCGGAGAAACTGTCGAGCGAAGGGTTGAGCGGGTATGGGACGATTGTGCTGGGGATTCGCGCCTACGATACGCAGAAAGATGTGGTCGCGAACAACAAGAAGCTGCTCGACTTTGTTGCCGCTGGCGGGACTTTGATCGTCCAGTACAACACCGGCGTGGGGGATTTTAACAACGGGCACTTCACTCCGTTTACGGCGGAACTGAGCCGGGCGCGGGTTTCGGTGGAGGAGGCTCCGGTCGACATTCTGGCGCCGGAAGATGGAGTGTTTCATTATCCGAACGAGATTACGGCTCGCGATTTCGATGGCTGGGTACAGGAACGCGGCCTCTACTTCATGGACAAATGGGACGAGCATTTCAAGCCGCTGCTCAGCTGCCACGATCCCGGCGAAGACGCGCAGAACGGCGGGCTGCTGCAGGCGCAGTATGGCAAGGGAACTTATATCTACACGGGATACGCTTTCTTCCGCCAGTTGCCGGCGGGAGTGCCAGGAGCGGTGCGGCTTTATGTGAATCTGTTGAGCGCGGGGCATGAGAAGCAGTGATCGGTGGCCAGTGGTCGGTGGCCAGCAAACACGAGACTTCAGAGATGAACCGACGAGAGCAATGGAGGCCTGTTCTGGATGCTGAGGTCAAGAAGTGGAGTGCGAAGTCCTGCGCGGAGCTTGCCGCTAAGTTGCGCGACGTAAAGATCTACCAAGTCGAGGTCGGTGGCAAGAAATACACAGTTGAAGTGCAGCTCCTCGAAGACACCGATAAGTACCTGCATGTGGGTGTGGACGTTGACGATGGCAGCGTTCCTGCCTCATTCCGACCGTTGAGTTCGAGCTTTGTTTGCGAGAAGCAGCAACGGGAAGACAGGTAAACGATTCAGATGCACGCCGTTCGCATTCATGGCTATGGCGGTCCCGAGGTCATGCAGTGGGAAGAACTTCCGTTGCCGGTCCCCGGGCCGGGGCAGGCCCGGGTGCGTGTCGAGGCTGCGAGCGTCAATTTTCTCGATGTTCAAAAGCGGCGGGGCGATCTTGTGGGCCAGGCTTTCTACCGCCGTACGGGGAACAACGAACCTGATCTTCCGGCAACGATGGGTAGCCAGGGGGTCGGGGTCGTGGAAGAACTCGGTCCCGAAGTCGGGAAGGTTCGCGTGGGAGACCGTGTTGTCTTCGTAGGGGATTCTTACGCGACGCATGCGCTTGCTCCGGCCGCTTGGCTGATCCCGGTGCCGGATGGCATCACCCCCGAACAAGCGGCGGCGGGAATGAACCAGGGATTCCTGGCTTATGCGTTCACACATTTTGCCTACCCAGTGAAGCCGGGAGACTGGTGCCTGATCCAGGCAGCAGCCGGAGGCATTGGACTCTTGCTTTGCCAGATGGCAAAGATCCGCGAGGGGCGGGTGATCGGGGTTACGTCCACAGTAGAGAAGACTGAGTTTGTGCGAGAGGCCGGCGCGGACGAGGTCATCGTTTCCACGCAGTCTGACATTGCGAAGGAAGCGAGACGGATCACCGCAGGACGCGGCGTCAATGTGGTTTACGACGGGGTTGGCAGAGATACATTTGAGGCGAGCCTCGACAGCCTGACACCCGGCGGATATCTCGTAATCCATGGTCAGTCCAGCGGGTATGTGCCGCCGTTTGATCTCATGCGGCTGCAGGAAAAGGGATCGGTGTTTCTCACCCGCACCAACGGAAGTCCCTACATCAAGGAATATCCGCGTTACTTGAAGCATTTCGTTGACTGGATCAGGCAGGGGAGACTTTCCATTAGAATCGACCGCACGTTTCCGCTGGCGGATGCGGCCAAGGCGCATGCAGTCTTTGAGGAGCGGCAGGTCAGCGGCCGGGTATTGCTTCTTCCATAGCGGCACAACGCACATTCAGCTCAACGGGAAATGCACGCTCCGCCTCAAAGCGATTCAAGTTCTCCTGGCCTAATCCGCGGTATGGGTCTGGGGAGCGCTACGGCGCTCAACATGATTGACATGATCGGCGTGGGGCCGTTCATCACCATGCCGCTGGTGCTGGGCGCGATGGGCGGGCCGCAGGCAATGCTGGGATGGATCGCGGGTGCGCTGCTGGCGGTGTGCGATGGATTGGTATCGGCCGAACTGGGTTCGATGTTCCCAGGATCGGGCGGATCATATCGCTATCTGAGTGAGATTTACGGGCCGCG
>DATHMS010000193.1:0-9797 GCA_035486795.1 Candidatus Sulfotelmatobacter sp. | reverse complement strand
CAGGGAGGGCAAGCAAGGGTCTATAGCAAAGCGCTGGTCGAGAAGAACAAGAAGAAACGTCGAAGGCAGGATAGAGTTCCGAGGCGTTGGGTAGGTTTTTCCGGTTGGCGGTAAGCCCGGAGCCCGAGCGAAGATCGCGCGTGGCACCCCGCAAGGGAAGCTGCGACAGCAGGTCAAGCAAGGGTCTAAAAGCGAGCTACTGGCCGAGACGAATGGACCCAACACCACCTCGGAACTCTTATTTTTTGTGCCCGCCTCCGCCCCGCCCTCGAGACTTCTTCGACGCTCATCCTCTACAGGGGTATATTCCCGTGCTTCTTCGGCGGATTCTTGTCGCGCTTAGTACCTAGCATGGCCAAGGCCTGGATCAGCTTCTTGCGAGTTTCGTGGGGCTGGATGATGGCGTCGATAAAGCCGCGGTCGGCGGCAACGTAGGGGCTGGCGAAGCGGTCGCGGAATTCTTCGATCTTCTTTTGGCGTAATTCCTGGCGATCTTGCGGAATGGCTGCGCTGTCGAGTTCGCGTTTGTAGACGATATCGACTGCGCCTTCCGGTCCCATGACGGCAATCTCAGCCGTCGGCCACGCGTAGTTCACGTCCGTGCGGATGTGTTTTGACGCCATCACGCAGTAGGCGCCCCCGTACGCTTTGCGCGTGATCACCGTGATCTTCGGCACCGTGGCTTCGGCAAAGGCGAAGAGCAGTTTCGCTCCGTGTTTGATGATGCCACCGTATTCCTGCGCTGTGCCGGGCAGGAATCCCGGAACATCTTCAAATGTGATTAGCGGGATGTTAAAGCAGTCGCAGAAGCGGACGAAGCGTGCGCCCTTGATCGAGGCATTGATATCGAGCGTTCCTGCCAACATGGCCGGTTGGTTCGCCACGATTCCCACCGAGCGACCGTCAAAGCGCGCGAATCCGACGACAATGTTTTTCGCGTAGTGCTCCTGGACCTCGAAGAAGTAGGCGTCGTCAACCACCGCGTGGATCACGTCCTTCATGTCATAAGGCAGATTCGATTGTGCGGGCACGATGCTGTCGAGCGAAGCATCGGCTCTGTCGATCGGATCGGCGCAGGGCTTGCGCGGCGGGTCGTCGAGATTGTTAGAAGGCATGAAGCTCAGCAGCTCGCGCACCATCGACAGGCACTCGGCATCATCGTGGGCGAGAAAGTGCGCGACGCCCGAGGTTTCGTTGTGGGTCATGGCGCCGCCCAGCTGCTCTTTGGTCACTTCCTCATGCGTCACCGTCTTAATTACGTCGGGGCCGGTGATGAACATATAGGAGGTCTTGTCGACCATAAGAACGAAGTCGGTGATTGCCGGCGAATAGACCGCGCCGCCGGCGCAAGGGCCCATGATCGCGGAGATCTGCGGCACCACGCCGCTGTAGAGCGTGTTGCGCAGAAAAATGTCGGCATAGCCCCCCAGCGACGCCACGCCTTCCTGAATGCGGGCGCCTCCGGAGTCATTCAAGCCAATTACGGGCGCGCCCATTTTCGCGGCGAGATCCATGATCTTGACTATCTTTCCGGCGTTCGTTTCCGAGAGCGATCCGCCGAAAACCGTAAAGTCCTGGGCGAAGACGTAGACCAACCGTCCCTCGATGCGGCCATAGCCGGTAATGAATCCGTCACCGTAGAATTTCTGCTCGGCCATGCCGAAATCGTTGCAGCGGTGTGTGACCAGCTTGTCAGTTTCTTCGAAAGTGGCGTCGTCGAGCAGGAACTCGATGCGCTCCCGCGCCGACATTTTGCCCTCCTTATGCTGGCGCTCGCGCCGCTTCTCACCTCCGCCCTCTTCGGCGAGCCGGTTGCGGTTTTTCAGTTCTGCAAGCTTCTTCTCGAAATTCATGTGCGGAAGATTATAGCGGGTGAGAAGGCAGGCAGGTTTGCGGATCACCTTGTTACTGGAGACGGGCTAAGATGAACGCATGACAACGACGATTGTTGCCATCGGCGGCGGGAACATAAGAACAAGGGGCACCGCTACGATTGATCGAGAGATTATCCGACTCTCGAACAAGAAGAATCCGAGGCTTCTTTTTGTGCCAACCGCAAGCTCGGACTCCGAAATATATTGGCAGCACGTCCAGGAGTACTTCGGCAAATTCCTGAAATGCAGAACCGACGTCCTCTTCCTGATCAAGGAGCGACCTTCGAAGGAGCAGATCCGGAGGAAGATCTCGACGGCAGATATCATTTACGTCGGAGGCGGAAATACGCTCATGATGATGCGCCTCTGGCGGCGTCTCGGCGTGGACAAACTTCTGGTATCGGCCTATGAGAACGGCACTGTGCTTTGTGGTATCAGTGCGGGCTCGATCTGCTGGTTCGATTCCGGACATTCCGATTCGATGTCCTTTTACAACCCGCGAAAGTGGAAATACATAAATGTGAGAGGTCTAGGACTGATAAACGGGATCCATTGCCCACACTACAACGGTATGACCCGGGGAATCCCTCGACGAAGGCACTTCCGGGACATGATTCGGAAAACTGGGAGCGTCGGAGTTGCGCTCGAGAACAACTGCGCGATCGAGTTCATCGATGGCCGGTTTTACAAGGTGATCAGCTCGAAAAGCAATGCAAGAGCTTACCGAGTGTACAAGAGCGGCGGCGAAGTGGTAGCGGAGCAAATACGACAGGAGCAACAACTTGCGCCCGTCAAATCGCTGAGTCGGCCCCGGCCGAAGTGATGGGACCCACTCCAATTCGGCGGAGAATTGCCGAACACTACTCCAAGTCCGATCCCAGCATCTGGTAGCGATACTTCTTCCCATCCCAGAAGACCACCGAAGCCGTCGCTTCGCCTTCGCCCTTTTCTTCCATGTAAACTCCGAGCACGGTCTTCTTTCTTAGGGCCAGCTTTTTTACCGTGAGAGTTTTGAAGGGCAGGTTAATCAGCACGAACTTGGGCTTGGGTTTGGCCGAACGCCAGGCTTCAGAACCCACACCGTGCACAATCAGGAGACAGATCCCTTTTCGCTGGGGATCGTCCGAGGCGAAGCCGGAGGTGACTTTGACATCGCCGTAGCCGAGAGCGCTGTCAAACGGATCGGTCACGCGAAAAGCGTATTCCGACTGGTCGGCCAGAGGGTTCTTACAGCGGGCGGCGATCACAAGATCGTCCACGCCGTCGCCGTCCAGATCGCCGACAAACTGTGGCTCGTCGCCCATCACCGCACAGCCGTCGCCAAACTCTTTGTGAATGTACTCATCGGTGACCGCGGGCGAAGGCGTGGTGGCGTGCGCGGGCGGCGGAGGCGGTTGCTTCTTGTCCCCAGCGAAGGAAACGGACGAGGCAGCGAACGCCAGCATGACGAACAAAAGGAAGAGGGAGACGACTCGGGAGAACGACATGTACCCTACTCTAGTACCGTTCTTCCCTGGAGAGTATAGACACTAATGGTGACAGGTCACTAAAGTAACCACTACTTTCGGAAGTGTTCCCAGCCCTGAGGCTGGAGTTCGTGACCCGCCCGAGTCTGATTCATCAGGTATATCTTCTGGAACCGTGTAACCTGGCCAATCAGAGTAATCGGCACTCCAGCGATGTGAGATGGAATTCGCTTGCCCCGAGGAGCGGTGAACAGAAGCTCGTAGTCTTCTCCGCCGTGCAGGGCTAGCTTCAGATCGACTTCCTGCACCGGTCTGCCCACGCTGGCTCGTGGAATGGCTTCCGCCTGCAGCTCGGCCCCAACGCCGCTCTCTACGCAGATGTGTGCCAGGTCTGTGGAGAGGCCATCGCTGGTATCGATCATCGCCGAGGCCAGACTTTTCTCGCGCAGAATGCGGCCCAGCGCAATTCGCGGCTCCGGGAAGAAATGCCGGGAGTAGTCCCGCGGATTAAGTTTACGCCGCGGATTTTTCTGCATCTGGCGGAGGGCCGCCGCCGATCCGCCGAGTTCTCCGCTTACATAGATTCGGTCGCCGGGCCGGGCCCCCGATCTCAACACAGCTTGGCCTTTAGGCACAGTCCCCACGACAACGATGTCCGCCAGAATTCCATCGGGCGACTCGGCTGTGTCGCCACCTGCCAGGGTCACGCCGTATCGCTCGGCCAGGCTGATCAAGCCGCGGGCAAAACGGCGCACCCATCGCTGCGGCAAGCCGCGCGGTAGAGCCAGCGAAAGAAACGCTGCGACCGGCTCCCCGCCCGTGGCCGCGATGTCGCTCAGTCCTCGGGCCAGACAGCGGTGCCCGACCGATTCCGGGGAGTGCCAGTCCCGGCGGAAGTGGATTCCCTCCAAGGTGAAGTCGGTGGTAACCAATGCGTCGTTTTCTCTAGCTCGGGCCCTACTTCGGCCCGTGCGCGAACGCGGAAGAAGTCGCAACACGGCGCAGTCGTCGCCGATTCCGGTGACAACGGCAGGATTTGTCCGCGGCTCGACGATGCTGCGAACATGGTCGATCAGAGCTTTCTCGGCAATTACCACGGCCACTACTATAAGCGAGGCTTACCTTCGAGTGCCGCCAAACCTCGCCCCTGGGCAACTCCAGGCGAGCCTCGATCCGCATTTGTCGGCGGGGATGCCGTCTGCCAAGCCTCTGGCGGCCATCTTTCTACCCCAAGTGTCAGGCTCGCCTCGTATTGGCCCCTTGGTCAGTACTGGCCGGTGCCCATACGCTCCGGTAACCGGTGCGCTGTTACATCCGATTACCGCGTCTTAAGTAACTCTTAACTGCCCTGTGGCGTCGTTGACAGGGGGAACCCAGTTTGTTACCTTTTACCAGTCATTCACAAAACCTTTGGCCGAGCGCAGCGCAATACCCCTTGGACAAGCGTAAGTTCTGCATCCTGTGGGAATTGCAGGCACGTGGCTTTCGGCCAGGTCCTCGGTTCCGGTAGGGGCAGGGCGCGTTAGAAGTCTCCGTTCCCAAGAGGGGAAGCGTAGCCCGAAAAGATCTGGTCCGAATAGGCTTTCTGCAACCTCAGAACTTTGCCTGGAGTTCCGGCCCTGATTGTTAAAACGTGGAAGAACATTTCAAGCTGAAGTCTGCAAGCTGAGGTTAAGGAACGCATTTGCGAAAACGCTTCTACATACTTTTTGTGGCTCGAGGGGATGACGGCCAGCTGCGCAAGATTCCCATCCCCGTCCACTACTTGTATGTATTCGTAGTTGGCGCCGCTATCGGGTTCCTCAGCCTGACCGGTATCGCCAGTTCCTATGCGCGCATGCTGCTAAAGGTCTCGCGCTACAACGAACTGCGGACGGAAAAAGAGCAACTCAAGGATCGCTATTCTCAGCTGGAACAAGTAGCCATGGAACGCGACGTCCAGGTAGCTTCTCTGGGCTCAATCGCGAGCGAAGTATCGGCTCTCTACGGATTGAAGTCGCAGCCGGCGCTGGTCACGGCCTCTCAGCAGCAAATCCAGGATGCTGACGTCAGCTCCTCGCTTGATCAGCTGGGGGCTCTGCGCACGTCCGCCCTGACCGGAGCCACCACGGTCGGCATCAGTCTGGGTATGACTCGCAACGCCACCACGGCCGATTGGTTCCGGGCGAACTCCGCACCCAACCTCTGGCCGGTCGAAGGCCAGGTTACTGCCAGCTTCGGGGAGCGCATCGACCCGTTTAACGGAGAAGGAGCGTTTCACAGCGGGGTGGATATTGGCAGCACATATGGCCATGCAGTGGTCGCTCCCGCGGATGGCATGGTCACGTTTGCTGATTTCCTGGGCGGATACGGCAAGGCCATCATGTTGGATCACGGCCACGGAATCTCCACCCGCTACGGCCATCTTTCCGGCTTCGCGGTCACACCCGGACAGCAGATCCATCGCGGCGACACCATCGGCTACGTGGGCTCCAGTGGACGTTCCACCGGACCGCATCTTCACTACGAAGTCCGCATCAATGACACTCCAGTGAATCCTTATAAATATCTCCGCATGACCGTCGCGGTTACCGGTGGCTTTCAGACCGGCGGCTAGGCTACCTCTCAAGCCTTGCACTTGCACTCTTTCCCGTCCCTAGGCTACGTTCATGTGAAGGAAAACGAAGGAACTGCACATGATCAGCTTCTTCCGCTCGGTGCGCGAGGACATTGCAGCAGTCCTCGAGTCCGACCCTGCCGCTCGCTCCTCCTTCGAGGTCGTCTTCTTATATCCGGGCCTGCAGGCAGTGTGGGCCCATCGGTTGAGCCACTGGTTCTGGGGCCACCACATGCGCTTCCTGGCGAGATTCGTCTCGCAAGTAGCGCGCCTGTTCACCGGTATTGAGATTCACCCGGGCGCGGAGATTGGACGGCGTCTGTTCATTGACCACGGCATGGGCACGGTGATCGGCGAGACGGCGATCGTCGGCGACGATGTCACGCTTTACCAAGGTGTGACCCTGGGTGGAACCGGCAAAGAGAAAGGGAAGCGGCACCCCACGGTGGGCAACAACGTTTCAATCGGCTCCGGTGCCAAGCTGCTGGGCAACATCACCATCGGGGATAACTGCCGCGTGGGTGCGGGATCAGTGGTGCTGCGGAGCGTGCCGGCTAATTCCACCATCGTGGGCGTACCCGGACACATTGTTCTTCGCGACGGTAAACGCGTGGTCATCACTGACCCCAAAGACATCCGCGACCCGCTGTCGGATGTGATCATCAGGTTGGCCGCTGAAATCCACGAGTTGCGCGAGAAGTTTCTGCAGCACTCGCACGATGCGCTGGGCGCGGAACCCAACCTGACGATCGACGAAGGAACAGCGACGCCGAATATTTCTCCGCAGGAGCTTTTCCAGGACGATTACCAGATCTGAAGAGCAGGGGTTCAGGGGCCAGGGTTTAGGGGTCAGTGATCGACCGAGTGCCGATATCCCTGATCCCTGCCTTACTGCCTTAACCCCATCCAGCTTTCCGAGACCACGAGCGAGTTGCCGGGATTATGCGGATCGTACTTCACCGACGTGGGCAGTCCCAGGCGGCAGGAATGCAGGTTAATCCACTGGCGGAGGTAGGTGACGTCTTGCGAGCACTCGTAGGACACGCCCGCAACGTCATACTTGTAGATGAGCAGCACGGCGGCGTGATGGCCGTTACTGACCGGCAATTCCTGCACGTCGATGACGGTGCCGTCGGTGATGCGTCCAATGCCGTCGAGCCAGGTGCGGCGCTCGCGCTCCAGTTCAGCCGGTCCCTTGGGCTTACGCCGTAAGAGCGCATAGGCGCCCAGAGCAGCGGCACTGCCACCGGCGACTATCAGCGAATAGAGACGAACTGAATCCATACTGAGGGAGTAACGCGCAGTGGCGTACTGCCAACCGCGGTGTCGTTATCAGCATATGACGGAACCAGTACCAGCGGAAGTGGGTGCGGAGTTACCGAGGTGCCAGCCTGTGGGAATCTGAAGGGCGGTGGCCACGGTTCAGTGGTCGGTGGTCAGTAAGAGAACCTCAAGGCGCTGTGCTTTCTGGCCACGAGCCACTGGGCCTGATCACTGCTTTCATTTCTGCTTACATACAAAGTCCCGCGCCATGTCGCCGAAATCGCCTTCCGCAACCTGCCCGAACTGATCGTCTCGGTGAGTCTTCTTGCTGACCACAAGTTTGCCGTGGTCGCGGGAGTAAAACCATTCCGAATTTGCAACCACGCCCGGCGCCGCGCTGCCGCAGTTGAAGCGAACCCGGGCGCGCAGCTCCACGAACGGACCACCCTGCGGCAGTTTCGTGGGTTCTTTGTATTCGACCCGAATCCAGGCCGTGCGCAGACCGTTCTTCTGGACAGTAACCGAGCTGACCAGAACTTGATCGCCTCCGGGGGTAGCGCCGACCTCCCGCCAGTCTCCCGCAGCCAGCGCGACCAGTCCAACGAGCAGGACGGGGGCGAGCACGACGGCAACCATGATGAAAAGGCCCTTCTTCATGGGGAATAGAGGTAGGGGCATAAGCACGCCGCAGACACTTTCGGCTAAAAACCGCTTTCTGTCAACTCCGGTCATGTGTTGAGGGTAGAAGTATGAAATCTTTGCAAGGACGCAATCTCCGATGGTCTGCTATCGTGTCTGCAGCCGGAGGATCGAGCACCATGGAAACCTTGCACTGCACAGACATGAACTCGGCGATTGGGCCTTTGTTCTTGGCAGCTTCCGCCGCTGGATTGGTGGCGCTGGAGTTCGACGCCAGGTTGCCGGGACAGCAATCGATTCGCCCGAACCCCCGCCACCTTCGCGAGGAGAAGAAGACTTTCAGGTTCGAGAATTCCGTTCGCCTGATGCGGCCTTACGTCAGTGAGCTTGAAGAGTATTTCGCCGGTAAACGCCGCGAGTTCACCTTTCCGTTCGATCTTCGTGGCACGGTTTTCCAGGTTGCCTGCTGGCGGGCGCTGCTGGCGATTCCTTATGGAGAGACGCGCACCTATGCTGACATTGCCCGCGCCGTAGGTAAACCGAGCGCGTTTCGTGCCGTGGGCATGGCCAACAATCGCAATCCCATCGCGGTGGTGGTTCCCTGTCATCGAGTGATCGCATCCGACGGTACCCTCTGCGGCTATGGCGGCGGGCTCGACGTGAAACGAAAGCTGCTGGAACTGGAAGGTGCCCTGACAGGGACGCTGGCGGCATAGGATTTCGGGTTCTTTTTCAGAGTCAAAACCCCATTTCTAGCGAAGGATGCGAAAAATCGGGCTTCCGCACCTTGATCCAAGACTTTGAGCACTCGCCACCAATCATTCCCTCTTCGCAAAGCTGGGCTCTTCTATCTAGTTTTCGTGATGTTTTCCTACACGACCGGCGGGCCTTTCGGACTCGAAGACATGGTCACCACCTCGGGTCCGGGGATGACTCTGATCTATCTGCTGGTGCTGCCGTTTTTCTGGTGCATCCCGGTCTCGCTGGTCACCGCGGAGCTAACCACAGCGATGCCCGTCGAGGGCGGGTTCTACCGCTGGACCCGCGCGGCTTTCGGCGACTTCTGGGGATTTCAGGTGGGATGGTGGAACTGGTCAGCGTCGTTCTTGTTGGGCGGAGTGTACGCCGTACTCTTCGCCTATTACCTCTTTCCCGGCACCACGGCCGTCATGCATTACCTCGTATCGGTGGCGCTGATTGCCTTGATTACGTGGATCAACGTGCGCGGCATCCAGATGGTGGGACGGGTTGCCACCTTGCTTGAGATCGTTATTTTTATCCCGGTCGAGACGATGGTTGTGCTGGGGCTTACGCACTGGCGGCACAATCCGTTTGTGCCGTGGATTCCGCCGCATCAGCCTACCTTCAAAATCTTTGGCGTGGGACTCGCTCTCGGCCTGTGGCTGTATTCGGGATACGAACAGCTCTCGACTGTGGCCGAGGAAGTGGAGAATCCGCAGCGGACTTATCCGCGGGCGCTGGCGCTGGTGGTGCCGCTGTCGATCGCGGCGTATTTTCTGCCCACGCTGGCAGGTCTGGCTTCGGCAGGAGAGTGGCAGGACTGGCACACAGGATATTTCACAGAAGCGGCGAAGCGGATCGGCGAGGCGTCACTGGGAAGCCCGCGGTTGGGCATGTGGATGACCCTGGCAGCGATCGTCGCCAACGTCGCGCTGCTGAATAGCACCGTCCTCACCACCACGCGCATGCCATTCGCCATGGCCGAAGACGGATATCTTCCCGCCGCGCTTACACGCAAACACTCGCGTTACGGGACGCCCTGGCTGGCGATCGTTGTGTCGGCGGTCATCTATGCGTTGCTGGCGTGGCAAAGCCTCGGGCAACTTATCTCGGTATACATCTGGTTGCGTTCAGCAACTACGGTGTTGACTGTGCTCTCCGCGTGGAAGCTGCGGAGGACGCGGCCTGACATGCCGCGCGCATTTCTGATTCCCGGTG
>DATHMS010000192.1:0-14223 GCA_035486795.1 Candidatus Sulfotelmatobacter sp. | reverse complement strand
GCTCGTTCAAATGTGGCCACGAGGAGCTGCGACCCGGGGCGGAGTTTGCGTTTGCGGGATTACGCGAACTCCGGCTTTGTCGAAGGCGAAGATCTTTACTTCACCCTCTTTGCCTTGAGCTGGGATTTCGTTGCCGTTTAGCAGGAAGCTGACTCCGGCAGCGTTTCCCGTTTTAACCACGATCTCGCGGATGGCGCGGACAGAGGTGTGTGCGGGGGCGATCAGGATTTCCTGGGCGACAGGCTTGCCATCGGCCACGATCGAGACTTGGGAAGTTTCCTGAGCGCGGATCAACAGGCTTAACTTGCTGGGCAGGGTCGCAGCGGCTGCAGAAGCAATGCCGTTCGCGACTGTGGG
The DNA here is from genome assembly GCA_035486795.1 of Candidatus Sulfotelmatobacter sp. GTDB lineage: Bacteria > Acidobacteriota > Terriglobia > Terriglobales > Acidobacteriaceae > Sulfotelmatobacter. The sequence goes on along the minus strand of DATHMS010000192.1, from coordinate 13,866 downwards.
ATTGGAGCTCGGCAAGTTCGCTCCAGACGTAGCGGCGGAGCCGCTAGTGGACTCTTCCGAAGATGCCGCGGAAATTGCTCCCCCGGAAGGTTTCCGCGATGCTTTCTCCACCGCGACCGACGCCGGGGAACGAGACGGGGTGGGGTGTGAAGCCGGCGCGGCGACTGGAGCGGGAGCCGGGGATTGAATGGAAGCTGCTGCGGGTAGCGCGGCCGGCAGGGTGGTTGTCAGCTGGCGATGACGAAAAGAATTCCAGAGCAGGAGTGCGAAGGTCGCGAGCACTAGAGCGACCGCCAGATGTCGACGATACTCGTTGCGGCGGTCTTCATTGCGGCGATCGAAATTGCGACGGCCCTGCTTGCGCCGTTCGATGGTGCGAATGTGGTTGCTGTCATGATTGCCGTTTGCCGGAAGACCGTTGCCCGGAAGATCGTTGCCGGGGAAATCGTGAGTGGGGAGATTGTGGGCGGGAAGATCGCGGAGATCCGGCGAAGCGGAGAGTGCCTGGATTTCACTCTCACGTAATGAGTCCAGATAGTCAGCTACGGTTTCTTCTTCGTTAAGTCCGACCTGACGCGCGTAGGCGCGAACGAAACCTTTATTGAAGAGTCCGCCGGGTAGCTGGTCAAAGTGCTCGTCCTCGAGGGCGCGCAGCATGCCGGTGCTGATTTTCGTGGTGTTGGAAATGGCATCGAGGGGGATGCCATGCTGCTCACGCTGCTTGCGAAGTTTTTCCCCGAACGCACCCAAGGCCCGCCTCCGGCGGACGGGGCTGAGTTTCCGTCCGCATCGAGATGGGAATAATCATAGGCGAAGGCCGGGGGCAGACGCCAGAAGGATTAATCCGCTAGAGACTTTTGTCCATGGTTGACACGCTCCGACGCCCCGCGCCATACTGCGTCGCTAGCGCTGCTCAGTCTGCCGGCGCTTCTGCACTGCCGCGGCTGACACGGGTTTCGCCCCTATCTCCCGGAGGGATCTACATGCCCCCATCTGTTCGCTTGGCGCGTAACTTTTTTCCGCTTCTCCTGGCTGCAACGGTCCTAATTCCGCTCGCCTCGGCTTCCGGCCCGTATTCGATAGGTTCGGCCAATACAGTGACCGCCGATCCCAAGGTGCGGCGTCCTTCCACCACGCCTTGCGTGGTGCAGCTCTTCAGCGGCGCGCAGTTCGTCGATTTCAACGTGGAGAACTTTATCTACGCTCCGCCCACGGATTGTCCCGGCCCCTGGGCCAAGGTGGTGCTGGAAGCGGATATCAGCCTGAACGCCGGCATTCAATTCGACCGCACCGCCAACTTCTGGCTGGGCCCGGTGAATATTTATTTTGGTACCACGGCCGAGCCTTCGCCGAGTTTTGGTCCGTCGTGGCACATCGAAAACGATCTCACCGATTACAGTTCGATCTTCTACACCGCGCAAACCGGCCAGGCGAATATCGGAAATATTATTGGCACTGATGGGCTCACCTCGACGATTTATGCTTCAGCATCGCTGGAGTTCTATCCTTTGGCTAAGGGCGAGAACTCACCCGTAGCTGCCGACCAGGTTCTGGCGCTGTCGGCTGGTCCCACGGGTGGCACGGTTGCACTGAACACCACTGCCAGCACTCTCTTTGGCACATTCGACTTCCCTCCGAATGTGCGTGCTGCCTACCTTGATGTCTACGCGCAAAGCCAGTCGAATGACGAATTCTGGTACACCTGCTCGCCCAATGACGTGGAGACCGAGTTGCAGACGGGTTGCGGCGATACGGGTTTCCGCGAAACCGAGATCACCATCGACGGCCAGCCCGCGGGGGTAGCCCCGGTCTTTCCCTGGATTTTTACGGGCGGCATCGATCCCTTTCTGTGGTCCCCGATCCCGGGCGTCCAGACCCTGAACTTCATTCCTTATCGAGTGAACCTCACTCCGTTCGCCGGACTGCTAAGCAATGGAGTGCCGCATACAGTTTCGCTCAGCGTGTTCAATGCCGACAGTTATTTCTCGGCGACGGCGTCGCTGCTGGTCTATCGTGACCCGACTTCGCCGATGATTACGGGCGCGATCACCCAAAACACGCTCGGCGCAGCGCCCTCTCCGGCGATCAAGGAAAACCTAAACGTGCAGCCGACCTCCATTAAGGGTACGGTGGACGTCAGCTCGAATCGCAGCTTTGTCATCTCGGGCTACGCCGATACGTCGCACGGCAAGGTGACAACGAAGGTCTTTCAGACTGTCAACTTCTCCAACAACCAGTTCTTCAACATCACGGCAACCGAATACGTGGAAAATATTTCGCTGGGCTCGACCGTCTTTTCGACAACCACGACTTCCGGCGGTGGAGAGGCAACCACGGTCACTAACGAGTCGTTCAATTTCCCCTTCATTCTGGATCTCTACGAATTTGTAGCATCAAACGGAGACACGGATCTGACCACGAAGGCGACTCAGACCTACGAGTCGTCGGTGACGACGTGGAAGAACAATTTTCCGTCCTATGCCAGTTTTGTGTCGAACACCGGGCGTCACGTGGACACAGTTGACTTCAACACAGGCCTTAATTCGGACCAGTCCGCCGAGCAGCAATACTTCTCCGTTGATTCAAGCAGCGAACCGTATTTCTGCTCCATCGCGGCGAAGGCCAACGTGCTGACTTCGTTCAGCCCCGGGTGCTCGAAGTAAGCTGCGCGAAGTATTGTGTTTGCCAGTCCCCGCGACGCCAGGAACGCGGCCAGGTCGCGGGCACCTGCGTTCGCAAGCTGGGAATCAAGTTTCCCGCAGTTCTTGATGGGTTCAATAACACCACGGAGAAGGCCTACACAGGCTGGCCCGATCTACCTGATCGACGGGGGGAATCGCGTGGTCTACAAAAGCAAGCCCGACCCTTTCGGCTTCAAACCGGCCGAATTGAAACAGGCTCAGCCGCAATTGCTCGGCAGCGGCGGCTAGTTCGGCGGCCTGGTGATCGCGCCCTGCGAGGCCGACGAAACCAACGCCGCATATTTAGCGAATACTCCGGTGGCATAGCGCGGCTCCGGCGGCTTCCACTCTTTCATGCGCTGACGCAGAACCTCGTTGCTGATCTCAACCTCTAGCACGCGTTTGCTGATATCGAAGTGGATCATGTCTCCGTCGCGAACCGCGGCGATGGGGCCGCCCAGCGCGGCTTCCGGCGAGACGTGGCCGGCCATCAGTCCGTGAGTCGCGCCGCTGAACCGGCCGTCAGTCAATAACGCGACAGATGCTCCCAACCCCTCACCCACAATCGCGCCGGTAACGCTGAGCATTTCGCGCATGCCCGGTCCGCCCTTGGGTCCTTCGTTGCGGATGACGACGACATCCCCGGCCTTGATTTTCTTGCCAGTGACAGCCGCCATAGCGTCTTCTTCGCAATCGAAAACTCGCGCTGGACCACGCTGTTCCAGCCGCTCATGCCCGCTGATCTTGGCCACGCAGCCTTCGGGAGCGAGGTTTCCCTTCAGAATGACGAGCCCTCCGGTTTTCTTCAGCGGACGATCGAGCGGCGCGATTACCGGCTGACCCGGACTTTCTTTTGCGTCGTTGGCTTCCTCGGCGAATGTCCTGCCGGTCACGGTGAGCGTGGAGCCGTCGGCACACTTGGCATCAAGCAAGCGCTTGGCGATGACCGGGATGCCGCCAGCCTTGTCGACGTCCGCGGCCACGTATTTTCCCGAAGGCTTAAGGTCGGCGAGCAGAGGAGTGCGCTCGCTGACCTTCTGAAAATCGTCGATTTCCAGACCGACCTCAGCTTCGCGCGCGATCGCCAACAGATGCAGCACGGCGTTAGTCGAGCCGCCGGTCGCGGCCACCGATGCAATCGCGTTCTCAAAAGCCGCCCGCGTGAGAATGCGGCGCGGCAGAAGGCCAGTTCTAAGAAGATTCAGCACCACTTCGCCGCAGCGGAAGGCGACTTCATCTTTGCGCGCGTCCATCGCCGGCACGCTATTGAAGCCCATGGGAGACAAGCCAATTATCTCCATCACGGTCGACATCGTATTCGCCGTGTATTGGCCGCCGCAGGCTCCGGCGCCGGGGCAAGCCACGTTTTCGAGATCGTGCAATTCCTGGTCAGTAATTTTTTCCGCAGCGTTGGCGCCAACAGCTTCAAACACGTCTTGAATGGTGACGTCTTTGCCGCGATAGCTGCCCGGCGCGATCGTGCCGCCGTAGAGCACGAGGCCGGGAAGATCCATGCGCGCCAGCGCCATGGCTGCGGCCGGAATCGTCTTATCGCAACCAACAACGCACACCACCGCGTCGAACAATTGGCCACGGCAAACAAGTTCAATCGAATCGGCGATAATTTCCCGGCTGACGAGGGAGGCACGCATGCCCTCGGTGCCCATGGTTTCGCCGTCGGAGATGGCGATCGTATTGAACTCCATGGGTGTACCGCCGGCAGCGCGAATGCCATCCTTCACCTTGGCCGAAAGCCGCCGCAGGTGAAAGTTGCAGGGCATGGTTTCGATCCAGGTATTGGCCACTCCGATCAGCGGTTTGCCGAGGTCGGCATCGGTGAAGCCAATGGCTTTGAACATGGAGCGCGCCGGAGCCCGGTCGCGTCCGTCGGTAATTCCGCGGCTGCGATGTTTAAGATCCATGCATTCGACCTATAGAAAGATTACAACAGAGATGAAGAGGGGGGCGGAGAGATCGTTGTCGTCAGAAAAACGGGAACCCAAGGTTGTGGCGACCGCCCAGAGGCGCCATTCACCTGCAGGTTCCCAATCGCATGGCGCTCGCCCAGTGAGCGCTCATGCTGCTGACACTTAAACCTCGAAATCACAACTTAAGCGAGCGCCGCCCGCGCCGACTGGTCGGCCATGCTCTCCGAAGCTGGCGGATGCGGTCCCCAAGCCGGCACTTCCTGCTCATGCAAAACCGCCCGGGAGCGCACTTCGACGACATCGACGATCGCATACCACTCGCGGTAAAGCTGCCCGACCTGCTTGTGGTTGACCTCCAGCAGCAAGGTGACGGCGTAATTCTGCCCGGCGGCCTCGGCGTGCACCGAAGTAAACTCGAGCCCCCGGCGCGAAATCGCGTTGAGGATGCGCATCAATGCGCCTTGCGCGTTGCGATAGCGGATGTGAAAGACTTGCATGGTCGTTCCCTCTCTAAATTTTGCGATTTTGCGATTGGGTGATTTGGCGATTGAAAACCCTCTGAACTGTGGGTCTTCAATTGCACAATCACCCGATCGCTCAATTACTCAATGTCCCCGAACACCATCTCCGAAAGCGCCGCTCCCGCCGGAACCATGGGATAGACGTTCGCCTCGGGATGACAATCAAACACCAGCAACTCTGGATCCGGCGAGCGCAGAAAACTGTCAATCAAATCTCCTGTCTCGACAGATACCGGATACTCCACCATGGCAGCCTCGTTCAATCGCCATCCGTGAATCTTGTACGCCTTGGCTATCTCGACGAAATCCGGATTGTCGCTCAAATCTGTCTCGGCATAGTTGCGCTCGTAGAAAAGCTGCTGCCACTGCCGCACCATGCCCAGATATTTGTTATCGACGATCACCATTTTTATGGGCAAGCCCAGCCGGTGAACCGTGGCTAGCTCTTGTATGTTCATCTGGAAACCGCCGTCGCCGGAAACGCAAAGCACGCAGGTATCCGGCTTCGCTAGTTGTACGCCCACCGCAGCCGGCAAGGCGAAGCCCATCGCTCCCAGGCCGCCCGAAGTAATAAACCCGCGTGGTGACGAAGAACGATAACGCTGCGCCGCCCACATCTGATGTTGGCCCACGTCGGCGATGATCACGTTGTCTTGCGGCAGACGGCTGAAAAGCTCATCGAGAAAACGCATTGTCGGCTGAGCCAGTCCGCGGGGATCAGGTTCCGCGCGTTCGGCTCCGCAAGCCACCGCGCGCCAGCCGCTCCAGTCGGGCAGGGAAGCGTTGCGTAATTCTGCGTGAAATGCCGGAATCGTGTCGGCCAGGTTTCCAATCACCGGCAACTCGCACGCCCGCACCCGGTCAAGCTGTGCCGGATCGATCTCAAAATGGACGATCTTTGCATTGGGCGCAAAGCGCGTCGGATCGCCGGTGACGCGATCATCAAGGCGTGCTCCAAACACCATCAGCAAATCGGTTTCATGCAAAGCGGTATTAGCGGCGCGCGTGCCGTGCATGCCCACCATCCCCAGGTAATACGGTGATTGCGGAGGAACCGCGCCCAGTCCATGCACAGTGGCAAATGTCGGAACGTTCAAATCGTCGAGCAGCCGCCGCAGCTCGGGAACCCCTCCCGAAAGCTTTGCTCCTGCGCCCACCAAGGCTACCGGCCGCGTTGCCCGTTGCAGCAAGGCGACAATCGCATCGCTGAAAGCGCCATCCGCCTTCGCATCGGCGGGCCGGGCGTGAGGGGTGAACGTCACCGGCCCTGAGAATTCTTTCTTGGCTTTCAATATGTCGGTTGGAATATCGATGACAACCGGTCCCGGCCGCCCGCTGCGCGCCCAATAGAATCCCTCCGCAATTACATCCGGGATTTCTTCGATCGTGCGCACCAGTCGGCTCCACTTGGTCAACGAAAGCGTTACCCCGAAGACGTCAGTCTCCTGAAACGCGTCGGTGCCGATCATCGCGGTCCGCACCTGCCCCGTAATGCACACCAGAGGCACTGAGTCCATCTTGGCGTCGGCGATGCCGGTGACCAGGTTGGTCGCGCCTGGCCCGCTTGTAGCCATCGCCACGCCAACTTTTCCCGTAACTCGGGCGTAGCCTTCCGCCGCAAACACCGCGCCCTGCTCGTGCCGCGTGAGCACGTGACGTACTCCGCTCCCCTCCAACGCGTCGTACAACGGCATGATCGCGCCGCCGGGGTAGCCAAACACCAGGTCGACCCCTTCGGCACGCACGCACCGCAGAACGATTTCGGCTCCCTTAAGCATTCACAACCTGTTTCGGACCGGGTTTTGGCGCCTCGGCCGGCTTCTTCGCTTCTTTGCCGGGCAGCCAGCTCATCATGCCACGCAACTGTGCGCCCACAATCTCAATCGGATGTTTCTGCTCTTTCTCCCGCAATGCCGCAAAGTTGCGACCACCGTCTTTGTTCTCTTTGACCCACTCCCGAGCGAAAGTCCCATCCTGAATGTCGGCCAAAGTCTTCTTCATCGCGGCTCGCGTGGCATCGCCCACAACCTTTTCGCCGCGCGTGAGGTCGCCATACTCGGCTGTGTTCGAAATCGAATATCGCATGCGTCCCAACCCACCTTCGTAGATCAGGTCGACGATTAGCTTCATCTCATGCAGGCACTCGAAGTAAGCAATCTCCGGAGCGTAGCCGGCTTCCACCAGCGTCTCGAATCCCTTCTTGATCAGCGAAGTCAACCCGCCGCACAGCACCGCCTGCTCACCGAACAGATCACTCTCGGTTTCTTCCCGGAACGTGGTCTGCAGCACGCCCGCTCGGGTCGAGCCAATGCCATGCGCGTACGCCAGCGCAAACTCGTGCGCCCGCTTGCTCGAATCTTGCTGAATCGCGATCAATGACGGAACGCCGCGCCCCTCGGCGTAGACGCGCCGCAGCAGGTGGCCAGGGCTCTTAGGCGCAATCATCACGACGTCAACATCGCTCGGCGGGACAATCGTCTTGAAATGAATGCTGAACCCGTGCGAGAACCCCAGAATCTTTCCGGGATGCAGATAAGGCTGGATGTATTGCTGGTAAACCGCAGCCTGCGTTTCATCCGGCGTGAGCACGTGGATCCAGTCGGCCCGCTTAGCCGCCTCATCCGGCGCCACTACCACCATGCCATCGGCGCGAGCCTGCTGCGCGCTGGGGCGGTTGGACTCGAGTCCGACGAGCACTTTGTAGCCGCTGTCGCGCAAGTTCTGCGCCTGCGCGTGTCCCTGGCTGCCGTAGCCCAGGATGGCGATAGTTTTGCCCTTCAGGGCCTCCGGATTCGCGTCGTGTTCGTAGAAGATTGTGGCCATTGGCGCATTCCTCGCTATCTGATCTGCAAACCGACCGGTCGGTCGGTCATCATTAGGCTATCAACAAATAGGCATGCCGGTCAAGCTCACATCTAGATTCATTTCGAAGCCTTTCTTGAGCGGCCCATCTTCCACAATGGGGCGACGGTCGAACCTTCAGAATCCCACTATCAAGCTTGGATAGTGGTGACGTTTCCAAAGCCGGAACGTCTCAAAGGCGCTATTTGCTTTTCCAGCGTCAAGAGTGTCGGAAGGAGGATCATTGTGCGCAAAACACTATCTGTTGGTCTCCTGTGCGTAGCGAGCCTTGTGGGCTTTGCTCAAACAGACATACCGAAGCCCGCGTATGATTTTTCTTTGCCCCGAGAGGCCAGGATCAAGTTGGCGGAGAGCGCCGCGCCCCCAGAGGTCTCTGAAGAAGCGACTGTTTATCTCCTGGAACCTAAGGGCTACGTCAAGGTTCGCGATGGCAGCAACGGGTTTTCCTGCTTCGTCGACCGTCAGACTCCTTGGAACAGCGAGCCTACCTGTTTTGACGCGGTGGGAAGCGCAACCACATTGCCTACACGCCTGTTAGTGGAGGAAGAGCGGGGCAAGGGAAAAAGCGAAGATGAGATTCAGGCCGAAGTCAGCGCGGGTTACCAGAGCGGAAAATTCAAAGCGCCGAGTAAGCCTGGAATCGTGTACATGATGTCAGACAGCGTTTTCCTTCTGATCGGAGGGAAGATAGTTCATGCGCCTCCTCACCTGATGTTCTACGCTCCCTATGCGACGGAGAAAGATCTCGGCTCACCTCCCCCGGGGTTGAACATGCCGCACCTGATCAGGTCCGGTCAGCCCGACGCTTACTTCATCGTCATTCCCGCGCGGGTGGAACACACAGGGCACTAAAGGCGCTGGCTCGGCCCTTCCTAACTATCCCTTGCGCGGATCCCCGATCCGATCGCAACGAAAGTTCTTTATGAGAGATAGTGGCAAATTGGCATTCCCGCCCGCAACTGTTTACCATGTCACCCGATGACCCGCGAGACCACGGTCGATTCCCGGCAGGAGATCCTGCGCACTGCTGCCCGCCTGTTCCAGCAGCGGGGCTACGACGCGACTTCCATGAACGACGTGGCGGCAGCGCTCAAGCTCAGCAAGGGCGGCCTCTACCACCACTTTCAAAGCAAAGACGAAATCCTATACGAAATCATGAACCACGCCATGGAGATTACCCAGGACCGTGTCCTCAATCCCGTGCGCAGCATCGCCAACCCCGAAGATCGCCTGCGCGCCCTCATCCGCTTGCACATCGAGGTCGTTCTAAGCCCCCGCGACCGCGAAATCACAGTGATGCTCCATGAAAACCATCCCCTGCCGCCTGCGCTGCGCAAGCGCATCAACGCCCGCAAAAAGGACTACATCCACTTCCTCGAAAGCCTGATGACAGAAGTTCAAGACAAAAGTCAGCATCAGGCAAAAGGTAAAGTCAGCCCCCGCGCCGCCGCCTTCGCCCTGCTCGGCATGATTAACTGGATCTACCAGTGGTACAAGCCCGAGGGCGAACTGCAGGCGCAGAGCCTGATCCCACAGTTTACCGACCTCATTTTCGGAGGCATCTTCGCGTAAAAGAGCTTCGCCTGAAAGAATAAGAAGAGTTATGAAGATTTTATTTGCCAGCCTTCCGGAACTCGTCGAGCAGCGTGCCCAGAGCGGCAAGCCCTACCGCGAGTTTCTGCGCGTACCGGCGATGAGCGCCGGCTTATACGTTCTCCCGGTCGGAGGCACGGACCACCAGAAGCCGCATCACGAAGACGAAATTTACTATGTAGTCCGCGGCCGCGCCCGCTTCAAGGCCGGCATCGAAGACCGGGAAGTCTCCGCGGGCAGCGTGATTTTCGTCGCGGCCGAGGTTGGCCACCGCTTCTATGACATTGAGGAAGAACTTGCAGCATTAGTCTTCTTCGCCCCCGCCGAAACCTAGACTCGCGCATGCAAATGGATTGCCAGATCACTCCCATGCAGCCTGCAGACTGGCCCGCCGTTCGCAAAATCTACGCTGAGGGCATCGCCACCGGCAACGCCACATTTGAGACGGAGCTTCCCGGCTGGGAGAAATGGGACGGCAACCATCGCCGGGACTGCCGCATAATCGCGCGCAAAGCAGAGCAAGTCCTGGGCTGGGCTGCACTCAGCCCGGTCTCTAGTCGAGTCGTCTACGCGGGAGCTGCGGAGGTCTCCGTCTACGTGGCCGCTGCCGCGCGGGGCAGCGGCGTCGGCAAAGCGCTTCTAAGAGTGTTGATCGAGGAATCCGAGCGTCACGGAGTCTGGACTTTACAAGCTGGAATTTTTCCCGAAAACGCCCCCAGCCTCGCCCTCCACAAGTCCTGCGGATTCCGCGAGGTCGGCATGCGGAAAGGCATCGGCCAACTAGGTGCTCTGTGGAGAGATGTTGTGTTGTTGGAGCGGCGAAGCTCGAGAATCGGCACGTGACGTCGCGGATTTCACTCCGTACCCAAGTACCAAGTACATGCAAACTACTTTGCGGGCACCCAATAAATCTCTTCCTTGACCCCGGTCTTGTCGAGAAACCCGCGCCGCTTCAGGATCGCCTTGCTGTTCGCGATCATGTCAGGATGCCCGCACAAATACGCGGTCGTATTCGTAGGGTCAAGCTCCCAGTGATCGGCATACTTCCGCAGAATGTCGTCAGCCCGCCCAATCTCACCCGGCCAGTCAGTATGATCCCATGGCCGGCTCACCGTGGGCACATACTTGAACCACGGCAGTTCTGCATCGAAGCGGGTCAACTCCTCTTTGTAGCCAAACTCCCAAGGCCGGCTGGCACCATTCAGCAGGTAGAGCTTGTGACCGCCATCGAAGCGGCCTTCCTTCCAGTCTTTCGATAGCGTCCGCACGAAACTGACGAACGGAGCGACTCCCGTCACAGTAGAAACCAGTAGATGATTCTTTCGCCCACTCTCCGTGTCGAGGGTAAACCGCCCCTTGGGCGCCTTGCGCATCAGCAATTGGTCCCCGGGCTGCAGTTTATAGAGCCGCGGCGTTAGCGCTCCCTCAGGCACCAGCTCAAAGAAAAACTCGATCTCACTTTCAAAAGGCGCTGAGACAATCGAATACGGACGCTCCGTGCGCTTCCCGTCGTGTTCCAGCCCCAGCGTGGCGTACTGTCCCGGAACGAACTTGAACTCCCCTCCCGCCTGGATTCGAAACATCCACAGGTCGGGCGCAAAGTCGACCCGGTTGCTGACCCGCGCCTGAAAAAACTTGTCATCCAAAGTCGCCATGAATTAAGAACCTCACAACAGCCATACCAACTAGATGCACTGTGAACGCGGAAAATGCGGGGCGGTGAAGTGGAGAGATAATACACACCAGGCTTCAAGATGACAACCGAACGGTCGTTCCAAATTACAGCCGACAAAGGGAGGTCGGGCTCGCACAAAGTGGTCTCGAAAGGTATTCTTCATGGGCAAGCGCCCCAGCAGGCAGGGCGGAGAATGCCGGCTATGAAAGCGAAGGCTTACGTCTTTGTCTCTGATGGGTTGGCGGACTGGGAGCCGGCGCTGGCTTTGTGCGAGATCCGCAAATCGGGCAAGTACGAAGTGCTGGCAGCGGCACATTCATCCAAGACTGTCACGACTATGGGCGGTCTGAAGCTGGTGCCCGACATCACGATTGATCAGATCGAGCCGCGCGAAACCGCGATTTTCATCCTGCCCGGCGGAAACCGGTGGGAAGAATCGCCGGACTCCAATGTGGACGACCTTCTCCGGCGACTGCATGCAGCCGGAATACTGATCGGCGCGCTCTGTGCAGCGACGCTGGAGATTGCCCGTGCTGGCCTCACTCGTGGGGTTCGCCACACCAGCAACGCTAAGAGTTACTTGAAGAAAATGGTCCCGGATTACAACGATGAGCGTTTCTACGTGGACGAGCTAGCCGTCACCGATCGCAAGATCATAACCGCCAGCGGACTGGGAAGCGTTGAGTTCGCTCGCGCGGTGATCCGCGAGTTGGGGATCTACAACGAAGCCACAACGCAGATGTGGTTTGAAATGTTCAAGAAGGGCGTAATCCCAGCGGCACTGCGCTAAACAAAGTGCCGACGCTGTCCTTCCACCAGCTCGACAACCCCGAAAGCCGCTTCATTTAGCAACAACCAGCACCACGAAGCTGTCCGGCAAAATACTCCGCCGCGGGTGAGGATTATCCGCCGTAGCCGGCGGAGGCGGACCAAACTTCGCTGTCACCACGTACACGTTGTGGGTCTTCGAGTCGAGCGCTAGAGTGCGCGCCCCGGGCTGCGTCGGAACATTTTCTGCCACGCTGAATTTGTCAGCCGACTCCTCCCGCACCACGGTCAACACGCCCTCGCCGCACGATGCAAAGGCTAGCCCGGTTTCGTTGTCGAACGTGGTTGCATCCACCCCGTCACCGATGGCCGGCGTAGCCAGAACTTTCCCGGTGTCCGCATTTACCACGGCCATCATCTTGTTATCGCAGCCCACAAACAGACGCCGATTCTTCCGGTCCATCGACAACCCTGAAGGCGATTCGCAGGGCGCCAGCGGCCATGTCGACTTAACCGCCAACTTATTCGCATCAATTGCCGTCAACTCGCTCTTGTCTTCGATGTTTACGAAAATCTCCCCCTTGCCGTCGCTGGCCGCGAATTCCGGTTTGCCGTCCAGCTTGATCGTGCCCAGCACCGTGCCCTTAGCCGCATCGATAGCCGTCGAATCTTGGCTCTTGCCGTTGAACGTGAGCACGCGCTGGGTTGCTGGATCGTAAAGAATCGCGTCCGGATTCTCTCCCACCTTCACTTTGCTGGTCGTCGCCAGCGTTTTGAGATCAAAAATGCTAACCGTCCCCTCGCGCCCATTGCTGACGAAGCCGCGCCCCAGTTCCGGCGCAAGCGCGATGCCATGCACTCCCGGAGTATCCGCAATATCACCCACCGTCTTTCCGGAATCGAGGTCGAGCACCATAACGTGGGTCGCGCGCGAAATATAAAGCCGGCGCGCGTTCGCGTCCGCGGTCAAGTAATCCCAGCCTCCGTCCCCGCCGATCTTAAGAGTATTCACAACCTTATATCCTGGCCCTGCCGCGGCCAAAGCCACAGAAGCGATTATCAGAACCAGCAAAACCGGCACCCAACAGCGCATGAAATTCCCCTTCTCCATAATGACTTCCTCCAAACCACACGTAGCCGCCACCTGCATCCAACTACGGATGGGCGGGGCCCGGAAGTAACTTTACCCTATTGTGGACCGTCCCTAAACTGTGATTATGGATGTATTTCGGCCCAATCTGCCGGAGCAAGCGCCGCCTGAGCGCCAGCTGTCGCCCGCAACGCGGCGTGCACTTCACTCCGTCGCCATGATTGTGGGAATCGCCTTCGCGTTCCTGCTCTCCATCGGCGGTGGCCCTGTTGCCGTGTGGGGGAAAACCGCCAGCCTGTTCGCATCGCGGCCGAATCCTGAACTCCCGGCGGAACTTTCCGAAACCAGTCTCGATCACCAAAGGCCGCAGAAACAAGCAGAACTACTTCTCGAGCGTGCCGTGAGCCACTCCACTGGAGACTCGAATCAGATCGCTGCCCGGATCGAATCGCGCAGCGATGCCTGGCGGGGCAAGCTCCAGTGGGATTCGCAACTCGGCGACCTCACCACGGTCGCGCTCAATTCCAAAGATCTCAGCGTGCGCACCTCCGCTATCGAGGTACAACTCGCAGCCTACGGACTCACTAAGACTGAGTCTACTGTCGACGCCCTGGCGCGGCAGGCCGACTCCCGCGATCACCAGAAAAAGATTTGGGCCCTGTGGGCGCTCGGCTTGCTCGGCAACCGCGGGGTTGAGCCCGAGCGTGTGGTCCAGGTGCTGGCCGCACACCTGAAAGATTCCGGTAAA
>DATHMS010000191.1:0-2777 GCA_035486795.1 Candidatus Sulfotelmatobacter sp. | reverse complement strand
CATGATGCTGACCAGGATCGTCTTATCATCCATGGCGCGCTTTAAGTCGTCGAGATCGATCAGGCCGTCCTTCTGCACCGGCAGATAGGTTACTCGGTAGCCATACTTCTCCAGCCGCTTGCAGGTGTCGAGCACGGCCTTGTGCTCAGTGACCGCAGTGATGATGTGGTTGCCCTTTTCCTTATACATTTCGGCGACGCCCTTGATGGCAAGGTTATCGCTCTCGGTTGCGCCCGAGGTGAAGATGATTTCCTTTGTCGTCGCACCGACCAGCTTGGCGATGCGCTCGCGCGCCGTCTCCACTCCCTCTTCGGCAGCCCAGCCGAACGAGTGATTGCGGCTGGCGGAGTTGCCGAACTTTTCGACGAAGTAGGGCAGCATTTCTTCCAGCACCCGCGGATCCATCTGGGTGGTGGCGTGGTTATCCATGTAAATGGGGAGCTTCACGCCCTTGGCGTCGGGGTGGTGGGTCTGCGTTAGTGCCTGGGGGATCTTAACGTCCGTGCTCATTGATTGCGTCTCCTACCGAGTATTTCTTTGCTGACTTTAGTTAACGGACTTTTCCGTTTCTCTACGTTCCTTGTTCCTTGGATGAATCCCTGATCTTCCAGGGTTCACTGGATCGAAGCTTAACCGGATCTTTTCAACCAATTGTCACCAGTTCTGCCCCTTTGGGAGCCTCGCTGCGGGCTTCTTCGGGTTCTTCCCGCATATGCGAAATCTTGATGCGCTTCAACACGGCTTCAATGCTCTCGTTCACCTTGCGCAGCGGTTCGCGAATATTGCAGCGGTCGCTCTGGTCGCACTCTCCGCGTACAGTGATGCAGGACGTGATGAATAGCGGGCCATCGATGGCCTGAATCACCTCGAAAGCGGAAATCGTGTGGGCGGCGCGGGCCAGCGTATATCCACCGTTAGTGCCGTGCTGTGACTGCAACAGTCCGGCCTTGACCAGGCGCTGCAGAATCTTCGCCAAAGCCTCGGGGGGAATGCCGTAGGCGTCGGCCACATCCTTCGCGCTGCGCGAGCCCTCGGCGGAGTGCTCGGCGAGATGCTTCATCGCCATCAGCGCGTAGTCAGCTTTCTTGGTGAGCTTTAGCAAACCGTTCCCTGTGTAAAACTCTGGCAAACTCAGGCCGGAATGAAATCCGACCTTTTCCGTCGCAATTCAATTCTACGACACAGTGTTGGCTGCTGGCAAGGCTGCACAGGCAGAGGCTGGAAAAGAGCTCCTAGCGGTAAGTATCAACGGCTGAACGGCTTATGTTTATACGATGATTTTGGTCGGAATTTGAGGGCCGGTCGATATCAACCTGGTTTCTGACTGCTCTCGCAGGTCTGGTTACAAAATTACGACAGTGAGACACAGAGGGCTTGACAACGCGCAAAGCCGGTCTAAAATACCGGGAATTCCGGCAAAAATAAGCCCTCCGCACAGTATTTCTTGAGGAACCTTCCGGATTTATGACCCCAAAGTCGCCTGCTAATCCCCCAACCCCTGAAGCAAAGCAGCCTTGCAAGCATCCGCGCGTACAGATTGTTGGCCGGGACGAAGAATCGGAGTTCGTCGAGTGCAAGGAATGCGGCGAGATTTTTGAATCCAGCGAATTCAAAGACATGAACATTGAAGAGCGAACGCAGGAAAGCGAGATCTGAGCGGCTTCTCGTTTTTAGCTTTTCTGAGTTTTCGCGAACGGCGGCGCGGTGACGAAGGTAATGGCGGCACCCTGTTTCGGCTTGTTTAGTCCGAAAACGCCCTGCTACTGTCGGAGCCGGGGGCGTGTGCAAACGCGGGCCTCCGTCTATTATGCCCATGGTCGCCTTAGTCGTCGACGATTCCATGCTGATCCGCTATACCGTGTGCCGCTTTCTGGAGCTGCGCGGCTTTGCGGTGGAGTCGGCGACTAACGGCGTGGAAGCCCTGGAAGTGCTCGCTCGGGTACGACCGGCGGTGATCGTCACCGACATGCAGATGCCAAAAATGTCAGGGAGCGAATTGATCACGGCGGTGAAGGGCAAGCCGGAGACGGCTGAGATTCCCATTATTATTCTGGCGAACCGGGCAAGCTGCTCCGATAAGTCGGAGACGCGGGCGCGGTTTCATATCTACAAAGACATCGACACTGAGGCGCAACTCGCCAATACGCTGGATGAGTTGTTCGGGCAGTCGAGCCAGGGGCAGGCGGCCGGGAAGTAGTGCTCGCAAACGGTCTCGGTTGCGCGGATTCTTTCAGCGTAACTGCAGGCCGGCCTCGGCGGAAAAATCCATCGCAGCGAAATCTTTCAGCAGAAATTTAGGATAGGCCGCCGCGGCGATCATGGCCGCGTTGTCGGTGGATAGCGGGCGCGAGGGAAAGTAAACGGGCAGACCCTGCTTTGCTCCCTCGCGCTCAAACGTCTGGCGCAATTCGCTGTTGGCGGCAACGCCTCCGGTAACGAAAAGCGTGGCCACGTCGTAGGCGCGGGCTGCGGCCAGAGTTTTTCCCACCAAGTCTTCGACGAGCGACCGCTGGAACGATGCCACCAGGTCGAGCGTGGGTCGGTCGCAATTCGCGAGGTAGTCTTCAAGCTTGGGTTTTGCAATCTTGAGTAGCGCTTGCCGGCGCGCCTCGACGGCTGGTCGCATGTCGTGAGTCTCAACGTAGCGCAGGATGGCCGTTTTGATGCCGCTGTAGGAAAAGTCGAAGCGGGGACGGCCAGCTTCTTCTTGACGGTCGGGTGCGGCTGCCTTGCCATCGTTTCGTCCGCGGCGGTCGCGATGCTTGATCTGGGCGGGA
>DATHMS010000190.1:0-5164 GCA_035486795.1 Candidatus Sulfotelmatobacter sp. | reverse complement strand
GAGTGCGTGAATTCGACGCCGAGCGAGTTGCAGGATCTGAATCCCAGCCTGCTGCGCATGACCACTCCGCGCGAAGGCAAATTCGAGCTGCGCTTACCCGTTGGAACGAAGGATCAGTATCAGACTGCGATCGCCTCGATTCCTCCTGATATGCGGCTGTGGTGGCGCTATCACACGGTTCATACCGGCGATACGTTGGCCTCACTGGCCCGCACCTATCACACGACGGCGAAACAGATTGAAGAGGCCAACCACCTCGATAGCAACGAACTGGACACCGACGCTAGACTCGTAATTCCGGTTGCTCCGGGTAAACATCCGACGAGCGATGCGGCCACCTATGCTCGCCGCATAACCCGTTATAAAGTGCGACACGGGGACACAGTCGAAACCGTCGCAGAAAATTTCGGGGTGTCGCCGCAGATGCTGCGCCGCTGGAACGGACTGCACGGCGACAGCCTCCACGGACGCAAAGTTCTTGCGCTGCACCTGCCAATTTCGCCCAGTGCGAGTGATGCGGAAATCGCAAGCTCGCACACCAAGTCAAAGCATCCCAAGACAGAAACTGCCAGCGTGAAGCCTCCCGCGACCAAGTCGGCGGAAGTAGCAACCCTGCAGAGCGCAAAAACTGAACCTGTCGTTCGCCATCGAGTGAAGTCCGGCGAAACCTTCTACTCGATTGCCAGTGCGTATCGCACGACCGTCGCCGCCCTGAAGCGCGACAATCGCAACATCGCCGTCCTGCACCCAGGAATGATCCTGGTAGTCCAACCCGCCCGATAATCTCGGTCAGTTAATCTCTGTCAGTTTCAATTTTGGACCTTGATAGTGTTCACCCCCGAGATTAATTCGACTCCGTCACAAGATCACGTGCGTGAAATCACATTCCTTCTCCTCTCCTAAATCATAAAATCCAGACTTAGTTGGCTCTTTTAACTACAATTCCAATGATTTGAGGAGAAGCCCCCATGAGAGTTACGAAATTGATTGTTATGCTTGTTGTCCTGGCCCTGGCCGTGTCGATCGCTTTACCCGCGTTCGCGGCTGACGGAGCTGCCACCTACAAAGCGAAGTGCGCCATGTGCCATGGCCCTGAAGGACAAGGCAAGGTTGGCCCGGCGCTGAAAGGCATCAGCCTAAGCGCCGATCAGATCACCGATCTGCTCACCAAGGGTGACGACGCCAAGAAAGCACCACACAAGAAAGCAGTGTCTGGAGTCGCAGCTGACGATGCCAAGGCTGTCGCCGAGTATGTAAAGAGCCTGAAATAGGTAGCTGTTCGCCGCAAATCGCTCCTGACATTCCGACCGAACGGAGGAATCTGCTGTTTGTCCCGCAGCATCGCTGCTGGCGACCAGCAGTTTCTTCCTTCTCGCTTTACGGCTCGTCCGAATGGCAAAGATTGTCGATGATGCAGTCCACGGACTACCGCCGGCTGTGATGACCGCCACCGACCAGTCCCGCAACTCATCCCTACACTTTGTCATTCCGAGCCGGCCTCAAGCCGGCGAGGAATCTGCTGTTTGCCTCCCGTCCACGCTCGCGGTGATCGAAGACAGCAACCCGACATGGGAAGACCTCGCCGCAGGCTGGGGAGGCCCGGCTGTGATGCGAGTCTCAAGTGAAGCAGTGAATAACCCCAATCTCGACTTCGTCATTCCGAAACGGCGTTAGCCGTCGATCAATCTGCTGTCTGCCGGCGACGGGTGCCGGCAACGAAGCAGATTCCTCCCTCCGGTCGGAATGACAAGAGTAGTGAAGATCGGAATGACAAGACTGGTGAAGGCGGAATCGCAGGAACCGTTCCGGGAAAAACCATCGGAATCACCCAACTCCCCTACTACCCTCCCTAGTTTTTAACACTCCTTTCATCTCGCTGTTACCCCCCGTTGATTTTCACCTGCTAATTCTCGAAAGAAGTCTCCCAACTCTCAGGAGGAATTTCCATGAAGTTCATTCGCAGCCTCAGTGTGGGCGTTTCGGCGCTCGCTTTACTGTTGGCGTCCTCGGCGTTCGCCCAAGGATCCGGACAAGTCAAACGCGTACTTCTCATCAGTGTCGACGGCATG
Source organism: Candidatus Sulfotelmatobacter sp. (assembly GCA_035486795.1). Taxonomy (GTDB): domain Bacteria; phylum Acidobacteriota; class Terriglobia; order Terriglobales; family Acidobacteriaceae; genus Sulfotelmatobacter. The sequence continues at coordinate 3,095 of DATHMS010000190.1, read as the reverse complement.
CATGCCGTGGATTTCGTGAACTGCGCCCAAGGTGTCAGCACGGTCAACGGGGGGAAGCCCTTTTGCCCGGCGATCGCCGCTCTGGGTAACACTGGAATCAACTACGTTGCCGCCAGCACTTCAAAACCATCCGACTCGTTTCCGGGCCTGACCTCGATCGTCACTGGCGGTAGCCCCGCCCTGACCGGCATCTATTACGACGTCGCCTATTCCCGCGCCCTCGACGGACCAGCCGTGGTTACAGGCAATGGAAATGGACCGGGGCCCTGCACCGCGGGTGCGCCGCCAACCGGCTTTACCACCGAATATGAAGAAGGCATCGACATCGACCAGACCAAGGTAAATGGCGGCGCGCCCGGCGCGTCCCTCACCGACGGTGGCATCCGCTCCATCGACCCGCAGAAACTGGATCGCGACCCTGCTCAGGGATGCAAACCGGTCTGGCCGTGGCAGTTCGTCCGCGCCAACACCATCTTCAGCGTCATTCATGCCGCCGGTGGATACGCAGCCTGGTCCGACAAGCATCCGGCCTACTCCTCCGTCGCCTCCGGCATCGGACCGAGCGCGCTCGATGACTTCTATGCGCCGGAAATCAACTCCTCCGTGATCGGCCTTCCCGGCGTTACCACTCCCACCGGTCTCTCCTGCGCCTCGATCCTCGACTCGGGCGCCGACCTGACAGCCTGGACCAATAGCTTCCTGAACATCCAGTGCTACGACAGCCTGAAGGTCAATGCCATCCTCAACGAGATCGACGGATGGGACCATCTCCACACTAGAAAGACCCAGGTTCCCACCATCTTCGGCATGAACTTCCAGGCCCTGAGCGTGGGCCAGAAGCTGATTGAGGCCAGCAACAGCACGACCGGCGGATATCTCGATGCCGCCGCTACCCCCAGCACGGCGCTGCTCGGCGAATTCCAGTTCGTCGACGCCTCGATTGGGGCATTCGTCAATGAGTTAAAGAAACAGGGACTCTATGATTCGACCCTGATCATCATCACGGCCAAGCACGGCCAATCGCCGATCGATCCCAGCCGCTACGTCGGACAGACCATCAACGGCACCTCGCCCGCGACGCTGCTCTCGAACGCCGGTTACATCCCCAACTCGGAATCCACCAACAACCCGACCGGCATCGGGCCGACGGAAGATGACGTTTCGATCCTGTGGCTGAACAGCTCGTCGAACACGGCTGCCGCGGTTGCGATCCTCGAGGCTAATCCCTCCGTGACTACCGGCATCGGGCTCGGACAGATTTTCTACGGGCCTGCACTCTCTCTTAACTACAAAGACCCAACCAAAGACCCGCGCTCGCCCGACATCATCGTGACTCCGAACGTCGGCGTGACCTACTCCGGCAGCACCGCGAAACAGGCGGAGCACGGCGGCTTTGCGCATGACGACACCAACGTTATCCTGCTGGTGTCCAACCCGTCCTTGCAACCAAAGACTATTCGCGAGTCGGTGGGCACCGTGCAGGTAGCGCCGACGATCCTACAAGCCCTGGGTCTTGATCCCTCGGCTCTGGATGCGGTTCGCAAGGAAGGTACGCAGGTTCTGCCGAAGTTCTAGTTGAACCTCTCGAACCAGCACGTGGAAAACAAAGAGCGCGGGTTAAAAGCCGCGCTCTTTAATTTATTACAGATAACTCAGCCGAGGTCACCGCGCGATCGGAACGACCCGCTGCGGCGCCTGCAATTCGTTGAGGACCGAGCCTAGCCGTGGATAACGACCGGCAAAGAAATAGATCGAATACGCAGGAAAGAAGACGATCGCCGGCACGTAGATCAGGGAAACGAGGTAGAAAAACGCCGCCAATAGAAGGCCAACCACGATTACGGCGAGTGCGATCGTCTGAGGATTCCACGTCATTCCTTCCGATTTTCCGGTGAGAAACGCCAGGATTCCCAGCGCGGCGCTTGGAATGGCGACTAGCAGTCCCAGAATCATGGTAGCGATTCCGGTCAGGATGGCCACCACGAACGCGAGCACGATCTTCATCACGACATACGCGACATAAGCTCCCTGTTCCGGCTTCATCATCGCCCACAGCCGCCGCCATCCCTCGGTGACGTCGATATCTTCAAGTGCCATCTGTGGAATGACAAAATCCTTGGTCAGCACCAGCACCACTGCCGTCACCAGGAAGAAGGCAGCAAAAACCAGAAAAAGCACGGCTCCGAAGGCGATGAATGCCGGAAGATGCTCCTTCGGCTGGTGAAACCACCCATTCGCCAGCGCGATGCCAGTCGGAATTCCCACCAGCACGATAGCCCCCGCGACGGTGAGCAGGACGTAGCCCAGCTTCCACGCAAAATAGCGCCAGCCCGCGCTCAGCCTGCGGCTCCACTCCCAGCGGATATGGCATTCCTTTGACAGGACGCTGTCGAAAAGAATGAAGCGCATTACGCTGCCGACGTACATGAGAATGATGCCCACCGCAAACGCAGCCACCACTGCCGCTACGATCATGCCGGCGAGCAGAAAATGATCGATGCCCAGAGATCCTAACGCCGGCAGGTGCGGCCCAACCCCGGGGTGCACCGGGGGCTGAAAGTTCGAGCGGCTGAAGCCGTTGGCGCCCAACTCACCCGCCAGCAGGCCAACAAACGCAAGCTTCGTCCACTGGCCGAGGCGAAAAGGCCGGAACAGTTGTTGCCGGGTGTGTTCCAGGGCGGGCGTAATCGAATCAACGGCGCTCAGAGCCAACGTGCACCTCGCAGCTGCCAGGGACTTCAGCAGCACGGTACTAAGTTATGGTACGCAGATGCAACCGGTTTTGATCCATGATTCTGCGCTAGCCGGAACATGAGAAAACACAGGGAGTTGGCGGGGGTTCTCCGTACAGCAGAAGGCTGGCGTCATCCCGAGCAGAGCCGCTCTTCAGGCGAAGCGAGGGATCTGGCGCGGACCGCCAGGAGGTTCCAGAAGGGAGAAAACGTATTACGCATATTGCCCTTTTCCCCTTCCCTTTCCCCACTCGGCTGTGATAACCCAATAGCGAGCAGCCTGTGTTTGCGGTCCTTGCAGACTGCACCGAACGTCGTGCTATAATCCGGCGCCGTTCCCGCAGAAGTTTCCGGTGGTCTTTT
>DATHMS010000189.1:0-4702 GCA_035486795.1 Candidatus Sulfotelmatobacter sp. | reverse complement strand
TATTCGGCGGCGGCCACGCCTTCATGAAATTAACCGACGAAGAAAACAGCGCCGAGAGCGGCATCGACGTCGTGGCTTCGCCCCCCGGCAAGCGTCTGCAAAGCGTGCTCCTGCTCTCCGGCGGCGAGAAAGCGCTCACCGCGCTCGCCCTGCTGGTCGGAATTTTCCAGTACGCTCCCAGCCCGTTCTGCATCCTCGACGAAGTCGACGCCCCACTCGACGAAGCCAACATCGGCCGCTTCACCGAACTCGTCAAAGAAATGAGCGTCCAGACCCAGTTCGTGCTCATCACTCACAGCAAGAGAACCATGAGCATCGCCCCGGTCCTGTACGGCGTGACCATGCAGGAGCCGGGTGTTTCGAAACTGGTCTCCGTGCGCTTCGGCGCATCCGCGTAGTTCTTCCTCTCTATCCGATGTCATCCTGAACGCCGGCGCAAGCCGGCGTGAAGGACCCTATGTCAGCCCGCCGTCACGGTGCAGCAGGTGGGATCAAATACAAAGTGCGCGCGTCTCCCAGACCCCGGCTGCCGCCCCGCCGCCGAACGCGCATCGTAAGGTCCCTCACCGTGGCTTCGCCGCGGTTCAGGATGACATCGTGCGAAAGCACGGAAAAGAAATGCCCCCACTTATCCACTCCCATCCTCAGCTTTTCCACAACCCCACCGCTCTGAATCCCCTGACCCGCGCCACTTCCCGCCCATTCGCTCCCTGTCAACTTCTTTCCCGTCAACGGACTTCCCATCGTGCTTCACTTCGCGATCAGAATCGTTGACATTTTTTTCTGACCAGCTAGAATACGCCTCGCTCCCTTGTAAAATTTCATCATGAGCCCCGAACTCCTCGACTCCGTTCTCTTACAAACTGATTTCCCCGATCTCCACCTTCACGCCAGCGGCAAAGTCCGCGACGTCTACTCCGTCGGCGACCAGCAGCTGCTTTTCATCGCCACTGACCGCATCTCCGCCTTCGACTACATCCTGGCCTCCGGCATCCCCCACAAGGGACACGTCCTCAGCCAAATTTCGCTCTTCTGGTTCGATTACCTCGCCGAGGTCGTTCCCAACCACCTCATCACCGCCGACGTCGCCCAATACCCGCCAGCCGTCCGCAAATACGCCGACCAGCTGCGCGGACGCTCCATGCTGGTGCAGCGCGCCGAAATGTTCCCAGTCGAATGCGTGGTCCGCGGATACATCTCCGGCTCAGCCTGGAAAGAATACAAAGCCACCGGCAAAGTTTCCGGCATCACGCTGCCCGCGGGCCTGAAGGAATCCGACGCCTTTCCCGAGCCCATCTTCACGCCTTCGACCAAAGCCACAACCGGACACGACGAGAATATTTCCTTCGACCAGATGTGCGCGATCGTCGGCGTCGAGACCGCCAGCCATCTGCGCGATCTCACGCTGCGGGTTTACAAAAAGGCGGCAGCCTACGCCCTGCAGCGCGGCATCATAATCGCCGACACCAAGTTTGAATTTGGACGCACCGCCAAGGGCATCACTCTTGCCGATGAAGTCCTTACCCCCGATTCTTCCCGCTTCTGGCCCGCCGACAAGTACGCTCCGGGCCGGCCGCAGGATTCGTATGACAAGCAGTACGTTCGCGATTACCTCGAGCAGATTCACTGGAACAAGCAACCGCCCGCTCCGGCCCTGCCGCCAGACGTGGCTCGCCGCACCAGCGACAAATATCTCGAGGCGTATTTCCAACTCACGGGACGCAAGCTGGATGTGTAACCGGGGATGTGTAGCTGAGGATGTATAGCTGGTGGATGTCTGGCTGGGGATGTGGGGCTGCTGGATGTTTAGCGGTTGGATGTGGAACTAGGTTTCTGGTACGATCTCTGGCCGCGGGAGCTGCGGTTTGACCCTTGTATGACCCTTGCGGACTGGATCATTTGTCTTTTAGTGCTCGTGAATGTCGTAACAGCCGCCATGCAGGGCTTCTTTTCCGAAGCCCTTACCCTGGCCGGTCTGGTCGTAGGCTACATCGTGGCTGCGTGGAAGTACCGCGGCCTCGCGGAGTGGCTGGAATCGTTTTTGAAGAACGTGTGGTTGGCTGAGGTTCTCGGCTTTCTCATCATCTTTTTCGCCATCGTGCTCCTGTTCGGCCTGGCCGCCAAGATCGCACGCTGGGTGATGAAAGAATCCGGACTCAGCGGTCTTGACCGTTTCCTCGGCGCAGTTTTGGGGCTGCTGAAGGGCGGGTTGATGGTAGCAGTGATCCTGATGGGTATGACGGCATTCGAACCGACGTCGAAGCTGTTGCAGAATTCGCAACTCGCGCCCTATTTCCTGGTCGTGGGAAATGCAATGATGTGGCTTGCTCCCGCCGAGTTACGTATTCGTTTCAATCAGGGTCTCACTCTGCTCCATCAGGCTCCGCACAAGTTACCCGGCATCCCTGCTTCCCCGCCGAAATAGGCCGTGGTGCCTTAAGAAAATTCATAGCAAAGAGAGAACTGCACAGTGAAAGATCAACTGGAAGCACTTGTCCTGCAGATGTACCGCAGCAATATTCTTTATTCCGAAGGCGTGCGTGAGTTCAAGAAGCGTTTTATCCTGACCGTGCTGGAAGAAAATAAAGGCAACCAGTGCCGCGCCGCCCGCGAGCTGGGAATGCACCGCAACACGCTCAGCCGCACCATCAGCGAGCTGAAGATTGACGTACGCCAGCTCCGCGACGGCGTGAAGCGCCCACCCCGCAGCGCCCGTCCTGTAACCTTGGAAAAGAAAATCGTCCGCTAACCGCACCGATTCCTCATGTCATCCTGAACCGTGGCGAAGCCGTGGTGAAGGACCCTACGATGCGAATGCGGCGGCAGTGTCGCAAGGAAGTCGGAGCAGCCGCAAGCCTCTTGATTATTCCCACCGCAATGGCAGCTGCATAACGACGTAAGGTCCCTCACGCTGGCTTCCCCAGCGTTCAGGATGACATTGGGTGTGTGTAGAATGCGCCGGAACAAAAAACAAAGGCAGCCCTCGCGGGCTGCCTTTCCTTACCATCAAGAGTAAATCTACTGCCCAGGCGCCGCCGCCGGCTTATGATGCACCGGTGGTTTGGGTGCGGGCTTGGCCAGCAGCAACACGCCCTTCTCCATCACCATCATGAATGGATTCGGCGTGTACGACGCCGGCACGCCCTGGAAGTCGAAGCTGGCTCCGTCTTTCGGAATCATTGTTTTTGGAACCTTGTCTTCGAACTTCAGCGTAATGTCCGCCTTCTTCGCGTCGATATCATCCGAACTCCCCGCAATCAGGAACTCGTTCGGAGTCGTGCTGATGACGGTGCCATTCATCTTCACCCCTTTGCCCTTGATCGCATTCCAGACCGTATCCTGATCTTCCTGCGCTCCGTTGGTGAACACGAACTGCCACTCCGCGAAGCTCAGATCTTCCAGCTTCTTCGAAGCCAGCATGGCATGAACCTGCTCAGCTGGCGTCGGTGCCGGTTTGATCGGAACCTGCGCGCCATTGGCCTTCGCCGCCGCCAGCACATCCGCCCAGCCGTCGTCGGCCGAGTGAAATTTTATATACTGCGATCGCGCATATTTCTCCAGCTGCGGCTGCGACCCCGCTGGCGCCACCGCCGCCGCCCGCGCCGCGAACCAGATGCCATTCTGATAGTCAGGCGGCGTCTGCCCCAGATACGCCAGCGCCAGCGGATACACCACGCTGAAGTCCGTGGGATTCCCATCCACCGCGATCTTCAGATCTTTCGCCGAGTTGGCGTAGTCTTTATCCTGCAGCTCCGCAATACCCAGAGCCGCATGAAAAATCGAGTTCATCTGATCCTTCTGCTTCGCAAAATCCGCGTCAGAAGTTCCATCGGGCTTGGTGAACTTCGGCAGGCAATCCAGTCCCTGCTGCCCATATTTCTTGCCATCAACCAGCAGTTGCTTCGCGTTTGGATCTCCGCCCTGCGCCATCACCCGATCAAAGTAACCTAGCAGCGCGAGCGCACGCACGTTGCATGCATCGGCCGTCACCAGTTTTGTGGCCGTTTCCATGGTCTTCTTCGCATTTCCTGCCTGCTGGTAGGTCCCCATCAGAATTTCCAGCGCCTGGTTCTTCATCACGCTGTTGGGATATTGCGCGATGAATGCTTCCAGCCCGCTGATCCTCGCGTTGGCGTCTTTCGAGCTGTCGACCGCAGCCACATACGCGTTGTACTCGGCGGGATCTTTAATCACCGGCGCGGCCTGAGGCGCAGCTGCAGGCGCACTCTGCGCAGCCTGCCCCGTTGGCGGATTCACACTCCCGGTCGGCGGGTTCACGCTCGCGGTTTGCGGGTTCACGCTCCCCGTCGGCGGCGCTGCCGATTGTCCCTGCTGCGCTGGCGGCGCGGCCGATTGTCCTTGAGCGGGCGCAGCATTCGCTGCCATCGCCATCACTGCAACCCCAAGCACAACCGTAAGCTGGATCTTTTTCATCAGTATGGCTCCTTGGTTCTTCGGGAAATAAGATCTTCGGGAAATAGCTTTTCCCAGAAACGCTTCTTCTTCAAAACTTAGCAGCAACTGCATTCCGTCGAGACCGCTTCGCGTTCGGATCCTGCTTTGGAATGCCGGGCTTCCTGGCAGGGCCCCGGGGACTGAGGGCAACCTGCTTGAACACAATAGCACCTGACCATGGTTCCCGGTTGGCCGGATTATAAGTACCTCTTCTCCCGAAGGCAAGCGCGTTCCCACTCGACCTCCA
>DATHMS010000188.1:0-8462 GCA_035486795.1 Candidatus Sulfotelmatobacter sp. | reverse complement strand
TGGATGTTCCGCTGTACCAGGCCACCACTTCTTCTCTCGAAGCGTTACAGATGTACAGCTCGGGCTTTAAGGCTCTCACGGAGAAAGGGCCGAGCGAAGATTTGCCCTACGAACAACGCGCCATCGATCTGGATCCGGATTTTGCCATGGCGTACTGGAGCATGGGCGAAGATTACTATGGGTTGGGCGAGTTGGGGCGTGCCCGCGAATACCTCACCAAGGCATTCCAATTGCGTGAGCACACCAGCGCGAGGGAAAGGCTGGTGATTTCCACTGAATACTACCGCAACGTGACCGGAGAACTGGACCACGCGGCCCACGCGAGTGAGGAACTGATTGCAAACTATCCGGGGTGCAACGGACAGGCTGGACTGGGCTTGGTTTACTTTGAAGAAGGCGAGTACGAGAAAGGAGCACAGACTTTTCGAGGGTGTATGAAGGAGTGGCCTGACCAAGCCGGTGGGTACATCAATCTCGCCAACGCCATGCTGGCCCTGCAGCGTTTGGATGAAGCGCGCCAGATCATTGCGCAAGCGCAGGCGCAAAAGGTGGATATCTACATATTGCACCTCGCCCAGTATGCTGCTGAATTTCTGAATGGCGATACCGCCGGGATGGCGAAACAGCAACAGTGGTTTGCAGGCAAGCCTGAAGAAAACCTGGGGCTGTCACTGGCATCCGACACCGAGGCATACACAGGTCACCTCGGCAAAGCGCGGGAACTGACCAAGCGGTCGGTAGAGTTGGCGGTTCGCGCCGACAGCAAGGAAAGTGGAGCAATCTGGCTGGAGAACGCGGCATTGCGTGAAGCCGCGTTCGGCGACCTGAAGCAGGCCAAACAAACAGCGGACGAAGGACTGAAGCTGGCTCCCACCAGCCAGGGTGTCGAGGTCGAAGCTGCGCTTGCCTTTGCCATGGCGGATGATACCGCCCCAGCCGAATCGCTTGCACAAGAACTGAACAAGACCTACCCGCTCGACACACAGATGCAATCTCTCTGGCTGCCCGCTGTTCACGGGCAACTGGTGCTCAACCGAAAGAATCCGGTGGCCGCGATTGCGAGCCTGCAGCCTGCCGTATCGCCTCTCGAGTACGGGCAGATTTTCTTTGTCACAAACCTTTCCTGCCTCCATCCCACCTACATTCGCGGCCAGGCATATCTGGCGGCGGGGCAGGGCAAAGAAGCCGCCGTCGAGTTTCAGAAGATCATCGACCACAGTGGCATCGTCTGGAACTGCTGGACGGGAGCGCTAGCGCACCTCGGAGTGGCTCGCGCGAATGCGTTGCAAGCGAAGAACTCGCAAGGCGCCGATGCCGATCTCGCCCGCAGCCGCGCCCTCGCCGCCTACAAAGATTTCGTCACCCTCTGGAAAGACGCCGACCCCGACATTCCCATTCTGAAAGAAGCCAAGTCGGAGTACGCCAGGTTGCAGTAGTGGCGCGCCAAGAGACTTCGATTCGTTGCATGAGAATTCCCAGCGGAATACCACAAGTCTCCTTGCAGCGGCTCGGGCCGAACTCGCCACCTTGCTGCAGGCTGTAAATTCAAAGTAGCCCGCTACCGAAAAATGCCCGTGTATTTACAACGTGCGCACATCCATGTACACTCATTGTAGATACACGGAGGCGCGAATGCCCGCGACCGGAACCAAATCCAAAAGAACCCGCGACGAGACCATCAACCTGCGCGCCAGCCAGCGCCAGAAAGCACTCATCGACCGCGCCGCCGACGCGCTCGGCCGCAACCGCTCCGATTTCATGCTCGAAACCGCCTGCCGCGAAGCCGAAGCCGTATTGCTCGATCGCCGCTATTTCGCCTTGTCGAGCGGCGAATTCAAACGCTTCACCGCCATGCTCGACAAGCCTCCCGCAAATAACATCCGACTGCGCCGGCTGCTGAAGACGAAAGCCCCGTGGGAGCAATAAATAATAATAATGACGACCAGCCGCTGAGCGCGCCCGGGCGGTTGCGCGCCGATCACGATCTCTCCGAATTCCAATGCGGCGAGCCCTGGCTCGACGACTGGCTGCGGCGGCGGGCGCTTCAAAATGAAGAGAGCGGCGCTTCGCGTACCTATATCGTCTGCGCCGGGCAACACGTTGTCGGCTACTACGCCCTGGCGGTTGGCGCCGTAGCCCATGCCGAAGCACCAGGCCGCGTCCGGCGAAATATGCCCGATCCGGTGCCCGTCATGATCATCGGACGCCTCGCTGTCCACCAGGATTTTCAAGGCAAAAAAATCTGGCCCGGATTGCTGCGCGACGCCGTATTGCGTACCCTGCAAGCCGCCGAGATTGCCGGACTCCGCGCCATCCTGGTCCACGCCATCTCAGACAGAGCCCGCCAGTTCTACGAAGACTGCGGATTCCTTCCCTCCCCGATGGACCCGATGACGCTCATGATCACCGTGGCGGAAGCCGTGAAGGCGGTCTGTGCAGCGTGCTGTCTCAGTTAAGGAGCGCCTGTCACCCGCATCGATATTGTCGAAGTCAACCACCTCCACGACGAAGCCCTGGGGCACGGTTCCCTGCACCACGGAAGCACATCCGCCGGAGACAGAAACGAATATCTTGTTCATTGGGTCTCTCCCAAGCTGCAGCAGGATATCACGCGGGCGCCCCAGCACCCACTCACTTCCTTATAATGAATCCCTGAAGAACATGATCCGTCCCGACTACAAAGAGTTTCTGCGCTTGTCGCGCAACGCCACGCTGGTTCCGGTGGCCAAGTCCATTTCCGCCGACTTGCTCACGCCCGTCTCTGCTTTTCTCGCCGTGGCTGAAGGCGAGCCCGACGCTTTCCTTCTCGAGTCCGTCGAAGGAGGAGAAAAGATTGGACGCTACACTTTCCTCGGCGTGCGTCCCTTTCTGCGCCTCGAATCGCGCGGCTCCGATATCACCATTCAGCGCGGCCGAAAAATTGAGAAACGCACCGGCGATATTTTCGCCGTCATCAAGGAACTCCTCCAGCAGCATCGCCCTGCCGCCATGGAAGGCTTGCCTCCCTTCACCGCCGGAGCCGTCGGTTACTGCGCCTACGACATCGTCCGCCGTCTCGAAAACATCGGAGAGCATGCCAAAGACGACCTCGACGTCCCCGACTGCGTGCTCATGTTCTTCGACCGCGTGCTCGCCTTCGACCACCTCCGCCATCAGATCCACATCGTGGCGTCAGCGGACCTGACAAAAGATTCGCCCAAAACGGGCTATGCCCGCGCTGTAAAAGACATTGCCCGCATCGAGCGAAAACTCGCCGCCGGCTGGAAGCCAGCGCACTGGCGCAAGACCGCAGCAAAAGCAAAACTCAAAACCCGGGCCCGCACCCCCAAGCCGAAATTCCTGGAAAATGTTCGCCGCGCCAAGCAATACATCGCTGCCGGAGATATTTTCCAGGTCGTGCTCTCCCAGCGTTGGGATTTCGAACCCGGAGTCGCCCCCTTCGATCTCTACCGCTGCTTAAGGACAGTAAACCCATCGCCATACATGTATTTCCTCCGCTTCGGCGCCGGCCCATCAAAAGGTAAGACAGGCAAGGCTTCTGCCGCGATCCACGTCCTCGGCTCTTCACCCGAGATGCTGGTGCGCGCCGCCGGCAGCCGTCTCGAATACCGTCCCATCGCCGGCACCCATCCCCGAGGCCGCGACGAGGCCGAAGACTCCGCCCTCGAAAAGAAAATGCTCGGCGATGAGAAGGAGCAGGCCGAGCACGTCATGCTCGTCGACCTCGGCCGCAACGACCTCGGCCGCGTCAGCGAGTACGGCTCGGTCAAGGTCGCCCGGCTCATGTACGTGGAGCGCTACTCCCACGTCATGCACCTGGTCTCAGCCCTCGAGGGCCAGCTGCGGCAAGGGCTCAGCGCCATGGACGCCTTCGCCGCCTGCTTCCCCGCCGGCACCCTGAGCGGCGCTCCCAAGGTCCGCGCCATGCAGATCATCGAAGAGCTGGAGCCCACCCGCCGCGGCGTCTACGGCGGCTCCGTCCTCTATGCCGACTTCGCCGGCAACCTCGACTCCTGCATCGCCATCCGGACCCTGCTCATGCAGGGGACGAAGGCCTACCTGCAGGCCGGGGCCGGGATCGTGGCCGACTCCGACCCCGAGCGCGAGTTCGAGGAGACGGAGAACAAGGCGCGGGGGGTGCTGCGGGCGGTGGAGATGGCCCGGGGCCGCTAGCCTGCAAAACTGGAGATGTGTTCCACGTGGAACACTTTGCATATAATTCTGTACGTGCAATTATGTACGTACAATCGAGTTATCCGCTGCGGCGGCAGGGAGTTACGGGGATTTCAGGCGGAAAGCTTCAGAAAGTTCGCCACCAGTTTCTTGCCTTCGCCGGTGAGGACGCTTTCGGGGTGGAATTGGACTCCTTCGACGGGAAGGGTTTTGTGGCGGAGTCCCATGATGACGCGGGTGCCGTCTTTATCTGGCGTCCAGGCGCTGATTTCGAGGTCTTTGGGCAGGGAATCTTCTTCGACGATGAGGGAGTGGTAGCGGGTGGCGGTCATGGGAGACGGGAGTCCGGCGAAAATGGTTTTGCCGTCGTGCTCGATGGGGCTGGTTTTGCCGTGCATGAGGTTTCTGGCGCGGACGACCTGGCCTCCGAAGGCTGCGCCGATGGCCTGGTGACCGAGGCAGACGCCGAGCAAGGGGATGCTGTGGGGTCGGCCGCCTGCGCTGGCGGGAACTCCGGCGGCGAAATGACGAATGAGGTCGATGCTGATACCTGCTTCCTGGGGAGTGCAGGGTCCGGGAGAGACGACGATGCGGTCGGGGCGGAGGGCCTCAATTTCTCCGAGGGTGACTTCGTTGTTGCGGCGGACTTCGACTTGAGCGCCCAGTTCTCCGAGATACTGGACGAGGTTGTAGGTGAAGGAATCGTAGTTGTCGAGTACGAAGACCATTTGTGTACTGAGTGCAAAGATTTAGGGTTGCAAGGTTTCGGGGAAAAGGCAAGTGGGTGGCGCCTGGGTCTGAGCGAATTTCGCTCCGGGCAGACCAGCGGGAGGCCACTTCTCGAAAAGCGCGAGAAGTGGCGCACCCCTCAGTTGTCTCGCTCGCTGCTCAACCGCCAGCCTGGGTTATACTCCGCCGAGATGTGGCCCACCCGCCAAGGATGAGGCGGGGTTGGCAGTGATGGCAGAGAGCAAATGGGGTGCCGGGCAGACCGGCGGGAGGCCACTTCTCGAAAAGCGCGAGAAGTGGCGCACCCCTCAGTTATTTCGCTCGCTGCTCAACCGCCAGCCTGGGTTATACTCCGCCGAGATGTGGCCCACCCGCCTTAGTTCTTTGGAGGCACAACACCGGAACCTGTTGCCGATTTGTCCTCATCGCAGCGTGTTGAAGAGCTTTGCTGGACAAATCTCATCGTCTCCAGAATTTTCTGTTTGATACTCTCATCTTTCACTTGCCGTTCCATATCTCGAAGAACGAACAAGGTAACACTCGGCTCTCTGTCGATTGGAACCTCGATGAGGCACGGAGCGGAAAAGGCACCACGCATGATCCGCAGTGAACTAACGAGGGTTGGTGATTCCAATAGCTTGTGCTCGCTGACGCTCTTGAGCAATCCGATGGCGGCACGATCTCCTAGCCGATGTTGCCCCTTTTCGATCCACGATACGGCGGAGGCTTCCGGTTGCTCAAGCAGGGCCTTGACGAGTTTGATCGAATACTGGTCCACATCGGCCTCGTTCTTTGATTCCGACTGAGCGATGCCATCCGGTTTCGGATAACAGACCAACCATAGAAACAAAGCACTATAGAACAGAATCGTTCCGTTAATGCGCGGCATTCAGATCGCCTCCGATCCATCCGTACTGGTTTGAGAAAGTTCCATGACCCCGTGAGTCGGAATTTATCAATATCCGGTTGTACCGAACAGCAAACGATTCTTTCCCCATTTTGATCCTTATCTCCTGATTGGACAGACTTTTAAATGGACCGCCGACTTGCTCGCGGGTGCCAGCAATGCCCAAGGGTGCGTCCACGAACTGTCCTTTTGCATCTGCATACCTGGAGGTCCCTTTTACTGTAGAAGGACCGATGTCCGCATAACCGCTTGGGAGGCCCTGGACTGACTGACCATTGATCTGAGCCGTTACGTGCTCCTGTGGCTCCATCTTGGCCCCATTGCCCGTCATCGCGTTGCCGTTTTGGTCCAAAATCTGATACGTCACCTTTAGCTTAATTCCGTACTCATCCCCGGTGTCCATCACCTGGACATTGACAGCTGCAAGTCCGGCGGGTTTCGCTTGATTTTGCGCCGAATAACGAGAACGCCCGTCGTAGTTGTACCTCCCTCAATCGTAGACTTAACGCTTCGGCTCCTCGGTCGCACAAGTCTCCTGACCTCCACGCAATTCGCTAACATAAGCCCGGAGTACCTTCAGTCCCTCTTCACCGCAATATTTGCCAGGGAACACGAACAGCAACGACTCTGCTCGCCGGTCGGGATCGGCGTTACTGCTTTTTCGTGGTGGCCGGAATCGAGATTTGCAGATGCACGTTCCCGGTCTTCGGGGCCACGGTCTCAGTCTGTTCCTTGGGCGCGTCGGATTGTTTCGACTTTTCGGAGAAGCGGAAGTCCCGAAGCACTAGCTGAACGATGGGATGAGGCCACGATTCGAAGTCACTGAGATTTGGTTCGACAGGGAGAACGTTGGTCTTGAGGATTTCTTCTTTTCCTGGAACGGTCATGAGGGCGTCCAGATACAAACGACGCTTCAGCTTGTTCCGAATCACCAGCATCATCATCCAACCGTTTTGCGATTTCTCCTGTGTGAACCTCAACTCCACGTCGGCTTTGGCCAGGCTTCGTTCATACGCTACGTGGGATACTTCGTTGTCAGTGACAGTGATATTTAGGCCGAAGGCTTCTCCAGTGAAAAGGTACACGTCATTGCCCGCCACGTACGGAATCCGGTCGAAACTCTGCTCGTAGTAGCGGTCATCATCCACATGCAGTTTAAGGTTAAACGGGGCACGGAAAACCGGCTCTTCCTGTGTCGGACTCTTCGCTTGAGAAAGGCAAACCGACGACAACGCAAGAGTGGTAGCAACGAGCGCGACGAAGTTCCTCAGTGCCGCTTTCCGTCGACGTAGCGTGCAGTTCATCGTTTTGCAGAAGCAGCGCTCATCAACTCAGGCACGCCGGTTCGGAATCGGATCATCCATTGCACGAGCTTGTCCTGAGGATCATCCTTGAATGGCCCCACGACTGTGTAGTGAACGGATTCTTGCCCGTTGTTGTACCAGAACTGGTACTCAGAGTACTCATCGACAGCTACACGGCTCGCCAACATCGGCGATATCCGAATCGCCTCCAGTTCGTCAAGGAAACGTTTCAAGCCTTCGTAGCGGATCGGAGAACGCTTAACTTCCACTTTCAACTTGGCCGCAATCTCCTGGTCTGTGACATTTGGATTTTGAGCGGCCATTTTTGAAATGAACTGGGCGAGGTTGTCGCTGCCCATTCCGGTGATCGTGTAGCTGATGACCTCCGCTTGTCCCCCAGGATGGACTGGATAAACGGGATAGGTCACCACCACCAGTTGAGAATCGGAGTCGCCATATCGAAGCGTCATTTTCGAGAAGAATGGTGCCGAGACAGCGCCCGACCGGAAAAGGAGATCAAGGACTCGATCCCGCATATCCGCAGGTACACCTCCTCCGACTTGCCCAACTGCACTCAGCACCAGCAGAAAAGACACAAGCAGGGAACATCCTAAGCGCGTTCCGAAAATCATGGTAGTCCACCTCTTCCCTGGCCTATTGCACTTGGACATAGTCATTCAACGGGGGCGCTTGAGTTGACACACGAGGAATCGTCACGTAAACAGCGCGCTGCGATCTCACAAAGTCCGGGACCTGTGTGGTGGCGCTTCGGTCGCCGGGCGATGGAGTAGGTTGAGCGTGGTTTCCGTGCACGTGCAGGATCGCTACGGTATTCGCGTCCGTCGTGATGTGGAGTGCGTTCGGCGTCCCGTCACCGTTCACCGAGTTCACCTGATGAGCGATTGATATCGCCCCGTTGCTGTATTCGATCGAGAAGCCTGCCTCAGCGAGACCCCCTCGCGCCGTGCCGTTCACCGTTGTAATGAACGCTTGGTCAGATGCCCTCTGCACTACCGGGTTATCAATCAGCGCATTCCCCGGGTTCGAAGGGTCTCTAGGATTACCGTAAACGACGCCGTGTGGTGTATATAGCGGCTTGTTCGGGTCATACGCGGCTGTGACCGACGTATTTTGCGCCCCAAAACCAGCATTACCAGTGGCCCTGGCCCATTCCATAAATTGATCAGCTCTCGCTTGCAATACTGAGTCCGGCTCAATTCTATCCACCACCGTAGGCGCGTCGTCCCCCATGCCCGCAACTTGGCCCTCAGTTAGGCGTCCGCCACCGGCATTACTGACACCGGCCCATGAGGCCCCAGGGCCAACGGTTGATCCATTCCCATCATGTC
>DATHMS010000187.1:0-3708 GCA_035486795.1 Candidatus Sulfotelmatobacter sp. | reverse complement strand
ACTGGCGCCAGCAGTCAGAACGCGACGCCGCGAAACATCCAGGTGGTGACCGACGTTGTGCAGGAAGAACCACGATCCACGAAGACGATGTGTTCAACGCCCAGCAATTGCGAGCGCAACTTGGCGGCCCGAGAATTACGGTCGAAGAGGGTTCCGACACCTATATGTCCTTCTACCTGTATATGGCCGAGCCGCCGAAGGACCGTGATAACTTCTTCTATTGGGAAGGGCAGCCGCCGCCACGCTATGACAACGTCATGACCTGGTGGGTCGAGCCGAAAGAAGGGGGCGGAGCGCTGATCAAATATGGTACCGGAAACCTGGGGCGCAACGGTACGGAATGGGCGGCGGAATTTCCGATCGGCAGGTGGCATCAGTTGGCGATGCACATCCATTGGTCGGAGGAAAAAGACAAAGGGAACACGCGGCTCTGGTTAGACGGCGTTCTGGTTCTCGATAAGAAGTTGAAGACCAAAGGTCCAGAAACCGTTTATTTCTGCCAGCCCGGAATCCACCGCAGTCCGCACCGCCCTTCGGTGGACACGATCTACTTCGATAATTTCATCCTGGCCGACACCCTGGAAGATGTGATGAAGGAACCTCCGAAGCCCGCGAAAGGGCGGGACTGATAGGCTTGTAAACCTGAGCTAGAACCAATACTCTTCACTTAATGATCCTAATGGCTGCTGAGATGTCGGTGAGTGGCGAACGCTTATAGCCGCGGCGCAGAGGGAAGTTACTCATCTTCCGCTTGACACCTCGGGGATTATGTCGCTTGCGACTGGAAGCGGCAGACTCGTCGAGGATCTCGTCCAGCACCGTGTTATGGAACGCTTTGCGACCCTGAGGGGGGAATGGCGCCGAAGGCGGCCATCTTGCGGCGGACGACCCGCACGGCGTGGAGGAAGGACAGCCTGTCGGGATCCTGATCGGCGCGTAGCGCCGCTTCGTGCATAAGACCGCGCACGGCGAAATGCGCCATCCGCAGTCCATAGAACTCCTGCCGTACCAAATCCGGCGTTTTACTGCGGAGCACGATATGCGCGCCCCGCAGATGAGTCTTGAGTTCGTCGAAGGCGGTTTCGATCTCCCAGCGCTCGTGATAGAGCGCGGCCAGTTCGGTGACCGGAGCCAGTTCGTGGGCGAGGATCGTGGTTGCCAGACGGTATAGCGGCTCGGCGCCTTCGATTCCCTCCAGGCGGTATGCGATCACGCGCACCACGATTCCATTGCGCCCGCGCCGCTGGTCCTGCTGCGACGCATAGATGCGACTCAGATAAGATCCGTCTGGCAGGCGTTTTTCGCAGGGCAGATGGATGTTTTTTCGGACCCGCCACAGCAGGTCCGCACCCGTAGCGGCCGCCTGCTTCCACATCTCAAACCCAAAAAAGCCGCGATCGGCCAGGCACAACATGCCCTTGCGGAGACTGGGCCATATAGTCTTTGCCAGGGCAACTTCGCTGGTGGCGTAATCCGCCATCCGGCTACCGAAAAGTACATGGGTGCCGTTCTCCACCAGCGATACGAAGCGGATTTTTGGATACGCGCTCTCGCCACCACTGGCCCCGGGACGCCCGAAGGCTTCATTGTTGCCCTTCTCGTCGGCGACATCCAGGGTGCTCCCGTCCGCACTGACTAGACGCCACGCTCGATACCATGCGCCCTTTGTCGCCGCCACCGCGATCGGTTGGACCACGTCATCGTGCAGTTGCCGCACCGGCTCCCATCCCAGTCTGGTTCGCGCCTGCGAGATGCCCGAATACCGGCCACATTGATTCCGACCCCGGGTTCCACCAGCCACTGCATGCCTTCCAGCAGACAACGCAGTACCTCCCGATACGACGACTGCATGTACAGAGCGAGCGCAATCACGTAATCCACGACCACATGCGCAGGCAGATCGCGCTCGCGCACACTCTCTTTTCGCGTCGCCGCCAGTGACGCGCGAATCCTTTCCAGTGGAAAGGTTTTGGCTACCACGCCCAGACTGATGTAGTCGGTAATGCGGCTGCCAGGGGGCAATGAGGCTACCGTGCGTGACATCAACTCTCCCCCGCCAGACCGGTTTGGGCACTTGCACACAAAGCATAGGGAAAACGTCCCCGCACTACTCGATTGAAGTAGCTACCCTTGGAAGGAGCGCCCAGCAGAGCCTCATAGACCGCCGCAGGCACGAGGTAGTAATGATAGGTGGCTCCGGTGCAGAACTCCAGTTGCAAAACTCCATGGTCATGGTCGTACGCAAGTGCCCGCAGGGTAGTAGATTCCACCCTCATTTCGTTCATGAGTGACCTCCAGGAGAGGCTGCGCTCTAGAACAGAATACCATGGAAATGTTTGCTAAGTACTCACGTTCGGAATTACGGTGACGTATTTCTGTCAGGCCGCCGGAGCCAGTCGTTTGGCGGCGATCCTAGCCAGAAGGGCGTGAAGATCGTTGCGAGTGAAGGTCCATTTGAAGGGCGTTGCCGTCCGCTCATAGTGACTCTGGAAGGCAAGTAGACGCTGTTCAAGTTCGGCCAGAGAAGAGAAGTCGTTGGGGGTGAGGACCTTCCTCTGAACAATTGAGAAATAGATTTCGACCTGATTGAGCCAACTGGCGTGGACCGGAGTGTGAATGAGGACCGCGTTGGACCATTTGGCCCGGAAGCGGTCGATAGCTTTCTGGCCACGATGAGCGGAGCAGTTGTCCATAATCCAGAAGACCCGGCGAGCGGACGTGTAGGGCTCTTGGTTCATGACTTCACTGACGAGGCGCTCTACCGGAGCCATCCCGTTCTTGACCTCACAGCGGCCGAAGACTTTGGCGCGGTGAACGTCCCAGGCAGCCAGATAGGTCCAGGCGCCTTCGCGAAAGTACTCGTGCTCGACCTTCGTGGGGCGGTTCGGCGCGGGCGGCAACGTCGGCTGTTTTCGGCGTCGAGCTTGAATACTCGTCTTCTCGTCCGCCGAGATCACGAAGTCATCCGCACCCAACCGAGCCCCCTCCCAAATGCGCTCGTAGAGGTCGAGGACGGGGCCGGCTTTGGCAGCAAAATTGGGATCCCGAGGGAAGATCCAGCTTCGATGTTGCCAAGGCCGGAGAGCGTCGGTGCTGAGCCAACGCCACAACGTGGCGCCGCTGATTTCGGCGACGAGACCCTGAGAAATCACGTGCTGGCGGATCTCTTCAATGGAGAGACGCGACAAAGGAAGTCCGAGGCGGTGAGGGAGTTCACAGGCAAGCGCCTTAACTTGGACGACGAGGCTGGGGGGAAAAGCGGGCTTCACGCCCGCCCCGAGGTTGAGCTTCCAGACCGGGTAGTCGGGTAAGCGCGAACCGCTTGCGCCACTTGCTGACGATCTGGCGGGGCGTATCGAGTTTGGTGGCGATGAGGTCGTTGGATAAGCCTGCATCGGCGAGGAGGATGATCTTGGCGCGGATCACATCGCAATACGGTGACGTATATTTTCGGGCCAGGGATTCCAGTGATGAACGTTCTTCACCGGATAGATCTATGTCGAATGGGCTTTTTCTTGGCATTGCAGGACGGCAGCCTCCGATGCCAGCTTACCAAATTACGTCACCGAATCTGCTTGTAAATACGTCACCGTAATTCCGAACGTGAGTACCAAGCTAAAATTTGTTCATAGGCATAGGTCACTGCGTCCCACGAATAACATCGGCGAACGCGCTCCATTGCGCGGTTACTTAGTGACTCGCGTTCGC
>DATHMS010000186.1:0-2919 GCA_035486795.1 Candidatus Sulfotelmatobacter sp. | reverse complement strand
AAAACGCCGCGACCCACTCGGCGCAGTTTTCGCCCCACAGCATCACCCGCTCGCCCTTCGCAATCCCGCGCGCGTCCAGCTTGGCAGCAAAGCCCGCGGCCATGCCCATCACTTCGCCGTAGGTGAACGATTCCGTGCGGTAGCCGCGCCGCTGCCGGTAAGCGCGTTCTTCGCTGTGCGCGCGAAAATGTTCCGAGAAAAATTCTGCGATTGATTCAGCCATGGTGGCCGGCAAGGCGCACGAACTCCCGTCAGTGCCCTTCCAGGCTCAAGTCTAGTGGAAGCGTTCGTCCGAGAAACGAGGTTTGTACAGTTTTGAAAGTGCCTCATCCGGCGGGGACGCCGCTATTTGCCCACTGAATCCACGGCGCAGGTCCGAACCAGCAGGCTCATGAACTCCGCGAGAAACGGTGCAGCCTGGCCGCTTCGCAAAGTGGCTGCATACCACTGCCGGCGAAATCCGTTTTTTCCCAAGGGTCGCGCCACCACATGGCCTGCTTGCAAGTAGCCCACAATCGCCCAGCGTGCCAAAAAGGCAACTCCCAGGCCCGCCGAC
This sequence comes from Candidatus Sulfotelmatobacter sp., assembly GCA_035486795.1. Taxonomy (GTDB): domain Bacteria; phylum Acidobacteriota; class Terriglobia; order Terriglobales; family Acidobacteriaceae; genus Sulfotelmatobacter. The sequence goes on along the minus strand of DATHMS010000186.1, from coordinate 2,363 downwards.
GCCATGTCAATGATGGACTCCGTCAGTGGAATTGGTACGACGCGTTGAGGCTCTATGCCCGCCGGCCGCAAGACCTTGTTTAATAAGGTGCTCTCTTCTCTCGGCGGATAACACAAAATCGTCTCCCCCACCAGATCGCGCGGCTCGACCCGGTTCGAAGCAGCCAGCCGATGCTTCGGCGCAACCACAATCATCACCTCGTCTTCGCAGGTGGGAGTCAAACGAAGACTCTTGTTTCGCGGTGGGCCGGTGATGACCGCCACATCGAGTTTGCCCGCCAGCAAAAAGTCAACCGGGCGCGGGTTGGCCTCTAAAACAATGTCTACATCAACTCGGGGAAACTTTGCGTGAAACTTCTTCAGGAGCGCGGGCAGCCAGTGATAACAGGTGTAACACTCTGTGCCGAGACGCACCACCCCGAGCGTTCCACCGTTAAGCCCCTCGATCTGAGCCTCTGCACAATGCAATTCCTCGAGCACTTTCCGCGCGGAGTCGAGCAGTTTCTCGCCGGCAGGCGTGAGCACCATCTTCTTGCCCAGACGCAGAAACAAAGCCGCACCAAGTTTCTCTTCCGCATCGCGCAGCTGGTGGCTCAGCGCCGATTGCGTGACGTGCAGGCGCCGGCCCGCCTCGGTCAGGCTGCCTTCTTCCGCTACCGCGGCCAACAGCCTCAGGTGTCGCACCTCTAATTTCACGGGATGGTTCATCGCAACTTCGTGTCCTTTATCCCCGGCATCTCGAAGTCGAGCAGGACTGCATCGCAGACGTTCTAGTGTCCGTGGTTTCGCCCTTCCCGAAGAAGCGTCCCGCCAAGATATTCTCTCCTTGACCAACTAGGAGAGCTCTGCTAGCGTCTCTCCTAGACGCGCAAGGAGAGATCGCGGGTAAACAGGTTGATTTGCCGCAGCGCACACTGGACATGCTGATCCTGAAAGCCGTCTCGCCTGGCCATTGCATGGCTACGGAGTGTGGTTCATCACCATGGATGCGTCCTCTTTCCTGAGCCGCGCGGGGTACTGGTATGAACATAGCTCATTCATCAGATGAAAACAAACAATAATCCTCATGCCACGAGGAACGTCCAATGTTGCAGACCGGCAAATGAAATTGATCGCAAGAAGCGGATGGCGTTGCAAAACAACTTTGGCACACCCGAGTTTCACGTGACAACTTAGGAGGATGTATGAAGAACCTGACCGCTCGGATACTGACAGTACTCTTGCCCAGTGTCTTGTTGCTCGCGGGAACAGCTCACAGCCAATATAAACGGCGAACTCTAATCGTGACGGTTCCGTTCGAATTCACTGCAGGCGATAAGGCTTTTGCTGCGGGGGATTATGCGATTGTGAGCACAGCACCCGACCGCCTCAGCGTGCGCGACTCCCGAGGTCATGTTTTGGCTTCGCTAGTCGCGCATTCCGCGGGGTCACCAAACGATAACGGCAGGCCGCCCCGGCTTACGTTCTACTCCGTGGGCGGGGCGCACGCGCTCACCCAGGTGTGGATGGAAAGCAGCGTCGGCTACGAGCTGGGATCGCAGCAGCCGGTCCCGGTGGTGGCGAAACGGCGTTCGTCTGCCCCCCTCGCCCAGTCCACCGGGGCGGGGAACAAATAATTTTCAACCAGATGCACTCACCGGGAAGGAATCTGATGAATATGACCGAAGAGCAGGCCACGGTAATGGCGACAGCCTCGGCACCGCATGTACTGGAGTTGATCCAGTCGATGCAACTTGAGCTGGCCGGACTCCTCCAACAGCGGGCCGAGATCATGAGACGTGTCGGCACGATTCGGCAGACGCTGGCGGGCCTGGCCAAGCTTTTCGGCGATTCTAATCTCGATGACGATCTGTCGGCTGGGCGAGGCAGAAGAGGGAACCGCCCAGCAGGCGTCACGCGGGCTTGTCGTCTCATATTGATGGAGTCCCGGACGCCGCTAGGCGTTCGGCAAGGTTGCGATGAACTGCGGCGGAGGTTTCCGGAACTGGCTCAACGCCACAAGGACCTGTCCGCGTCCGTCTCCACCATCTTCCACCGTCTGGAGGGCTACGCCGAAGCCCGTTGCTTCCCGGATAGCCGGGGTATGCGAGTCTGGGAATGGATCACCGAACGGGAACCGGGAAGCCAGTCCACTGAGACAGACCGAGAAGGAAAGCCAGAGCCGGTTGGTCAGTGACGCTGCTCCCACGAACTCTGTCTCTGCCAAACGACTACTTCTATTCCCTACCCACCCCCAGCGCGTCCGCCACGCGATTGATGTAGTTGAACCACGACGCGATGAGCGTAATCTGCAGAATTCCGCGATCGTCGAATCCCGCGGCCCGCAGTCCCTCGATGTCGTCCTTCCAAACCTTGGTCGCGTCC
>DATHMS010000185.1:0-5764 GCA_035486795.1 Candidatus Sulfotelmatobacter sp. | reverse complement strand
ACCGACCGCTAGATTACAGGCGGGCCGTGGTCGGCAACGCTCGAGTACAAGAACACAGCAAACAAACACGCTCCGCGGAGTGACGGCAGAGGTACGCGCAAAAACAATTTGACAGGGCCGACATTGTTAGAGATGTCCGGTTTATGCGTTGATCAGGCAGTGGCCCGTTACTCGACTGTAGAAGAGGACCCTGTTCGGGCAGGGACTACGATTTAGGCCTTGTCCGCAATAGCCAAGTCCACACGATGACAACGGCCGACGCCGCGACGATCAACTCAGCCCAAATGAAAGTAACGTAGTCAACCAGCGCTCCCACCGGCGGAACGCCCGGCTGAATATTGCGCAGTGCCGGCAATCCGAAAATCAGCGAAATTGAAACCGAGAGCGGCAGTAGGTCGGTCCTCTCCACTGTCGTAATTGCTCTAATAGCCATCGCCAGCAAGCTCATAGACAACGCCGTCATCATTAACACCACGATCACCGAGACCGCAATCACGTTATTCGCTCGACTGAGATGCAGCTCGATACCCGTCGGTTCTTGGCTGCTGCCCCGCGTTACATGCCCCTGGAATCGGATGCCCGGTACCGAAGCCGATAATGAGATCGAAAGCGCCACCGGCGTATTCTGCAGCAGCGCACTCGGGCTCACCGCCAATTCATCCGTTGGGTGCGTATGTTGGATAATGCTTGCGGGTATCTGCGGCACTTCCCGCGGCGCATTTCGCGAAGGCATGGTCATCAGCAGCCGCACCGTCGTGTCATATCTGTCCAGCGGGTATTTATTCAAATCGCCGTTAAGAGGAAACACTACCTCGATCCGGCTCATTCGGGTTCCCTTCAGGAAGTCAAACTCCTGCTCTCCACGGAAATTGTTGATCAGCAGGTGCAGATCAACGGCCGGAGTAACCTCGTCTTTGGCGATGTTTCCAGAAAGACGAAAACTTACCTGCGCAGTTAGTTCGCGAGTTGCCGGGTTGGCGTTTGTGGTCACGATGGAAATAGACACGCGATCCGCCGCTCCCGTCTCGTCTCGCAGCAGTAGCGAGCGCCGTGTGCTCTCGGTGAATCCGCGGAACACCACGGCAGAATAGACCAGCAGCGTCAGCAGGAATACGAGGATCCAGAACCGCCTGGGCTTGTTCGGCATGAAATGTCACCAACTCCCTCTTGCGATGAGCAAAGTCGAACCGCGGGCTAACCCGCGCGTATCTCGCTTCAGCCGTGATCGTAAGAACTTGCGCAACGGGACAATGGCGTCCGACCGCGAGGGACGAATCGCGGCATCCTCTTCATCAAGATCGCCAACCGCGTCGAAGTGAATGCTTCGCTCAAAGCGAGGCGAGTGAGCAGACATTCGTTAGCGCTCAAAAAATAGTCAACAGTACTCTGAACCTCTCTACCGAGCGCTGTGGGCGGCCTTGGTGAATGCGGCCTCCCTGCCCACCCTCAGGCTCCGCTGGGGATCTAGGATGCCGTAGAGCTCGATGATCTTGGCGACAAGTCCGGTCCAGCCGGTCTGGTGGCTGGCGCCCAGCCCAGCACCATTGTCGCCATGAAAGTATTCATAGAAGAGAATGTGATCGCGCCAGTGGGGATCGCTTTGAAATTTCTCGGTGCCTCCATAGGCGGGTCGCCGGCCATGCTCGTCCCGGGTAAATATCCGGCCAAGCCGAGCCGCGATCTCTTTGCTCACTTCGAAGAGGTTCATGAGCTTGCCAGATCCCGTGGGGCATTCGATTTTGAAGTCGTCGCCGTAGTACAAGTAGAAGTTCAACAGCGCCCGGATGATGAGCGCATTGACCGGCATCCAGATCGGTCCCCGCCAGTTGGAATTGCCACCGAACATGCCAGTATTCGACTCGGCCGGCAGATAGTCCACGCGGTGCTCCTGGCCGCCAACGTTTAAGACGAACGGATGCTGCTCGTGGAATTTCGAGAGCGAGCGGATACCGTAGGGGCTCAGGAACTCGTCTTCGTCCAGCATCTTCGTCAGAATCCGGCGCAGGCGCGTTGGGTTTACCAGGGCCAGGATTCCGCGCTCAGCTACACCAAAATGGCGCGGACCCGTGGGGTGGATCGTCGCCTGGAGTTCAGGTATACGACGCAGGCGTTCGTGAAACGCAGCCATCGTGCGCGGAATGCGTTCCCGTATCCACTTCTCGTTAACTGTCGTGGCGCATAGAGGCAGAAGTCCTACCATGGAGCGCACCTTGAGCCTTTGTGAGCTTCCGTCGGGCAACCGCAGCAGATCGTAGTAGAAGCCATCTTCCTCGTCCCACATGCTGTCATGATCGGCTCGGTTCATGGCTGAGGCGATGTAACAGAAGTGTTCGGCAAACTTGGCGATCATGGGCTCGTAGGTGGGATCATGAACGGTGATTTCGCACGCGAGTTCCATCATGTTCTGGCTGAACAGGGCCATCCAGGCCGTGCCGTCGGCCTGCTCCAGGTGGCCTCCGGTGGGAAGTGGGGCGCTGCGGTCGAACACGCCGATGTTGTCAAGGCCGAGAAAGCCTCCCTCGAACACGTTCTTGCCGAAGCGATCCTTGCGGTTCACCCACCAGGTGAAGTTCAGCAGCAACTTGTTGAACGTTTGCTTCAGGAAATCCAAGTCCGTTGCGCCGTGCAGGGCCTGCTGGGAGCGATGCAAAAAGAGGGTAGCAAAGGCGTGGACCGGGGGGTTCACGTCGCTGAAGTTCCACTCATAGGCTGGCATCTGCCCGTTGGGGTGCAAGTAACCGGAGCCCAGCATCAGCTCCATCTGCTCCTTGGCAAAGTCAGGGTCCACGATTGAGAGTGGAAGGGTGTGAAATGCCAAGTCCCAGGCCGCGTACCAGGGGTATTCCCACTTATCGGGCATGGAGATGATGTCCTGGTTCAGCATGTGGTACCAGTCCGAGTTCCGAGAATTCCGATATCCGGTGTGGAGCGGGTTCGAGTGGTGTTCGTCCAGCCAGTTATCACCGTCAAAGAAATAGAACTGCTTGCTCCAGAGCATGCCGGCGAGGGCCTGGCGCATCACTTTAGCTGCGTCCAGGGAAATCGAAGGCGGAGTTACGGAGCGGTAAAAGTCGTCCGCCTCCTGGAGCCGGTCGGCAAAGATCTTGTCAAATTCGGTGCCGAAGCTGGCTGCGGTGGTTTTGCTTTTTGCATTCTTTTTCGCCTCGGTTTGGACGGCCAGACGCAGCCGCACGGTTGACGATTGCCCGGAAGCCACCGCGAGCCGATAGTGCGCTGCAACCTTTGTTCCCTGCTTTTCAGGGTTCACTGCACCCGCATCGCCCTGCACCACGCAGTTGTTGATGCCGTCCTTAGCGTAGGGGCTCTCGTTTTTTTGCCCAGGGAAAAGCCGTTCGTGATTTGTTTCGTTTTCGGTGAAGAGCAGTGGCACCTCGCCGTCACACTGAAGGATGTAGGTACCCAGCAGCGGATGAGCGATCTCAACCGCACTCGTGCCTGCGACCGCCGAGATCTGCTTGAGTTTCGGTTTCTGGGCGGCTCTATTAGATTCCGCAATCCACGACGACCAGTCGTTTCGGAACCATAGTGTCGGCAACAAATGTAGTTCGCATGCGTCTGGTCCCCGGTTGGCTGCGGTTATCCGCACCAGAATGTCCTCTGGGCCGTCCTTGGCGTACTCCACAAAAACGTCGAAGTAGCGGTCGTCGTTGAAGACGCCGGTATCCAAAAGCTCGTACTCGATGTCGTTCCTGGAACGGCGGCGGTTCGTCTCCACCAGATCGCTGTAGGGATACGCCGCCTGCGGGTACTTGTAGAGATACTTCATGTAGGAGTGCGTCGGCGTGCTGTCGAGGTAGAAGTAGTACTCCTTCACGTCCTCGCCGTGGTTGCCTTCGCTGTTGGTCAATCCGAAGAGCCGTTCCTTGAGAATCGGATCTTTGCCGTTCCACAAAGCCAGCGCGAAACAGAGGCGCTGTTTGTCATCGGAAATGCCGGCGATGCCGTCCTCGCCCCAGCGGTATGCGCGCGAACGGGCATGATCATGGGTGAAAAAATTCCAGGCGTCACCGTCCTCGCTGTAGTCTTCGCGGACCGTCCCCCACTGTCGCTCAGCGAGATACGGGCCCCACTTCTTCCAAGGCACGCCCTCGTGACGCACACTCTTCAACCGCTTCTCTTCTATAACCTCACAAGCGGAAACCGAGGATTCTTTCTGAATCTGAGGCTCCACGGCTCTTGACTTTGAATCCATCGCTTTCGCTCCGGTTCCATCCGCTCGGCGAGTTGTTATAGGCCGGGAGGGTGAGTTACGCAACTCATGACGCGCTGGGAAAGATGAACGCGGTTGGCCGCATTGCCATCACTGGCACGCTTGGGCAAGAGCTCGCATACAGCCCCCGCTGCTTAGGGTTTTGTTCCGGGCAGACCTGTCCGGTTTCGTTTTTGCTAGGTGCCGGCGATGCCCTTGTTTTGTAACACTCTGACTACGACCCGCCTGTTTTCGGCTTGGCCGTCGGCTGTCTTGTCAGTGCCTACCTGCCGACTCTCACCCATAGTACCTGGAGCCAGCATATTCGTAAGAGGGATGAGACCTCGCTGCTGCAAATATTGCGTTACGTTGTTGGCGCGGTCCTCGCTCAGCCTTTGGTTGAGCGCGGCGCTTCCCACCGATGAGGCATAGCCCTTCACCAGGTTGGTGTAGGCGGTGATCGTCTTGGCTTTCGCCGCCAAATCCAGCAACTGTTGGTAGTGCTTCGGATCGATCTCCACCTTGCCATTGGCGAATAGAACGGTTACTTCGTCTATGATCTTGCAGTCGTGCAACTGCCCGAAGCGCTTGTTAGCCGCGGCAATCGACGCTTTGTTGGCATCAATTTTCTCCTGCGCGAGCTTCATTTGTTGCTGTTGTGCTTGTATTTCCTGTTGTTGGCGTTCGAGTGCGGCCTGCTGCTCCGCGAGCTGCTGCTGAGTCTGCTCGACCTGTTCTTTCGTCGGCCGGAGTTCAGCTTGGATAGTTTGTGCGTCTTCCAGGTGATTTCCTTTGAACTTGATCGAACTCGCCACTAGTTGATTCTGCGCGTTATACGCACCTTGCACCTGGACCTGCAGGCCGGGTATCAAGGCAGCCATGGACGTCTGCTTGCGTCGCGCCTTGAAGACTCCCTGTATTTGGGCCACTTGGGTGCTGTCGGTGAGCACCACCACTACGTTCGACGAATCCCCTGTCTGCACTGTCATGGTGTCGCCGTTTCGTACCGTTATCATTCCCTGCGCTTTGGAAGTTTGAGCTTCAGGCGCCCCACACAGCAACAAGAGTATTGCCAGTGAAAGGTTCACTAGTATCGCAATTGCTATGGACCCGCTTCGTTTCACAGCTTCATTCCTCTTGAAAACACTCCCAAAGCGATGCCGGTCTACTCCTCGGCGTAGCCGCTGGCGGCGACACGCACTTTCCCCTGCAGCTCTCATCAGAGAGCTCCAGATTTGGACTTAATCGGGACGGCAATTTTTGGCCCGGAAGGGCGGAGACTAGTGCCAGGTCATAAGCGACGCCATTGTCAAAACTAACAGGTGCAGATGGGTGGGAAGCTGGGTCCTGATTAGTCGAGTCACCGGACATCTTCTTTTGGCTAAATTCCACTTGCCCGGCAACGCAACTAATCAGTACTTGAGAACAAACCTCCGGCAGGTTCCTTGCCGCGCGTGACTTTTCGCCTCGAGATCGACCTGACGAATTGGGGAGCTTTTACTAAACTCGGTTGCGAACCGCAAGAAAGAGATATCTCAATACAGTAGCGAGTGA